>JANNGR010000213.1:0-30861 GCA_031403955.1 Betaproteobacteria bacterium
TCATGCTGGCCTGCTCACTCGGTGGCTAGGTAGTTGGTTTTGATCAAGCCTCGGCCGGCACTGGCTGGTACCACGGCACTTGCGCACGTTTACCGTAACGCCGCACCCGGATATTGGCTTGCTCGCCGTGGCCGGCAAAGTTTTCCATATGGCACAGGCGCGAACAATATTCACCCACCAGCGCGGAGGCCTCGTTGGTCAGCACCTTCTGGTAGGTGCAGGTCTTGAGAAACTTGCCAACCCACAAACCACCGGTGTAACGCGCGTTTTTGTTGGTCGGCAAGGTGTGGTTGGTGCCGATGACCTTGTCGCCAAAACTCACGTTGGTGCGCGGGCCCAGGAACAAGGCGCCGTAATTGGTCATGTTCTTTAGGAAATAGTCCGGGTCACGCGTCATGACTTGCACATGCTCGGACGCAAGCTCGTCCGCTTTGGCCAGCATTTCTGCATCGCTGTCGCACACGATCACCTCGCCATACACCTCCCAGGCCTTGGCAGCGATGGCGGCGGTGGGAAGAATCTTTAGCTGACGCTCGACCTCGGCCATGGTGTCTTTGGCCAATTTTTCGGAGGTCGTCAACAATACCGCCGGCGACGTGGGGCCGTGTTCGGCCTGGCCCAGCAGGTCTACCGCGCAGAGCTCCCCGTCCACACTGTCATCCGCAATCACCAGCGTCTCGGTCGGCCCGGCAAAAAGGTCGATGCCCACGCGGCCGTAAAGTTGGCGTTTGGCTTCGGCCACGTACTGGTTGCCTGGTCCGACCAGCATGTCCACCGCCGCTACCGACTGCGTGCCCAGGGCCATCGCGGCCACCGCCTGCACGCCGCCAAGCACCAGAATCTGGTCGGCGCCGGCAAAATGCATCGCCGCCACGATCGCCGGATGCGGCGCGCCCTGATACGGTGGCGCGGTGGAAACCACGCGTTTTACACCCGCCACCTTGGCCGTCAGCACACTCATGTGCGCCGAGGCGATCAATGGGTACTTGCCGCCCGGCACATAACAACCGGCAGCGTTGACCGGTATGTTCTTGTGCCCGAGGATTACGCCGGGCATGGTTTCAACTTCCACGTCTTGCATGCTGTCGCGCTGAATCTGGGCAAAGTTGCGGATTTGTTTTTGCGCGAACCGGATGTCTTCGACCTCGCGCGCCGAAAGCTTCTTGACGGCCGACTCGATCTCGCCCAGCGACAGTGTGAAACTGGCCGGGTCCCAACTGTCAAATTTGCGGCTGTAATCGCGCACGGCGTCGTCGCCGCGCTGTTGCACGTCTTTCAAAATGCCTTCAACGGTGGCGCGAACCTGCACATCGTCGTCGGCGCGTTGCTGGGCGTCTTTGCCCCTTTTCAAATAACGAATCATGGTAATCAAGACCTTTGGTAGTTCATGAATGAAATCGTGAAAGCATTTTGCATACGTATGCAATGTAACATCGAAATGGACTTTTTTACTAGGTACTTTCCCTAGTGTCAAATTTGTGTTTGCGCGGCGTCTTGACTAGCGCTGCGCTTGCCAAACTGGCTCCGCACACGGGCCAGGACGTCCACATCCATCTGCAGCAACAGGTTGATGATGTCGATCGGAACCCAGTTCTCGCGAATCAGGCCCTCGTGGCACAGATAGAAGTCCATCACGCGCATCGTGACCTTGCGCCCGGTGGGTGACAAGCCCAGCCAATCGCCACCCAGATGATCGGCTCGCACACTGGGCCAGCCGGCGGTCGCGGCGTATTTGCCATCCCCGATGCGCACATAGTGGTTGCCACCGCTACGATTCGGAAACGCAATCCGGAACGGCAACTGGTGCTGGTCGACAAATCCTTCCAGCGCGCGTGTGGTGCCGATGCCGGACGGGCCGTACCACATCATCTTGGGGTGCCAATACTGGACCTGCGGCATGGTGAGCAGACCTTCCCGGCCTTTCATCTTCGAATCGTCATAACCACCCAGAGAAGCGTGCATGTCGAGTACCTGCTTCAGACTGGTGGCCGATTCAGCCGGGTCTTGCGCTTGCAGCACCAATCCATCGCCCGTAATTGGCCCGGACCACATGCCCTCATAACCCAGGCTGGGCGCAATCGGCCAGAAGCCGGCCTGGCGAATGAAGTCCATCACGTCCATTAACACGGTACTGTGGACAATTTTTCCATTGGCCACCTGATGGAACTCACCGTAACGCAGATAGATGACTTTGCCGGTGGCCGGAATGCCGTTCCAGTCGCGTCTGAACGTGCCCGCCAGGTGCCCGACCGCGCCGACATAGGCTCGGCCTTCGTAGTCGCCACCCATGATGATGTCGTCACGCCGCTCCAGGTCCGGGAAGGAATGCAGCAGTGGCCCCCACACCACCCGTTCGATCGCCTCGACGCCCTTGATTTCATTCCACGGGTGGGAGCCGCGCCATAACGCATCAGGGTGGTAAAACTTGGCGAGAGCGGCGCCGAGCGAACCCGTGCTCGACTCTGCAATCGTATTCATCGCTGACTGAACAAGGCGCTTGTTGGCCAGGTTCTCCGCGTCTGTGATCATGTTAATTAAGCCTTTCCAATTTGAGTTTCGCTGCAGGAATCGGGATTAGTACCGGATCAATGTGCATATTCTAACCAGATTGCATACGATTGCAATACGGACTGTGGCGGCGGTGGCGGAACATGGCTGCGGCCTGCAAGGCGAGATCCGCGACGTTCTGATCGGCGCAAAAACCGACCCGTACCGCGCGACCGCGCGGATCCCGTGGCGCTGCAGGTGCTCGGTGACGCGGACCGGTCCAAGCTGATAATTGACGAGCGCGGTTTTGAGTGCCGGCCGTGTTGCTCAGGCCAAACTTGAGTATGGCCCTGGCGCACAACTCCTAGCCGCATGCATGGCGGGCACACCGACGGCTTTTGCGACCAGCGACGCGCAGGCTACGCTCGAACGATGTCGTAAATTAGGGAAGTCTCGACAAGATGAGATCGGCGGCTTTCTCGCCGACCATAATCGAAGCCGCGTTGGTGTTCGACGAGGGGATCGTCGGCATGATCGACGAATCCACGACGCGCAGCGACGCCATGCCGTGAACTTTCAAGGTTGAATCGACCACCGCCATACCGTCACTCCCCATCTTGCAGGTGCCGACGGGATGAAACGAGGTCTGACCTGACTGCTTGATGTAAGCCAAAAACTCCTCGTCGGATGTGACGCTTATGCCAGGCCGGGTTTCGCGTTCGACAAAAGGCGCTACGGCGCTCTGCTGCATGACCCGGCGCGCAAGGCGCAACGCGTCGAGCATGGCCTGACGATCTTCTTCCCGGTCCAGATAACGGGGCTCGATAACAGGATCCTGCCGCGCATCGGCGGTGCGTGAATGCACATAGCCGCGTGACTCTGGTCGCAACTGAAAAAAGCCGATTGAAAATCCCGGATGCGTGTCGAGGCCACTTCCATTACTCGGGTCGGCCACCTCGAAGCGGTCTTTACCGCTCAGGTGATGGAGCTGAATCTTGACTCTGGGCCGGGTCTGAGTGGCAGACGTTCGCGCCAACGCGTGCACCGTGCACGAAGGCGTGGCCATCAGGCCGCGCCGGGTAGCCAGGTACTTGGCTCCCATCCACGCCTGGCGCAGGGGGTTGGCGACAATTTCGTTTAGCGTGATGGATTGGGTGCAAGCAAAGGTAATACGCGACTGCAGATGGTCCGACAGGTTCTCGCCCACCCCGGGTAGATGGTGCGCCACCGGAATTCCCAGTTTTTGCAGCAAGGCAGCGTCGCCGATGCCAGACAACTCCAGCAGTTGCGGTGACTTGATCGGCCCGGCGGAAACGATGACTTCGCAATCGGCATAAGCCTGGCGGGTCTCGCTTCCGAGCAGGTATTCGACACCCACCGCGCGGCGCCCTTCCAGCAACAAGCGGGTGGCGAGGGCATGGGTCTGAAGTGTCAGGTTCGCATTCGGTTGGCGTTGCAGATAACCTTCGGCGGTGCTGCTGCGCTGACCCTTGCGAGTGGACAGTTGAAGATAGCTGACGCCTTCGTACTGGTTTGCGTTGTAGTCGGGCGTGGCGGGAATTCCCGCTTGCTGGCAAGCCAACAAGAAAGCATCGGACAACGCATCGCGATCACCGGCAAGAGATACCACCGATATCGGACCGCCACGGCCACGAAACCGGTTGTCTCCGACGATGGTCGACTCTAGCCGCTTGAAGTAGGGCAGCAAGTCCTCGTAGCCCCAACCGACGTTGCCAAGATCGCGCCAATGGTCAAACTCCGCTGGTTCTCCGCGCGAGAAGATCATGCCGTTGACGGAGCTAGACCCGCCCGGCAGCCGTCCGCGTGGCCAGTAGATGCTTTGTCCGGCTAGTGTCGACTGCGGTTCGGTGTTGAACTTCCACACATAGTCCGGGTTGGAAAGGATTTTTGCAATTCCAAGCGGTACCCGGACCCAGAAATCTTTCTCCTTGGGACCACCCGCTTCCAGAAGAAGCACACGTTTGCCGGATTGACAAAGTCGGGTTGCGAGCGTCGCGCCTGCGGAGCCGGATCCCACCACGATATAGTCAAATCGTTGCAGCATGGCACTCACCTGGTCTGCAGCCAGGCGCTGAGGCGGCGTGCCTCGTCGCCCATGCGGGTGAACTGCAAGTCGGTCCAGTCCTTCTGCGGATTCACGGGTGTGAAAGTCGGCGCATCGGGCTCGATGATCAGTTCGATCATCGTCGGGCCGACGCCGGCAAGAATGCCTTCGATTGCGTCCTGGAACGTCTGCTGCTCGGAGAATTTCAAGCTTTTCGCATAACCGGCCGCTTGGGCCATGGCCGCGAAGTCAACCCGCTGTTCACCTGGCAGCGGCAGATTCGACAATCCGGTGAACTGCGTGCCGTTGTGCATCACAAAATGGTAAAAGTTGCCCGGCTGCTGACCGGCCACGGTAACCAGGCCTCCCAATTGCAGCAACAAGCTCGCATCCCCATCCACCACAACCACTTTGCACTGCGGCTTGGCCAACGCGATACCCAAGCCCAGGCTGGGTGCACCGCCCATCAGCGGTACCGAACTCAGGCGCGGCTGCTGGGCACCCAGTTTGTCGAAGGCGACCATCGAACCCATGGTGGCAACCAGGACAGCGTCGCCGCGCGCGCGGCCGATGATTTCACAAGCGGTAAGAATATTCATGCTGATCTCCTGTTCAGTTCCAGCCGGTCGGTGCGCCGACCAGCAAAGCGACCGGGCGTTTGGCTTCGAGTGCAAAACCGAAGGCGTCGTCGATGTGGCGCAGGTCCTTTTCCTCCTCCAGACGCCAATAACGCACGCTCATCGCGTCCAGTACCGGCTCGAGATAACGGACTGTGTTGCGGCGCGACATGGCCGGGTTCTTGCCGAAGTTGGAAAACTCACGACCAAACTGGCCCACCAGAAAAACGATCGGCAGGCTGGCGTCGAGGCCGACCGCGCGAATCGAGTTGACGCAGCCATAAATGCCCTGGTTCTGCACCACGACAACGGGATTCTTGCCGGCGATGCGCAACCCTGCCGATACACAAACCGCCTGGTCTTCGTTGCAGCAACGGATTAGCTTGATTCCTTCGACACCGGCCTCGATGCGGGTGTGCAAGGCGAGTTGTACCCAATCGGGTACGGTCACAAAGTAATCCACTTTGTTGCGTCGTAGTGCCTCCAGGTAACCTGACGCTGGGATATTGAACCGGTCTTCTTCCATGGCAGTCTCCAATTGATGCATCGATCGAAACGATGCTAGGATTCTCCAGGGGGCCCTCACCTAAATCTGTCAAAAAGATGATACATACCGCACGCCCGTCTCATTACGCACTGGCGCGCGGCGTGTTGAAGCGGTCCCAATGGTTTGCTGGCTTCGACCCTGCCACGCTCGACTGTTTTGTCGATGCCGGAGAGTTGCATCTGATCAGCCGCGGCCAGGCGCTCTGCCGGCGCGGAGATGTTGTCACCTCGTTATGTGTAGTGATCGACGGGACGCTCGATGTGAGCATGACGGCCGCCAGCGGCAAGCGCCATATCATGACCTGCCTGGAACCAGGCCAGCCGATGAACCTGATTCCGATCATGGACGACCAGTGTGCGATCCATGATGCCTGCGCGCATGCCGAGACGACCGTATTGTTGATTCCCAAGCAAATCTTTCTGGATGCCATTGACCGGCAGCCAGGGCTGGCCCGGTTGATGGCCCAGGTGCTTTGCCGGCGCTCACGCGTGTTGTACGAAAGCGTATCCGACAACGCGCTGCTGCCATTGCGTGCGCGCTGCGCCCGGATGCTGCTGACCTTGATGGCGTCCTACGGGCTGCCGCGCGATCGGGGGGTGGCGATCACGCTCAAGCTGTCGCAGGATGAATTTGCCGACATGCTCGGGCGTACGCGCCAGAGCGTCAACCGCGAACTCAAGCAACTCGAACGTGACGGCATTATCGAGATGACGTATTCGCACTTCATCATCCTGGATGAGCAGGCACTGAGCACCATCGTCATGGCATGAATTCGAGATATGTCTGATTTTTGACAGTTTCCTGGCTGGGCCTGGCGCAAGATTCACCAATCAGTCCGCAACCGACCCTCTGGAGACCATCATGATCAGTCAACATCGACGCAAGTTTTGCGGCGCGGCCCTTCTTGTGCCGTTCGTCGGCGTCAACGGAGCTTTCGCCCAGGCAAACTTCCCGAACCGGACCATCCGCATCGTGGTGCCCTACCCGGGCGGTGACGGTACCGACGTGATCACCCGCTTGCTGGCACTACAAATGTCGAAAGACCTGAAAGTGCCTGTGGTGGTCGAGAACCGAACCGGCGCCGCTGGTTTGACCGGCGCGCTTTCGGTGGCGTCGGGGGCGGCGGACGGTTACACCATCGGCTTCATGGCCAGCGGCCACATCACCCATCAGACGCTCTACAAGCAGTTTGATTTGCTGGGCCAGTTCGCGCCCATCACGAATATCGCCACCGCGCCATTCGCCTTTATCGTGCCAGCGGATTCACCTTACCGCGGCTTGGCGGACCTGATCAAAGCGATCAAGGACCAGCCCGGCCGTATCTCCATGGGCACCGGGGGTCTGGGCTCTCCGGCCCACATGGCTTTCGAGGTGTTCCGCACGTCATTGGGAACCAGCCTGGACGTCAACCACATTCCGTACAAGTCGGGTCTGGAATCCACGCTGGCGGTGGTAGCCAAACAGATCGACTTCGCGTCGGCTTACATCGGCAGCGTACTGCCGATGGCCAAGGCCGGCAAGGTGCGTGTTCTGGCCATGACCTCGGCCAAACGGCTGCCCGGTTTGCCCGATGCGCCCACGGTGGCCGAGACCGTTTTGCCCAACTGGGAATACAACACCTTGTTGTTCTACGGTGTGCCGCGCAAAACGCCGCCGGAAATCGTGGCCGTACTGCACAAAGCCATCACCGAGGGGGCGCAAAGCCCTGAGCTGCTGGCCATGCTCGATTCGCTGGCCCACCGTCTGCAGCTCAACAAATCACCGGCTGAATTCGAGCAGCAATTGCGTGTTGCCATCGAAACCGAGACCAAGCTAATTCGCGACCGGGGCATCAAAGTCGATAGTTGAAGGCCTGGCAGGAGGCCGTCGAATGCAGGAAAAGGGCGTCTTTCTGGTGACCGGTGGCAGCCGAGGCATCGGTGCGGCAACAGCCGTATTGGCGGCGAAACACGGCTACCCGGTGGCATTTTTTTACCGCGCCGGCGAAGACCAGGCAGCGAAGGTGGTTAGCAGCATAGAAGCCGCCGGGGGAAGTGCCCTGGCCGTGCGGGCCGACGTCGCCGATGAGAATGCGCTGATGCGCGGCTTTGAGGCTGTTGATCGATTTGGCAGATTGCAGGTACTGGTCAACAACGCAGGCGTGACAGGCGGAATGTCGCGCATGGAAGACCTGAGTGCCGCCGCGATCGAGCAGGTGTGCCGCGTGAACATCGTCGGAGCGTTCCTGTCAGCCCGCGAAGCCATCCGGCGTCTGTCGACGCGCCATGGCGGACACGGTGGGTCGATCATCAACGTATCGTCAGGTGCCGCCGTGCACGGGACACCGAACACCTGGATTCACTACGCCGCGAGCAAAGGCGCACTTGACACGATGACCATCGGACTTTCAAAAGAAGTTGCGCTGGAGGGTATTCGAGTCAACGCGGTTCGACCGGGCGTCATCAGCACCGAGATTCATGAGCATCGTTCCGCCCAACAGATGGCCGCGCTGAAGAACGCCATACCGGTGGGCCGCTTTGGTACACCGGAAGAAATCGCCGAAGTGATTTTGTGGCTCGCATCACCTGCTGCGTCTTACGTTATTGGCGCGTTGCTCGACGCCCGCGGCGGTTACTAAAACTGGCGAGGACCGACTTCGCCACGATTCACGCACGTCCGTCAAGCCAGCCCGCGCTCCAGCGTGGTGATGACTTCCTCGGCAAACGCCGCGTAACTCATCGCCCCGCCTGGCCGCAACCAGGTGAAGGTCCAGTTGATCATGCCAAACAACATCATCGTCACCGCGGTCTGGTTGGCTGCCGTCACGCGCGCCGGGTAGGCACGGCGCAGGAAACGCGTGACGACCGACACCAGGTCGCGCTGGCGGTTCAGGATCAGCTCGCGTTGCACCTGACCCAGGAACTGGGTGTCGTGCAACAGGGCCACATGCCGGGTGGCGGAGTTTTCATACTCCAGCAGGAAGCCGCGGATCAACGCATGCAGCGCCGCCCGATCGTCCAGGCCGCGGCGTTGCGCCGTAGCTTCGACCTGCCCGATGATGGCCAGCAGGCGCTGGGTGTAGCGGTCCAGCAGGTCGAACAGAATCGCTTCCTTGGCGCCGTAATAGTGGTACAGGCGCGCCTTGGATGTGCCGCTGGCGGCAGCGATGTCGTTCATCGAAGCGGCCGGATAACCGCGCTGTGCGAAACACTGCGCCGCCCGATCCAGAATCTCGTCGCGCCTGAGTTCGTGGGAAGCGGATTTGGGGCGCGCCATGGGCCTATTGTCGCGATCCGCACTTACACTGCGCCAATGGCCAGCACACGCGACTTCGCCGACTACTGCCGTGAATTGCTCGCCAGCGTCGGCCAATGTGATGCCAAACGCATGTTCGGCGGCTGGGGTTTGCGGCTCGACGGCCTGACAATCGCCATCATCGCCGACCTGGGAGCGGGTGAAAAGCTGTGGCTAAAGGTCGACGATGTAACCCGCAGCGTATTCGAGGCAGCCCACTGCGAACGTTTTACCTACACCATGCACCAAGGCGGTACGCCAGTGGCGCGTGGCATGAACTACTACAGCGCGCCGATCGAGGCGATGGACTCCACCCACGCGATGGCCCCCTGGGCCGCTATGGCGCACGCTAGCGCCTTGAAGGCGCGCGCGGTGCCAGCCAAACCGCGCGCACGCAAGGCGCGTGCTCAGGGTTGATTCGATTCAAACCGGGACAACACCCTGCCCTTGCCGGCAACGAAATACTTCAGGGCTGCCGCAAACCTGGACAACAGCCGTCCAGGGGCTTGGTTCTCCGGCGCCACCGACGGCTCCCAACTGAAGTAAACCGGCTCGTTGACGGCGTTCCCAAACGGCTCGACCACAACTTGCCGGCCCGGCGCCAGCGTCAGTTGTGCGCCGGCATGCAGCACCACGTCACCCCAGTCGTTGGCCGGGCCGTGATGCGGGCCATCCAATGTTGCCCACAACCGGCCCTGGGTAATACGCAATGTGCCGGCCTGGTCCGGCTTGAGCGTGAACGCACGCTCGGGCGCCAGTTTCCAACAGCCGGGGACTGAGACTCCGGGTCGGGATTGATGCAATTTCAGCGCAGTATTGGAAGCCATGGCGTTTTCTCCTTTTGAACCGATCAGGGCTTTATCATCCTGTCAAATCCAGTTTCGGTCCAATGAAATCGCGCTACACTATTCATTCCAAAATTGCATTAATTAAGGTCTTGCGCGCGTATGCAACATTCCGAGAACCACCTGCGCACCCGGCCGATTTCCGCCGGCCACCTGCGCGCCTTCGAGGCGGTTGCCCGGCATCTCAACTTTCGCGCCGCCGCGGAAGAACTGTCGCTGACCCAAAGCGCCGTCAGCCGGCAGATCCAGGCGATGGAAGAAGAAGTCGGTGTCGCCCTGTTCCTGCGCCACACCCGTGCCGTCGAACTCACCGGCGCCGGCGCCCAATTGCTGCGCGCGGTCGTGCCTTCGCTGGAGCGGCTGGATGGCGCGGTGCGCACGATCCGACGCAGCGCGGGCCGCAAAAGCGTGGCCATAAGCACCTGGGCGTCGTTTGCGTCGATGTGGCTGATACCCCGGCTGGAAGCGTTTCAGAGCGACCACCCCGACATCGACATTCGCATCGACGCCAGCGATATACCGGTTGACATGGACACCGCCGACGTGGACATTGCGTTGCGCTACGCACGCCCGGGCAGCGTGCCCGCCAACGCGGTGCGCCTGTTCGGTGAACAACTTACGCCAGTCGCGAGCCCATGGCTGCTGAAGAGTGGCCGCGCGCTTAAACGCGGCAACGACCTGGCGCATTTCGCGCTGATCGAAGCCAGCGACGGTCACCGCAACCGCAACCTGGAGTTGCTGGCCTGGCGGCGTTGGCTCGATGCCCACGACTTCAAACACCTGGAGCCCAAACGCTGGTTGTATTTCAACTACGCGCACCAGATCGCGCAGGCCGCTTTGACCGGTCAGGGTATTGCGCTGGCCCGCATGCCACTGGTCGCCGACAGCCTGGCAAGTGGCGACCTGGTCGAGGTGCTTGCCGGCATGCGGCTTGATTCACCACTGGCTTATTGGCTGATAGTTGGCCCGCGTGCCGCCGCACGGCCCGAGATCGGGGCTTTTTGCCACTGGCTGCAAGCCCAGGCCGCACTGACCCGGGTGGCGATTGGCGAATTGGCCTAGACCGGCCAGACCGCGCCGTTTTCGTTCAGGATCGCGTCCAGCGCGATGTCGTGTGGCTCGGGTTCGAAATCCGGCAGGAAGCCACTGGTAAAACCCAGACCCACGGTGTACGGCCGCGGCTGCAGCGTGGCTAAGGTGCGGTCGTAAAAACCACCACCGTAGCCGAGCCGGTAACCACCTGGCCCGTAACCGACACAGGCCACAAAAAGCACGGTCGGCACGATCACTTCGGTGTCTTTGGGTTTGGGAATGCCATAAGCGTCTTCCTCCATCTGGCAGCCCGGGTACCAGACATGAAACACCAGGGTCTTGTGCACCTTGTCGACCACCGGCAATCCGATACGCCGCGGCTGCGGCTGTTCGAGCAACTCGCCATCTTCCTTCCAGCGGTGCAAGGCCGGCAAGGGGTCAAACTCCCCCTTGATCGGCCAATAGGCGCCAATCACCGTATCGGGCCGGCCGACCAGCCAGATGCGCATCACGTCTTGCAGCACATTGGCGCGCCGTTGGCGGTCCGGCAGATTCAATCGTTGTTCGATAAGTGCCTTGCGAAGGGCTTTCTTTTCCAGCGTTTTCTTGTCGTCGGAGTTGTCCATAATCCCCACATGCAGTTCCGAGCCATTTTGACATCGATCACCATGGCCGCCCTGATACTGGTCTGGCCGGCCACGCAGGTGCTGTCCCAGAGCAGGGAAACCGCTCGGGCCGACGACGCCATTTTGGCGCTGGCCGAGGCATTCAAGAAGTCCGATCGCAAACGTCTGGCGGCCCTGTTGCCGCAGGTGCGTGGCCACACGCTGGAACCCTGGGCCGCTTATTGGGAGTTGCGGGTCCGGCTCGACGAAGCCACGCCAAACGAAGTGCAGGACTTCCTGACGCGTTTCGCGGGCACCTACCAGGAGGACCGGCTGCGCAACGACTGGTTGCTGTTGCTGGGGCAAAGGCGCGACTGGGCCGCATTCACGGCCGAGTACGCCAGGTTTCGCATGAACGACGACCGATCGGTGCGTTGTTACGCGTTATTGACCGAGTTCAATGCCGGCGAAGTCGATGTGACAGGACGGGTGCAGGAGTTCTGGTTGGCGCAACGCGATGCCGAAGACGGATGTGCCACGGCCGCCGAACAGCAACTCAAGGCCGGCAAGCTCAAACCCCATGCGGTCTGGCTACGGGCCCGGCTGGGTATGGAAAACGAGCGCTTGCGTATTGCCACCCAGGCGGTCGGCTTGCTCAACCCGGATTGGGCGCTCAAGGTGAATACGATTTACGCCAACCCGGCGCGGTACCTGGACGAAAAGCTGACCGCCTTGCTGCCGCGCACCAAGGAGTTGGTCACTCTGGCCATGATCCGCCTGGCCGTAGAAGACCCGGCACAGGCGGCGGCCCAGATGGAAAAACTGCGCTGGAAAACCCAGCTGACGCAAGAGGAGCGTAGCTGGGTCTGGGGCGTGATTGGCAAGCGCGCGGCGATGCGCCTGTCGGACAGCGCCATCAGCTATTTCGGCAATGCCCAGGACAAGTTCATGCACGACGACCACCTGGCCTGGAAGGTGCGTGCGGCGTTGCGCGTGGGTGCCTGGGGACATGTGCTGGACGCGACCGCGGCAATGGGTGACACCCAGCGCAAGGAACCGGTCTGGACCTACTGGCGCGCACGGGCATTGCTGAGCGCGGGGCGCTCCGAGGCCGATCGTGCCGAAGCCAGCCGCCTGCTCGAAAGTATTGCCAGCGTACGCGGTTTCTACGAACAACTCGCACTGGAGGAACTGGGCCTGAAGATCAGCGTGCCGGAACGCCCGGCAGCGGTCACGGCACCCGAGAAAGAAGCCGCGCGACTCCATCCGGGTTTGCATCGGGCCCTGTATGCGATTGCCATCGGATTGCGCGCCGACGGTGTGCGGGAGTGGAACTACAGCACCAATTTGCATGAACGCGGCGGCATGGACGAGCGCGCGCTGCTGGCCGCTGCCGACCTGGCCTGCCAGCACGAAGTGTGGGACCGCTGCATCAACACCAGCGAGCGCACGCGCACCAGCGTTGACTTCGCGCAGCGGTTTCCGATGCCGCACCAGGCCACGGTGGTCAAGCGCGCCACGCAGATCGGGCTCGACCCGGCTTATGTCTACGGCCTGATCCGGCAGGAAAGCCGCTTCATCATGGACGCGCGCTCCAATGTCGGGGCGTCCGGGCTGATGCAGGTCATGCCGGCCACCGCGCGCTGGACCGCGAAAAAAATTGGCCTGGCCAACTTCACCGCCGACCAGATTACCGACCGCGAGACCAATATCGCCATCGGCACCGGTTATCTGAAGCTGGTGCTGGACGACTTTGCCGGCTCGATGCCACTGGCGGCAGCGGCCTACAACGCCGGTCCAGGCCGTCCGCGCAACTGGCGCAATGGCCCGGTCATGGAGGCAGCGATCTGGGCTGAAAACGTGCCGTTCGCTGAAACCCGCGACTATGTCAAAAAGGTACTCAGCAACACCACCAACTACGCGGCCATTTTGAGCGGCCAGCCACAGTCGCTAAAGGCCCGCCTGGGCACGGTTGGACCACGGCTTGGCAACCTGGATGCGGAAAACAGGGAACTGCCTTGAAAAGAATACTTGTGCTCGGCGGTACCGGCTTCGTAGGCCGCCACCTGTGCGAAAAGGCGGCCCAATTGTCATGCCGGCTTAGTGTGCCCACGCGCCGGCTGGAGAATGCCAAAAACATACAACCCTTACCCTGGGTCGACCCGATCGAGGTCGATTTACACGACGAGGCGGCACTCACGCGGCTGGTGCGCGGGCACGATGCGGTGGTCAACCTGGTGGCGATATTGCACGGCACGCAAGCCGCGTTCTCCCAGGTACACCTGGAGTTGGTTCAAAAACTGGTTCGCGCCTGTCAAGCCAATGCTGTGCGGCGCGTCGTACACGTAAGCGCACTGGGTGCCGCGGCCGACGCTGCATCGATGTACCAGCGCAGCAAGGCGCAAGGTGAGGCGGTTCTGCAGAGCAGCACGCTGGATGTCAGCATCCTCCGGCCGAGTGTCATATTCGGGGCCGGCGACCGGTTTCTGAACCTGTTTGCCAAACTCCAGGCGGTATTTCCGGTGCTGCCGCTGGCCGGCGCCGCGACCCGGTTCCAGCCGGTGTGGGTGGAAGACGTGGCACAGGCCATTGTCAACATCCTGCATGAAAATTCGCGCGCCGGTTTTAAGCAGGCAGGCGGGATTGTTTTTGAAGCCTGCGGGCCGGACGTTTTCACGCTGCGCGAACTGGTGCAACTGGCCGGGCGGCTGTCAGGGCATGAACGACCGGTGATCGAACTGCCAAGGGCTCTGGGCCGGCTGCAAGCCTGGTTGATGGAGCAGGCACCAGGCCAGCCCTTGATGAGCCGCGACAACCTGGACTCCATGCAAGTCGACAACCTGGCCACTCCCGGCATGCCCGGACTGCAGGCGCTGGGCATACGTGCAAGCGCGCTCGCCGCTATCGCGCCGGGATATCTTGGCGCCGATCCGCGCGATGTGTTACTTGCCAGGCGGCGTTCGGCCGGGCGGTTCTAGCCTACTGAGGTTTTGGTTGCCGCCGCAGCTCCACAGCGACAACATGCACCGGTATTTTCAGCAAGTTGCCTTCTCCGTCATGGTTCGCAATGGAGACGCCCATTTGAAGAACTTCGGTGTCCTGTATCGAAACGCCGCCCAAGATCTACATTTGGGGCTCTGAGCAGCCGAGAGCCGCGCTGGCAAATGCCGATCAATCCACGAAAAAGTCGGGGATGAAGTTCTTGTTGCCAGGCGTCACCGCGTATTTGTCCAGGTCGATCACGCCATGCGCCGCCAGCAACGTGTCGTCGATGTAGAAATTGCCAGTGGTGGTACTCGGGCTGGTGAGGATCAGCCAGGCCGCGTCGGCCAATATTTCGGGCTTGCGGCACAACTTTAGATCAACTCCGGGAATCATTTGCATCGCGGCGGTGGCGATTGCGGTGCGTGGCCACAGGCTGTTGACGGCTACGCCATATTGCCTGAACTCGCCCGCGTGCCCCAGCGTGCACATGCTCATGCCGTATTTGGCCATGCTGTAAGCGGTATGGTGCTCGAACCAGTGGGTCTTCATCGAGAGCGGCGGCGACATCGTCAGCACATGCGGGTTGCGCCCGGCTGCTGCCGATGCCCGAAGCGCCGGCAGGCAGGCCATGGTGCACAGATAGGTGCCACGCGCATTGACGCCATGCATCAGATCGAAGCGTTTCATCGGCGTGGCCTCAGTGCCGGTCAGGCTGATCGCACTGGCGTTGTTGACCAGGATATCGATGCCGCCAAAAGTCCCGACCGCCTTTGCCACCGCCTCCAGTACCGCGGCTTCTTCCCGGATATCCACTGACAATGCCAGCGCCTTGCCGCCGGCCGCCTCGATTTCGGCGGCAGCGCTATAAATGGTTCCGGGCAGCTTGGGATTGGCTTGCGTGGTTTTGGCGGCAATCACGATATTGGCGCCATCAAGCGCCGCGCGTTTGGCGATGGCCAGGCCAATACCGCGCGAGGCTCCGGTAATGAAGAGGGTCTTGCCGTTAAGGGTGGTCATGTTCGGAGCCTTTGATTTAGGGGAATCGTCACAACTTGGAGAAATCGGGCTTTCTCTTCTGCATGAAGGCCGCAAAAGCTTCGCGGGCCGCAGGCTCTGTCAACAGGCGCCCAAAACTGACGCCTTCGTCAACCATCTGCTGAGCGACCTGGCCGGCCTGGCCTTTTTTCATCAGGCGCTTGGTTTCCATCAGCGAGTTAATCGGCTTGGCGGCAAGTTTGCGCGCCTGCGTCTGCGCCACGGCATTCGCTTCGGTCGGCGGCACGATGCGGTTGACCAGCCCGACTTCCAGCGCGGCCTCGGCCATGAACGGTTCGCCCAACAGCAGGGCTTCGGCGGCACGGTGGTAGCCCATAATTTGCGGCACCAGCAGGCTGGACGCCGCCTCGGGGCACAGGCCCAGATTGACGAACGGCAGGGAAAAAGCCGCGTTGTCGCCGGCATACACCAGGTCGCAATGCAACAACATGGTGGTGCCGATGCCCACCGCCGGGCCACACACCGCGGCGACCAGTGGCTTGGCAAAGCCGCTGATGCCACGCAAGAAACGATAGACCGGTGATTCCTGCGTGGACGGCGGCCGGTTCAGGAAGTCACCAATATCGTTGCCTGCGCTGAACACCGTGGTGTGGCCCTGGATCACGACGGCATGCACCGCGGCGTCCTGCGCGGCTTGCGCCAGCGCATCGGCCATGGTGGCGTACATAGCCACCGTGATCGAGTTCTTCTTTTCGACCCGATTCAGGGTGATGGTCATCACGCCGGCTTCGGTGTGGGTCAGGATGTCGCTCATGCTGGTTGGCCCGGGTTAGTCGGCCAAGGCTTCACGCACAAAGTCCAGCCGGTCCTGGCCCCAGAACATCTGGTCGCCAACAAAGAAAGTGGGTGCGCCAAAAATGCCGCGCTCGACTGCCGACTGGGTGAGGGTTTTCAGCTGGTCCTTCACCAGTTGGTCGGCGGCAATCGCGATCATTTCCACCGGGTCCAGGCCAGCCTTTGCCAACACGCTGGCCACGGTGGCCGGATCATTCATGTTCTGCTCGTCGACCCAGATGGCGCGAAAAACCGCGTCGCGGTAATCCGCCAGACGATTGTCGTCACGCATGGCCAGCCCTACGTCAACACGCATCAGCGTGATCGTGTTGATCGGGAAGTGCGGATTCATGTTCAACGTTACGCCGTAACGTTTCGCGAAGCGGTCGAGGTCATGAAACAGATACGCCCCCTTTAGCGGCACGCTGATCGGAGGGCGATTGCCGGTGGCCTGGAACACGCCACCGAGCAGCATCGGTTGCATCACCACATTGGCACCGGTGTCGGCGGCGAGCTTGGGCAGCTGGGTGTAGGCCAGATAGGCGGCAGGGCTGCCGAAGTCGAAATAGAAATATACGGTTTTGGTGGTCATGACAGCCTTTCAGGTTCGCGTGCGTTTGAAGTGTTGGGGACAGAGCTTGCCCACTTCGTGTGGCTGCGGTCTGTCCCACAAAGTATTAGAAAGGCTCCATCCATGGTCGTAAATCGAGTTCGAGGGTCCAGGCGTCGCGGGGCTGTTGGTGCAGCATCCAGTACTGGTCGGCGATATGGTCCGGGTTCAGCAGGCCATCCTGATCCTTTAGCGCATAACGCTGCGGGAAATTGTCGCGGATAAATGCGGTATCGATCGCACCGTCCACCACAACATGGGCCACATGAATACCACGCGGCCCGAGTTCACGCGCCATGCTCTGGGCCAGCGCGCGTAACGCATGTTTGGCCCCGGCAAATGCGGCAAAGTTGGCCGAGCCACGCAGCGACGCCGTGGCGCCGGTAAAGATGATCGTGCCCTTGTGGCCATCGCCAGCGCGGCCGACCATGCGTTTGGCGACCTCACGCGCGTTCAGGAAGCCGGCCAGGCACGCCATCTCCCAGATCTTGAAGTACCGGCGCGCGGTCTCTTCCAGAATGCCGCTGGGTGCGTTGGCGCCGATGTTGAACACCAACACGTCGATAACGCCAATCGTGGCCTCTATGTGTTCCACCAGCGCGACCACGTCTTCTTCCTTGCGCGCGTCGGATGCGAAGCCATGTGCCTGCCCACCTGCGTCCCGGATCTGCGCCAGCAGTGGCTGCAATTTGTCAACACTGCGCCGGGTGACGCAGGCAACCAGCCCTTCGCGGGCAAAACGCCGCGCAATGGCGCCGCCGGTCGCGTCTCCGGCGCCAACCACCAGCGCTACTTTGGGCATTTGTGGATCGATCGGCATGGCGGCCTGTGTCAGGTTCTAGTAGACCCGCTCGAATATACCTGCGGCACCCTGCCCCATGCCGACACACATGGTGACCATGCCGTAACGCAACTGTTTGCGTTCCAGCGCGTGAACCACCGTGGCGGCGCGGATGGCGCCGGTGGCGCCCAGTGGGTGGCCCAGGGCAATGGCGCCGCCCATCGGGTTGACCTTGCGTGGGTCAAGTTGCAAGGTGTTGATAACCGCCAGGGACTGGGCCGCGAAAGCCTCATTCAGTTCAAACCAGTCGATATCGTCCTGTTTCAGGCCGGCAAAACGCAGCGCGGCCGGAATCGCTTCTATCGGGCCGATGCCCATTATGTGCGGCGGCACCCCTTTGCTGGCGAAACTGACAAACCGCGCCAATGGTTTCAGGCCAAACCGCTGCACCGCTTTTTCGCTGGCCAGGATCAACGCGCCGGCGCCGTCCGAAGTCTGCGAGCTGTTGCCGGCGGTCACCGAGCCACGCACCGCAAACACCGCCTTGAGTTTGGCCAGCCCATCCATCGAAGTGTCGCTACGTGCGCCTTCGTCCAGGCTCACCGTGCGTTTGTTTAGCGTTACAGAACCGGTCTGCAAATCGGGGCTGCGCTCGGTGACTTCGACGGCTGTGATTTCAGCACTGAAGTCGCCGGCTTTCATGGCCGCCAGCGCCCGGGCATGCGACTGGACGGCAAATTCGTCTTGCGCCGTCCGGGAGACCTTCCACTGGCTGGCCACTCTTTCGGCCGTAAGACCCATGCCGTACGCGATGCCGATGTTCTCGTCGTGGTCGAACATCGAGGGCGAGAGCGAAGGCGAGTTGCCCATCATCGGCACCATGCTCATGCTCTCGGTGCCCGCGGCCAGCATAACGTCGGCCTCGCCGACCCGAATCCGGTCGGCCGCTATCTGGATCGCGCTCAGGCCGGAGGCACAAAAGCGGTTTACCGTTATGCCGCCTACGCTATTGGGCAGTCCTGCGAGCACGGCGCCGATACGCGCCACGTTCAGGCCCTGCGGGCCCTCGGGAATCGCGCAGCCGCAAATCAGGTCCTCGATCGCGCGCGGGTCGAGCGTGGGCACCTGCGCCAGCGCACCCTGGATCGCTTTGACCAGCAAGTCATCCGGCCGCAGGTGGCGGAAAAACCCACGGTGCGAACGGCCGATTGGCGTGCGCGTCGCGGCGACGATGTAGGCGTCGGTGAGTTGTCTCATGTGTTTGCCTTCATGCGGAATCAATTGCGAACCGGCTTGCCGGTGGCCATCATGCCCATGATGCGCTCCTGGGTCCTGGAATTGCCAAGCAGTGAACAAAACGCCTGCCGCTCCAGCGCCATCAGGTACTCTTCGGTCACCAGCGTGCCGGCGTCCACGTCACCACCGCAGACCACGTTGGCGATCAGGCTGCCAATATAAAAATCGTGCTGGCTGATGAAGCCGCCGTCACGCATGTTGACCAGTGAACCCTTGATGGTGGCCAGACCATTGCGGCCCGCGACCGCAAATGGGCGCCGGTGCGGGGGGCGGTAACCCGAGCTGAACATGGCGCGGGCTTGGGCGATGGCCACGTACAACAACTCGTCCTTGTTCGGCACGATCACGTCGCTACTGCGCAGATAACCCAACTGGCGCGATTCGATCGCACTGCTACCCACCTTGGCCATCGCGGCAGCGGTGAAACCTTCGGTCAGGAATGGCAGCAGGTCCTTGTTGGTCGATGCCCCGGCGTTTTCCGCCGCGCGCCGGGCTATGTAGGTTAAGCCGCCGGCGCCCGGCACCAGGCCCACACCGACTTCCACCAACCCGACATAACTTTCCATGGCGGCAACACGTTTGGCGCTGTACACGGCGATCTCGCAGCCACCGCCCAGCGCCAGGCCACGTACAGCACTGACGGTTGGCACGCTGGCATAACGCAAGCGCAACATGGTGTTTTGCAGTTCCTGCTCAGCGCCGTCAACGGCCGAAATACCGGCGACCATGAAGGCCGGCAACATCGCCTGCAGATCGGCGCCAACAGAGAACAGCTCGTCCGGCGACCAGATCACCAACCCCTCGTAACTTTGTTCGGCCAAGTCCACCGCGCGTGCCAGGCCCTCGGCTACGTCCGGGCTGATGGCATGCATCTTGGTCTTGATGCTGGCGATCACAACCGCGTCGTCCAGCGTCCACAGGCGGATCGCGTCGTCTTCATGCAGCGTCTTGCCGGCCGTCTCGGCTTTCACGCCTTGCGCGCCCAGCACATCCTCGCGAAAGTGCTGCCGGGCATACACCGGCAATGTGCGCCGGGGGATGAACTTGCCCGCGGATGCGCTCCATGAACCTTCGGCGGTGTGCACGCCGCCGGCAGCAGCAACCGGGCCAGTGAATACCCAATCCGGTAGCGGCGTGTTGCACAAGGCGCGTCCGGCGTCAATGTCCTGCTGGACCATGTTGGCGACCTGCAGCCAGCCGGCCTCCTGCCACTGTTCGAACGGCCCCTGCTTTAGCCCGAATCCCCAGCGCAGCGCCAGGTCTACGTCGCGCGCCGTTTCGGCCACGTTGTGCAGGTGCACAGCGGCGTAATGAAACTGGTCGCGCAGGATGGCCCACAAAAAACGCGGTTCGGCGCCTTCGGCATTACGCAGCAGGTTCAGGCGCTGCAACGCCGGTTTCTTTAGCATGCGGCCAACCACTTCGTTGGCCTTCGCGCCACTGGGCCGGTAATCGCCCGCGCCGGCGTCAAAGCGCAGGATGTCGCGGCCCACCTTTTTATAGAAGCCGGCGCCAGACTTCTGCCCCAGGTTACCCATGCCAATTAATCGACCAAGCACCGCCGGCGTGGCGAAGTTGCCGTAAAACGGGTCGGTCTCCAGGCTCAGGTTGTCCTGCAGCGTCTTGACTACGTGCGCCATGGTGTCGAGGCCCACCACGTCAGCGGTGCGGAAAGTGCCCGAACTGGCACGGCCGAGTTTCTTGCCGGTCAGGTCGTCCACCACGTCGTAGCTCAGGCCGAAATTCTCGACCTGTTTCATCGTCGCCAGCATGCCCGCCATGCCGATGCGGTTGGCAATGAAGTTTGGCGTGTCAAACGCGCGCACCACGCCTTTGCCCAGGCCGCTGGTCACAAACGTTTCCAGGTCGTCGAGTACCGATGGTTCCGTGGTGGGGGTATTGATCAACTCCACCAGGCTCATGTAGCGCGGCGGGTTGAAGAAATGGATGCCGCAAAAACGCGGCTTGATCGCTTCGGGCAAGGCCTGACTCAGTTTGGTGATCGACAGCCCCGAGGTGTTGGACGCCACAATCGCCCGCGGCGCCAGGAACGGCGCAATTTTTCGGTACAGGTCAAGCTTCCAGTCCATCCGTTCGGCGATGGCTTCGATCACCAGGTCGCATTCGCGCAACTGCTCCAGATGTTCTTCGTAGTTCGCCTGCCGGATCATGGCCGCGTCTTGCGGCACTCCGAGTGGCGCGGGCTTGAGTTTTTTCAATCCCTCAACGGCTTTGTTGACGATGCCGTTTTTCGGCCCGGCCGGCGCCGGCAGGTCGAACAACACCACCGGCACCCCCACGTTCACCAGGTGCGCGGCGATCTGCGCACCCATCACGCCCGCGCCCAGGACGGCGACTTGTTTGACTTGGAAACGATGCATGAAAAACACTCGGTGCTACTGCACCCGGACCCAGGTCTGGGTGCGGCCAAAGGGACCAATCGATCCGCGCACCTCCAGCTTTTTCCCGCCTTCGACCGGTGTCAGTTTGAGGGAGTAGTTCTTGCCGTTCTCGGGGTCCAGTATCTTGCCGTCTTCCCACACCTCCTTGCCATCGGCCTTCTTGGCACCACGAATGATTTCCAGCCCCAACAGCGGTTTGCCCTTGCGGTCATCGGTGCATTCGTCGCAGACCGCGTCTTGTTTGGCTTCCTTGCGCAGCAATTTGGTGACCTTGCCGCTAAGCACTCCGGCGGCCTCGCTGATCTGTATTTCGGACTTCACCTCTTTGGTCTTGTCATCGATGTTGTGCCAGTTGCCGACCGGTGTCATCTGCGCCGACGACGTGCCAACCGCGGCCAGAAAAAAGATTCCCGACAAATAGTGCCTGAACATGGGTGTCTCCTTGAAATGAAGGTGAATGAGATCGGAAATGGACCAACAAATACTACGCAAACACCGCTTCGGTGTCCATCAGCACCTTGGCTCCGGCGCGCGCGGTCAACATCAGCGATGCCGTCTCGGGGAACAGCTTGGCGAAGTAAAAACGCGCCGTCTGCAGCTTGGCCAGGTAGAACGGGTCGGTGTTGTTGGCTGCGATTTCACGCAGTGCGACCTGCGCCATGCGGGCCCAGAAGTAACCGAACACCAGGTGCCCCGCCACGCGCAGATAGTCGACTGCCGCGGCGCCAACTTCATCAGCGTTCTGGAACCCCTTGAAGCCGAGTTCGCTCGTCAGCTTGGTCATCTTGTCGCCCAGGTAGGCAATCGGATTGATGAATTCGGCCATTTTTTCATTCACGCCTTCTTCTTCAACCAACGCGGCAATCAACTGGCCGAACTTCTTCAGCGTGGCGCCGTTATTGCCCAATATCTTGCGGCCCAGCAGGTCCAGACTTTGAATCGTGTTGGTGCCCTCGTAAATCATGTTGATGCGCGCATCACGCACAAACTGTTCCATGCCCCACTCTTTGACGTAACCGTGGCCTCCGAACACCTGCATGCAGGTGGAAGTGGCAAGCCAGCCGTTGTCGGTCAGGAAGGCCTTGACGATGGGGGTCAGCAAAGACAACATCTCGCCGCTGTCCTTGCGCACACGCTCGTCCGGGTGAAAGTGCTCCTTTTCCAGCAACACCGAGCAATAGATGGCCAGTGCCCGCCCGCCCTCGGCATACGCCCTGGCGGTCAGCAGCATCTTGCGTACGTCCGGGTGCACGATGATCGGGTCGGCCGGTTTGTCCCTGGCCTTCGGGCCGGACAGTGAGCGCATCTGCAGCCGGTCTTTCGCATAAGCCAGCGCGTTCTGGTACGCCACTTCGGTCAGGCCCAAAGACTGGTTGCCCACGCCCAGGCGGGCTGCGTTCATCATCACGAACATCGCATGCATGCCCTTGTTGGCCTGCCCCACCAGCGTACCCACGGCGCCGTCGAGCACCATCTGGCACGTCGCATTGCCATGGATGCCCATCTTGTGCTCGATGCCGCCGCAGTAGATGCCGTTGCGCGACCCCAACGTGCCGTCGGCGTTGGCATTGAATTTGGGAACGGCAAACAGGCTAACGCCCTTGATTCCGCTCGGCGCATCAGCCAGGCGCGCCAGCACCAGGTGGATGATATTTTCGGCCAGGTCATGCTCACCGGCGCTGATGAATATCTTGTTGCCGGTGAGGCGGTAACTACCATCAGGCTGCGCCTGCGCGCGCGTACGCATCAGACCGAGGTCGGTGCCGCAATGGGCTTCGGTCAAACACATGGTGCCGGTCCACTGCCCGCTGGTCATCTTGTGCAGGTAGGTCTGCTTCTGCTCTTCGGTGCCGTAAGCGTTCAACGCCGCATAGGCACCGTGGGTCAGGCCCGGGTACATGGTCCAGGCCTGGTTGGCCGAGTTCAACATTTCGTAGCAACACTGATTGACCACCAGCGGCAGACCCTGCCCTCCAAACGCCGGGTCGCAACTCAAGCCGGCCCAGCCGCCTGCGACAAATTTTGCGTAGGCCTGCTTGAATCCCTTGGGGGCTGTCACTTCGTGGGTAGCCTGGTCGATCGTGCAACCCTGGGCATCACCACTGAGGTTGAGGGGAAGCACCACTTCGGACGCAAATTTGCCAGCTTCTTCCAGCACCGCATTGATGGTTTGCGCGTCGATGTCCGCGTGCCTGGGAATGGCTTTGTAGTCATCCATGACATGCAGTACCTCATGCATGACGAACTGCATATCGCGCAACGGCGGCGTATAGGTGGGCATAAGGTTTACTCCTGAAAAAAACCGGCAATCAAGTGACTTTGTGGGGTGTGGCACGCGGCGTATGACGCGCCGCACGCCCGTAACGCGAAAGAATGTGCGCGAAGCCGACATAGGCACGTTCGATCGAGCCCGGGTTGTTTAGAAAACGCGCATCGAAGTGCAAGGCCAGAATCAGGCCGTGAATCTCGAACGCCATTTGCCGCGCGTCAGCATTGGCGTTCAAATGGGCCTCCTCCTTGGCCTGCATCAGCGCGCGGTGCATGGCTGAAAGCCAGATCTTGACCGAGCTGGCCAGCGCGTCGCGCACGGCTCCGGGACGGTCGTCAAACTCCACCGCGCCGCTGATGAATATGCAGCCGGATTCGATCTCCATCGCCACCCGGCCGATCCAGTTGGCAAACAAGGCTTCGACACGCGGCAAGCCGCGCGGCAAGGCGAGTGCCGGATAAAAAACTTCCTGCTCGAAGCGGCTGAAATATTCGCGAACGACCGAAATCTGCAATTCCTCGCGCGAGCCAAAGTGCGCGAATACGCCAGACTTGCTCATGTGCATGGCTTCGGCCAGTACACCAATGCTCAACCCTTCCAGTCCGAGCGTGGTGGCCAGTCCAAGCGCCGCGTCCACAATCGCGGCCTTGGTCTGCTGCCCCTTGTGCGAAACCCGGCCTTCGGATGCGCCGTGGTGCCGCGCTTCATGCTCAATCGGAGCGGCGGACTTGCTGGACAAATGGGTGACGGGCATGCAACACAAACAATAAAACGAACGATCGTGCTATTTTGCTTGAGTTCCTGGCCCATTCCGGTGCAGGGTTGCGTTATGGAGGCGTGTTCCTAAGACAACCGAGGGTAAGTACTAAAGCCCCGCGCGGTTCTAAAGCCCGGCGGGCGGCGCACTACAACTTGAACGGCACCACCAGTTGGCGCTGCTCACCCAGGCCGGATAGGCCCAAGGTCATCACGTCGCCCTTTTTCAGAAACAGTGGCGGCTTCATGCCGAGCCCGACGCCCGGTGGGGTGCCGGTGGTGATAACGTCGCCGGGCATCAGGGTCATGAACTGGCTTACGTAACTGACCAGTTTGGCCACGCCAAAAATCATGGTCCTGGTGTTGCCGGTCTGCATCCGTTTGCCATTCAGGTCCAGCCACATCGACAACTTCTGCGGACTGGGCACTTCGTCACGCGTCACCAGCCAGGGACCGATCGGACCGAAGGTGTCGCAACCCTTGCCCTTGTCCCACTGCGGACCGCGCTCTAACTGATACTCTCGCTCGCTGACATCGTTGACGGTGCAATAACCGGCGACAAAATCGAGCGCCGATTTCTGCGCCACATAACGAGCCCTGGTGCCGATCACGATACCGAGTTCCACCTCCCAATCCGACTTGACCGAGCCTTTGGGCAACATGACCGGGTCGTTCGGGCCCTGAATGCAGTTGATCGCTTTCATGAACACAATCGGCTCTTTGGGAATCGGGGCCCCGGACTCGGCCGCGTGATCCGCGTAGTTCAGACCGATGGCTATGAACTTGCCAATGCCATTCACCGGACAACCGATGCGGGGAGACCCTTTTACCAGCGGCAGCTTGTCGGTCTTGAGTTTGCCCAGCTTTGCCAGTGCCGCATCTCCTAGCTGCTCTGGGCCGATGTCCTTGACCACGGCGCTCAGGTCGCGCAGCTTGCCTGCGGCATCAATCAGGCCGGGTTTTTCCTTGCCGGGGTTGCCATAACGAACGAGTTTCATGTTTTTGCCTTTCAGTTTTTGTGGGTTATCGGATTGGTCTGGTCAGTTGGCGACAACGCGAACCGGTTCATATTGTCATGCCTCCATCCACGGCGAACACCTGGCCGCTGGCAAAAATCGATTCATCGCTAGCCAGGTACACGATGATCGGCGTTATCTCATCGGCCTGTGCCAGCCGCCCCATCGGCTGGCGCGCGACAAAATCTTTGCGCGCCTGTACCGGGTCGGGATAACTGTTGATGCGCTGCTGCAGCGACGGTGTGTCCACCGTGCCTGGCGCAATCGCATTGCAGCGGATACCTTTGCCGACATAGTCCGCCGCCACCGCCTTGGTCAAGCCGACCACGGCTGCCTTGCTGGCGCCGTAAATGAACCGGTTCGGCAGTCCTTTCAGGCTGCCACACACGCTGGCCATGTTGATGATGCTGCCTGCACCGGCAGCCAGCATCTTCGGCAACACGGCCTGGATCATCCAGAACTGCGCGCGCACATTCAGATTGAAAGCGAAGTTCCACTCGTCGTCGGTCGCCTGCAAAATAGTGCCGTTATGCACGAATCCGGCGCAATTGAATAACACGTCGATGCGCGGCATGCCGCCCACCAGATCCTGGATGGCGGCTTTGTCCAGCACGTCCAAAGCCGCGGTTCTGACGTTCGCCATCCCGGCGTAACTCGCAAGCAATACCGGATCAAGGTCGGTCGCCAGTACCTGGGCGCCTTGGGCCGCCATGGCGAGCACGCTGGAGCGGCCAATGCCTTGACCGGCAGCGGTCACCAATGCGGTTTTTCCTGTCAGTCGCATACATTCTCCGAACAATTTGGGTGATGCCAAATTCATCCGGGTTTCGCCCGATGGCGTCGCCCGAAAATCGTTTGATTATTGATTGGCCTTACCACTTGGCCAATCATGGCTTACCCTTAACAGGTGCTTGCTTGGCAGGGTTTTGCCGGATGTCGCGGCGACAGATTCATGCCATCATGAATTGGCCTTACCACTTGTCCAATTCCGGTTAACCCGCACGCCTGTTTCCCAACCCGCCCGTCATGCCGCTGCAAACCGTGGAACCGCAACGCCTGTACCGCCAGATTGCCGAGCAATTGCGCGCGCTGATCGGCAAAGGCGAATTCGCGCCGGGCAGCCGTCTACCGGCTGAGCGCGACCTAGCCAGCCAGCTGGGAGTAAGCCGCCCTTCCGTGCGGGAGGCGCTGATCGCACTGGAGGTCGAAGGCTGGGTCGAGGTGCGCACCGGTTCCGGGGTGTACGTGCTGGATCGCACCGGCCAGCGCGCTGGCGCGCGCGCCAAGGTGCCGGCGACCGAATGGGGGCCGCTGGAGCTGATTCGGGCGCGTCGCGTGATTGAAGGCGAGATTGCTTCGCTGGCAGCCCGGCTCGCCAAACGCCGGCACATCCAGGCGATCGCCGATGCGCTTGAATTCATGAAGCAGGACGCCCAGCGCGGCGTGGCTCCGCTGGCCGGTGACCGCGCCTTTCACATCGCGATCGCGCAGGCCTGCGACAACACAGTGCTGATCGAGACCATACAAACTTTCTGGGACGCACGGCGCGGCCCGCTGTTCGAGCGGCTGAGCGACTATTTCGAAAGTGTGCCATCCTGGCGCAAGGCGATCGCTGAACACGAGGCGGTGCTCGGCGCCATCAAGGCGCATGATGCCGCGTCGGCACGCGCCGCGATGCAACTCCACATGGATAAGTCCCACCGTCGTTTCAGCGCCAGTTGGCGCTACTCCCAACGCATCCAGACAGGAAGACCATGACACCTTTCATCCGACTGCATCCAGCCGACGACGTGGTGATAGCCCGCAGACAACTGCTGGGCGGCGCCAGCGTCGAAGGTTTTCAGGTCATGGGCCTGATACCGCCCGGCCACAAAATCGCGACCCGCGCCATTGCATCCGGTGCAGCGGTGCGCCGCTACAACCAGATAATCGGTTTTGCGTCTCAGGGCATAAGACCTGGCGAACACGTGCATAGCCACAATCTGGACATGGGCCCCAACAAGGGCGACTTTGAACGCGACTACGCCTTTGGCGCCGACGTGAAGCCGCCGACACCGCTGCTGGAGGCCAGCTTCATGGGCTTCAAACGCGCCGACGGCCGTGTCGCCACGCGCAACTACGTCGGCATCCTGAGCAGCGTCAACTGCTCAGCCACGGCCGCGCGCGCCATCGCCGACCATTTTTCGCGCACCGGAAATCCACCGGCGCTGCACGACTACCCGAATGTGGATGGCGTGGTGGCGCTGACGCATGGCACCGGTTGCGGCATGGACACCGATGGCACCGGCATGCAGATACTGCAACGCACGCTGGCCGGTTATGCCACGCATGCCAACTTCGCCGCCGTGCTGGTAGTCGGGCTGGGTTGCGAGTCGAACCAGATTAACGCCTGGCTGGCCACCAGCAGCCTGCGCGAGGGCGACACCTTGCGCGTCTTCAACATTCAGGACAGTGGTGGTACCAGCAAAACGGTGGCCAAAGGCATTCAACTGGTGCAAGACATGTTGCCCAGCGCCAATACGGCTCGGCGCGAACCCTGCGACGCGCGGCACATCACGATTGGCCTGCAATGTGGCGGCTCGGATGGATATTCCGGTATCAGCGCCAACCCGGCGCTGGGTGCGGCGGTCGATTTGTTGGTGGCACATGGCGGCTCGGCGATTCTTTCCGAGACGCCCGAGATCTACGGCGCCGAACACCTGCTGACACGCCGCGTGTCAAGACGCGAAGTCGGCGAGAAGCTGATTGCGCGCATCAAGTGGTGGGAACACTACACCGAAATCAACGGCGGTGAAATGAACAACAACCCGTCCCCGGGCAACAAAGCCGGCGGGTTGACCACCATCCTGGAAAAATCGCTTGGGGCGGTAGCCAAGGGCGGCACCAGCAACCTGCAGGATGTCTACGAATATGCCGAGAAAGTCACGGCGCACGGTTTTGTCTACATGGACACCCCTGGCTACGACCCGGTCAGCGCGACCGGCCAAGTGGCTGGCGGCGCAAACCTGATCTGTTTCACCACCGGGCGCGGCTCAGCCTACGGATGCGCCCCTTCACCTTCACTAAAACTGGCCACCAACTCGGCCTTGTGGCGCAAGCAGGAGGACGACATGGACATCAACTGCGGTGAAATCATCGACGGCGACTGTTCGGTGGCCGAAATGGGGCAACGCATTTTCGAGCTGGTGTTGGCCACCGCCTCCGGCGGCAAGAGCAAGAGCGAACGCCACGGTTATGGACAAAACGAGTTCGTTCCGTGGCAAGTTGGCGCGGTGATGTAAGCCCTGAAGCAACTCGTATGACCAAAATCATTCAAGCCCCTGCACTGAAGGCGCAAGTCGCTGGAATTTTGATGGCGAGTGGCAGCTCATCCGCTGAGGCTGACACGGTGGCAGCTAACCTGGTGATGGCCAACCTAAGCGGCCACGACTCACATGGCGTGGGCATGTTGCCACGTTACGTGGACGCGGTACTTGAAGGTGGTCTGCAACCCAACACCAGTGTGCGCGTGTCGATGGACACCGGCACCTTGCTCACGCTCGACGGGCAGCGTGGATATGGGCAAGTCATCGGTGAGCAGGCCATGTTGCTGGGCATGGAGCGCGCCAAGGCGCACGGCAGTTGCATCATGACCCTGGCTGGCGCTCATCACCTGGGACGCATCGGACACTTCAGCGAGATGGCGGTGGCGCAATGCCTGGTGGCGATCCATTTCGTCAGCGTGGTGTCGCGTCCCATCGTGGCCCCATGGGGTGGTGGTGACGGCCGCTTTGGCACCAATCCCTGTTGCATCGGCATTCCACTCAAAGACCAGCCGCCGTTCATCCTGGACTTCGCTACCAGCCGGGTGGCGCAAGGCAAGATGCGCGTTGCGTACAACGAAGGCCACTCGGTAGCGCCGGGCCTGTTGATAGACGAACTCGGACGGCCGACGACCGACCCGGGTGTCGTGGTGGTAGCACAAAGCAATGGCCTGTTTGGCGCCTTGATGACCTTTGGTGAACACAAGGGTTATGGCCTGGCAGTGGCTTGTGAACTGTTGGGCGGCGCGTTATCCGGTGGCGGTACCTGGCACCGCGCCGCGGACAGCCGGTCCGCGGTGCTCAACAGCATGCTGACAATACTGATTGACCCGGCGCGGCTCGGGACGCAGGCCAGCTTCGAGCAGGAAGCGCTGGCCTTCGTCGAGTGGTTGCGCCAGAGTCCGGCGGCGGGCGGCTTCGATGCGGTGCAAATTGCCGGAGAACCCGAGCGTCAGGCGCGCAAGCGACGCGCGCAGCAGGGCATTTCGATCGACCAGACGACCTGGGACGCGATTGTGCAGGCGGGCGCGAAAGTCGGATTCACGGTCTGAACCGTCCGGCCGCGTTACAACATCAACGCCAGGCTGGCCTCGAGATGTTCCGAGGGCAGGCGCTTGAAGCCCGAGCGCGCGAAGCGGTGCAGGCGTCCGACTGCAAACGCCGTCAGCGCCGAGGCCAGGACCTGCGCATCCACGGTTGGCGTGGCGGACCCGTTGACGTCCGCGGTTTTTCGCAGACCCTGGCGCAGCGTCACTTCTATCTTGTCAAAAAACTGGTTCATGCGCTGCTGCAAACGCTCGTTCTCGAACACCAGTGCATCGCCCACCATGACCCGCGTCATGCCCGGATTCTTCTCGGCAAACTGCAGCAGCATCACGATCAACTTGCCCGCATGCCGGGCACCCGAACCAGGGTCGAGGGTGGTTGAGGCCTGCTCGCGCTCGGCGATCTGATTCACCAGGGAAAACACGCTTTGTTCGATGAACTCGATCAGACCTTCAAACATCTGCGCCTTGCTGGCGAAATGGCGGTACAACGCGGCCTCGCTTACGCTCAGGCGCGCCGCCAGCGCCGCGGTCGTGATGCGCTCGGCACCCGGTTGCTCCAGCATGGCGCCCAGGGCCTGCAGTATCTGCACCCGCCGTTCGCCCGGCTTGGGCCGCTTGCGGGTCACGCGGGCAACATCGCTCGGCGCAACGGCGGCACTGGGGCTGGTCTGGTCGTCTGGCATGTTGGCTGATGGGTGATTTTTATTCTCGCACACGGCAACCTAGGGTATCACCGGAGCACCGGTCAATGCGAGCGGATCATCGTCCCATAGGCCTGGTCGGTCAGTATCTCCAGCAGCAAGGCGTGCGGCACCCGGCCGTCGATTATGTGCACGGCATTGACGCCACTCTTGGCGGCATCCAGCGCCGATGCAATCTTGGGCAACATGCCGCCATGGATGGTGCCGTCGGCAAACATCTCGTCGATGGCGCGCGCCGACAAGTCGGTCAACAACTTGCCCGCCTTGTCCAGCACTCCCGGGGTATTGGTCAGCAGCACCAGCTTCTCCGCCGCCAGCACGGTCGCCAGCTTGCCGGCAACCACATCGGCGTTGATGTTGAAACTCTCGTTGTTGTCGCCAAAACCGATCGGG
>JANNGR010000214.1:0-5184 GCA_031403955.1 Betaproteobacteria bacterium
TTCGAGGACCACGGGATGAAGATCACGCGCGTCGAAGCCATCTGGTTGCAGGTACCGATCGCCCCGGACCAGCAACACGTCAGCGACTTCGGGCGGGCGACGACCTTTGACACGGCGCTGGTGCGGATCGACACCGATGCCGGCATTGTGGGCGTGGGCGAAGCCAAGGTCTCCGCTGGCAGCCCGGGCGACTACCACGGCGTGGTGGCCATAATTAACCAGGAGTTCGGACCGTGCCTGGTTGGCGAAGACCCGCGCAACATCACGCGTATCTGGGACAATCTTTACAGCGGCACGCGCGGCCATTACGCGATTGCGCGCGGCCATGTGTTCCCGGCGCTCGGCCGCCGCGGTGTCTCGATCTCGGCTATCTCTGGCATCGACATAGCGTTATGGGACATACTGGGCAAGTCGCTCGGCGTGCCGGTGTGGCAGTTGCTCGGTGGGCGCAAAGCTGCACGCATGCCGGCTTATGCCTCCGGTGGCTGGGCGGACGCCGCGCAGATCGGCGCGCAGCTAAATTCGTACGTGGCGCAGGGTGGTTTTGGCGCCGTCAAGATGCGCATCGGCGTGTTCGATGGAACGCCTGCCGCATCGGCCGAGCGTGTCGTGGCGGCGCGCGCGGCGCTCGGTCCGGGCATCGACCTGATGGTCGACGCGCACGGAACCTTCACGGTGTCGGAGGCCCGGCAGTTCTGCCATCTGGTGCGCGACTGCAATCTGGCCTGGTTCGAGGAGCCGGTAACGGCGGATGACAAACGCGGCCTGGCCGAAGTGCGCCGCTCTACCCACATACCGATCGCCACCGGTGAGAGCGAATACACGCGCTTTGACTTTCGCGACCTGATCGAATTACGCGCCGCCGACATTCTGCAGCCCGATCTCGCGATTTGTGGCGGCATCAGCGAGGCGATGCGTATTTCAGCGCTGGCCAGTGCCGCCAACTTGCGCCTGGCGCCGCACCTGTGGGCCGGCGCGCCGGCGTTTGCGGCCGGCCTGCATGTTGCCGCGGCGTCTTCCTGCGCGCACATCCTCGAATATGCGTTGGGCGCGAACCCGATGATCCACGACCTGGTGGAAGAAAAATTCCCGGTTGAAGGCGGCCTGCTGGCGATTCCCGAGCGGCCCGGCCTGGGCATCACGGTACGGGATGCCTTCGTCCAGCGTTACCGCAAGAGTTGAATCCATGGAAGGCCTGGAACAAACCGCGAAGCTGCTGGAGTTGATCCGCGAGCGTGGCTTCGCGCCCGGCGACAAGTTGCCCTCGGAACGCGACCTGGCTGCGCTTTTCGGCATGAGCCGCAGCGCCGTGCGCGAGTCGCTGATCCGGCTCGACACGTTGCGTATTGTTGAGAGCCGGCCCAAGTCGGGTGTCTACCTGCAACCGTATGGCGCCGAGCGCAGCATCGAGGCTATGGTGTTGTTCGTCGACGCGAATATGCCGCTTACGGCAGCGGAAGTGGCCCAGTCGGTCGAGTTGCGCAGCGTGTTGGAGAGCGAGGCGATGCGTCTGGCCTGTTTGCGCCGCACACAGGAAGATCTGGACCACTTGCAGCAGATCCTGCTTGACAGCGAGGCGGCGATGGCCCGCGGCGAAACGCTGGCCGAGTTTGATGCGTTGTTCCACAAGGCCATCGTCGCGGCGACGAAAAATGACGTGTTGTTGCGCTTCATCAACGTGTTCTACCTGATGTCGCGCAAACGGCGCGAGGTTTACTTTCATGAGCAGGAACAAAGCCGGCGCTCGCATGCCCAGCATCTGAAGTTGTATGGCGCGATCGAAGCGCAGGATGCTGAACTCGGCCAGCGGCTGCTGCGTCGCCACTTGAAGGGTGTGGACGCCTATTTCCGGATGTTTTTCTCCGAGTCCCGCCAGCCAGCGCCGAGTGTCAAAGCCGTGCCCAAGCCGAGCGCGAAAGCGCCGTCAAAACCGTCGGCGGCCGCGGCGGCCAGACGCTGATTCATCACGTATGGCGCGCATCCTGTTGACCCAGGCGATCCACCCCGTCGCGCAGGCGCGCCTGGCCGAGCTGGGCCAGGTGCTGGTGGCGCCTGACACCTCGCAATACACATTACGCCGCTGCGCTCTTGGCTGCCAGGTGGTGATGGTTCGCGCTCAGTTGCCGGACGACATTTTCGAAGCCGCGCCCAGCTTGATCGGAGCGGTGCGCCATGGCGCGGGCGTCGACATGATCCCGCTTGCCGCCGCCACCGAACATGGTGTGCTGGTCGCCAATGTGCCGGGTGTGAACGCCAACGCGGTGGCCGAACATGTGTTGCGCAACATGCTGGCGCTGGCGCGTGGTAGTGCGCGCATGGCCTCCCGTTTGCAACTGCGCGGTGCCGGCTGGGCCAAGGCACGTGAATTGGCCGACGTGGGTTTCGAGCTTCGCGGCCGGACCCTCGGGCTGCTTGGCTTTGGCCATGTCGGGCAGGCGATTGCCCGGCTTTGTGGCGCCGGCCTTTCGATGCAGGTGCTGGCGCACACGCGCTCAGGCTTGACCGGTTTACCCGGCTATGTGGAACAGGCGCCGCTGGCCAGCATGCTCCAGCAAAGCGACTTTGTCGTGCTGGCGTGTCCGTTGACGCCCGAATCCCGCGGCTTGGTCGGCGCAGCGCAACTTGCACTGATGCGCCGTGGTACCTATCTAATCAACGTAGCCCGCGGCCCGGTGGTGGTAGAGGATGCGCTGGTCGCTGCGCTGCAATCCGGCCGTCTGGCGGGCGCCGCACTCGATGTATTCGACGCCATTCCGGTGCCCGACGATCACCCGTACTGGCGGATGGAACAGGTCATCATCACGCCGCATGTGGCCGGCATAACCGAAGACAGCATGCTTGCGATGGGCCTGGCGGCCGCAACCGCGGTGGCGCAATTGTTGCGTGGTGAGGTGCCTGCGAACTGCATCAACCCGCAGGCAATGGCGGCGTTCAAGCGGCGCGGGTGCTGAGATTTGGTCCCGGCGGCTTGAATAACACTTGAGGGAATCCTTGCTTGCCACCGAGTGCATCGCCATGCCGGTGCGCACCCGCGCGGCGCGGCACTTGCTCAGCGACATGGTGGATGCGAGCCAGCAATAGTTGGCAATCTCGGCATTGAGCCCGGTACTGTCGCAGGCGGCACGGCCATGCGGTTGCCTCAAATTTGCTATTTCAAATTCCGATCTTAAAATAGCAAAAATGGCTTCTTTTTATCCCCGCTCAAGTGTTGAACTCCTGAAGCGCTCGCTGCGCGATTACCCCATCGTGGTAGTCACCGGGCCGCGTCAGGCGGGCAAGTCGACACTGCTGCGTCAGACGTTGCCAGACTGGCAAATGCTGTCACTTGAAGACCTGGATACACGGGAGTTCGCACGGAATGACCCGCGTGCGTTTTTGCAACGTTATCCCGCACCGCTGATCGTTGACGAAGCCCAGCGGGTTCCCGAACTGCTGTCCTATATCCAGACCGCCGTTGATAGCAGTGCACGCATGGGCCAGTACGTGTTGTCGGGCTCGCAGCAGTTTTCTCTGTTGGCAGGTGTTACCCAGAGCCTGGCCGGGCGCGCCAGCTTAATTGCGTTGCACCCGCTGCGCCTCAAAGAGCTGGCCGACGGCGGCGACATGCCAATGTCACTTGACCGCTACCTGTTGCAGGGTGGTTATCCTGCCGTTCACGCCAGGGGGCTCGATACGCAACGCTATTACGCCGATTACGTGGCCAGTTACGTGGAGCGGGATGTGCGCAGCCTCTCTGCCGTGCAAGACCTGGGAAGTTTCCAGCGCTTCATGCGCTTGTGCGCGGCACGCACCGGGCAACTGCTCAACCTGAATGCACTGGCAAATGACTGCGGCATCAGCCAACCCACCGCCAATGCGTGGATGAACCTGCTCGAAGCCAGCTTCATCGTAAAACGCATTGCGCCGTATCACCGCAACTTTGGCAAACGCCTGGTGAAGACACCCAAACTGTACTTTCTGGATACCGGCTTGTGCGCGTGGTTGCTGGGTATCACCTCCGAGCGCGATATGCAAAGTCACTATGCACGTGGCGCGTTGTTCGAGACCTGGGCTGTCACCGAAGCGCTCAAATGGCGGGCGGTGCGGGGCAACGCCCAGCCGCTGTACTTCTGGCGCGACAACATCGGCAACGAGGTGGATGTATTGCTGGAGCAGGACGGTGGCATCACGCTGGTGGAGGTCAAGTCCGGTCAGACCTTTCAGCCTGGCTGGCTGCATAGTCTGAATACAGTCCAACGGCATATGTCCCAGCCAACGCGCAATGCGGTGCTTTACGGTGGTGAGCCAAGCGCCAGCCGAACCGACGCGGAGCTGGTGGGATGGCGCGATTTGGCAAAGGCTGGCTGAGCGAAAGCCTTGGCCTTGATAACATCGCCGCCCCCGCGCTACCAGCCGGCTTGGAACTGCGGCCGCGGGAGGCCGTGCAAATGGCTCACCGGGCTACGTTCAACCTGGATTACCACGCGTGGGGCGAGCCGATTGTCCGCACGCTGGCGGCAGCTTCGGCAAAGGGCATCGACGTCAGCTACCGACGCGTCCGCCGTCTGCTTTGGTGACGACGATAGTGGCCGAGCGCGGGCGTTTTCCTACGCCATAACCGGCGTTGGCCGGCCATTGGCTGGTGTACTTGGCCGGGTCGGCCAGGTCAGCCTGTTTGGTCGTCTCGCCCGGGTGCTGAATGTTGATGAACAGCGCCTTGCCGTCTGGGGTTTCAGTGACGCCGGTAATTTCGCATCCGGAAGGACCGACCAGAAAGCGCTTGAGCGTCTCGGCGGTCGCGGCCTTGCCGATTCGGGTGCTCACCGCCAGGTTGCCGGATGCGGTCGGGTAATTCAGCGTTATCTGTTTTCCATCGCCGACTTGTCCGGGCAGAGCCGCCAGCATCATGCAGTTGGTCTGGTCCGTGTAAGCGCCATCATCGGTCTGGATCCAGCAAATGCCGGTGTACGCGCTGAACCACAATCCGTCCGGGCTGGACAGATCCTGGTCGTTGGTCAGGCCGGACAGGTTGATCTGGCCGCCGTCCGCGCCGGCCTCGGCGCCGAACAAAAACACATCCCAGGTCAGGCTGGTGGCGGCGGCTCCGCCGGCGCCCTCGCGCAGCCGCAAGATGTGGCCGTTCGGGTTGCCGCTTTGCGGCCGGCCGTCTTTCATGTCTGTATAGGCGCGCGGGTTGGCGCTGTC
>JANNGR010000215.1:0-4141 GCA_031403955.1 Betaproteobacteria bacterium
GCACGCGACCTCTCTCCGCAACTCCGCGAGCGCATTGCGGGGCGGCTGAGCGCCATCAACGCCCCGGCCGTCTGGGTCGAGATGGTGCTCCAGCGGGTGGAACTCGACCAAGCCACCGAGCGCCGCATGCTGGGTGAATCCTTGCCGCAGGGGTTGAAGTTGATTGGGTGATGACCCGAAGTTCACGAACGGCATCGGACTGAAGTGAGTTGGACTGCCAGAAAGCTGCCGGTCGCCAATGGCCGGAGATGTTAAGGGTCACTTAAACCCGGCAGCGCCAACACCTGCTGGTACAGGTGCGCGGTCGACAGCTCTTGTTCCGGCGCGGCGAGTGCAGTGGCGCGTTCCAAGAGGTCTCGATAGGCGGCTCCGGCGTTCCCCGGTAAGCCGTGGCATAGCCGGACGGCCAGATACTCCCAGCGCTCCTGGGCGCCAACGCTCTGATTGGGAGCATACTTACTGGTGAAGAACGCAATGGCCTCTTCCTCAAGGGGCGTGACACGGCTACTACGCTCGATGATGTCAGTCGCCAATACACGATCCGGCAACTCGCTTAGGATCAGTATCGCGGTGACCAGCAGGTGTTCGATATTCGCGGCTGGCCTAGTTTGCAGTCGGCGCACTACCACCATCACTTGCGCCTTCATGGCTCGCAGCGCGGGGCGCGACAATTCGAAAATCGGAGCAAAATCGCTGTCGGGCATTGAACGGCTTATAGCCTCGACGCAATGACGCGCTAGGTCCGGGGCGCCGCATTCGAGTGCCGCAGCAAGCAAGGTTTCGCGCAGCGCACATATGCAGGCTTGCGCATCAGCGTAACGAAGCGCGTCGCCCGCGAGGTCCTGGACCATTACTGACCAAAGATAGCCATCGAACACATCAGCTTCGCCGTGGAACGATGGCAGAGCGGGCAAGGGCGCCTTCGAACAGAGTTCCGCTAGCTGGCGCGCACGATGCGGGTCTCAATTTGCACGCATTCGACAATGCTGTGAACCAGACATTTCTCACCCACAAAAAGAGGGATGAGAGCTTGCTCATTCCGAATGTCCGGTTTGGGCATCTTGCCGCATGTCTGGTGGTTGCCAAACCGTGTCGATAGCGGGGTCGACATCGAGGACTACCGTCTGGCGTCGTAGACGCGTGCGCTACCTCTGTTCCAACTGCGGTATGCTCGGCGCAGGATACTTTACTCTATTCGTTAAGACTTTCGTTCAAGGAGAACTCCATGGGTGTGCGCGCCAGCGATGTGGTACCCATCAGCGAAGCCCGGGCCCGGCTCACCGAGTTGGCCGAGGACGTCGTGGGCCACGGCACCGAGAAGCTGCTCACCAAGAACGGCGCCAGCTATGTGGCGCTGGTTGATGCTCGCAAACTGGATTACTACCACGCGCTCGAGACCGAGCACGCTGGGTTGGTGCTCGTCCAAGGCGCCCTTGAGGGCTTGGAAGACTTGGCGGCTGGTCGTGTGCTGGACGAAGCTGAACTCGACCGAGTTCTCACGGCCGCTCCCCCCAGGCCTCGCAAGAAAGCTTGAGCCGGCGTGTCGCTGCCGGTCAATGCTCGTGTCCAGGCCGCGCAATCTTTCATTCGCAATGTTCGGTCCGTTCAAGAATTCCAGCACCAACAGGACAGCTCCAGTGCCGAGGCGCGATACGGTGCGTTACTCGCTCGGTTGAAAGAGGTGCGCGAGTACCTGCGCTGGAATCCCGCAGCCGGCCGCCCCGCACGATTCCTCCAGATGCACTCGGCCCAGGGTCAGGCCATGGCAGCTCGGGCCGTGGCCCTTGCTGTCGCGCATGAAGTACCGCAGCTGCGCGAGCTGGTCGTCAAGCCGTATGTCGTGCTCTACGCGCACAGCGAGGACCGAGTGGTGCTCCTGGCGCTGAAACACGAGCGCCAACTGGTCTTCGAGCTCGGTTAGCCGATGGACCAAGAGGTTTGCGGGTTGGTGGCTCGCAGCTCTCGAATGGCATTCAGAAGGAGTGCGATCTTTGTTCGCTGCGTAAGACTCCGAAGGTCTGATGGAACGGCCGCATCCCCACAATTGATGAAGTACAGCAGGAAAGCATGCGACCGACTGGTAGTGCGGGCGCCAAACGCTTGCTCGGCCATTCACCCAATGTTAAGGTTGTACGACGCCAGCCCTTTATCAGCGATCAAGTTGCATCAGCACGCCACTGCGGGCGGGCATGCTACAACCGGCAAAAAGTGCTGCTTTTTGATCGACCGCAGTTTGATAGTGTTCCGGAAAGGAACCACAATGGTGCCTCTTTGGATCGGATAACCCTATGCCTACAACGCTCACACTGAAGAACATTCCGGACGAAGTCTACGTTCGGCTCAAGGCGTCGGCCGCGAGCCACCGCCGCAGCCTGAATAGCGAGGCGATTGTGTGTCTTGAGTCCGTGCTTCTGCCTGGGCGTGCCACGGCCGAGGAGGTCATCGCCAGGGCCCGTGTCATACGCGAATCACTTTCGAAGGGCAAGTTCACTGCCAAGGACATTGATGCCTTCAAGCGCGAGGGCCGTCCGTGATCACGGTTGACACGAACGTTATCGCCTACCTCTTCCTGCGCGGAGAGTTCGGGATAACCACTGCAGTGCCTACGACTGTGAGTTCGTCTCGGTGGCGATACGCCTTGGTGTGAAACTGGTGACGGCGGACAGCAAGGTATTGAAGGCGTTCCCTCAGCACGCGGTGGCGTTTTCTGCGGCCTAGTCGAATGCTGCGCCGCCGAAACGTGCCTCGGCGTCAACGCAGAGTGTGCTCAATCTTTGTGGGTCGGGTCCAAGACAGTGTTGAGGTTCCCGAGTGGCCGATTCCTGTAGGTCTCCGCGACGTCGCTCTTCAGCTTCTCCAGCGCTTGCTTCGAAAGACACTTGCCCTTCAAGAACACAGCGGCAATCTTGCTGAGGTTCGCGACATCGGCGATCGGATTCGCGTCCAGCAACACCAGATCGGCATTCTTTCCCTCGTCGACTGTTCCCATCGTGGCCTCACGGCGCAGGAACTCAGCGCCGTTGAGTGTCGTCATTTGCAAAACTTCAAGTGGCGAGCTCTCGGAATTCCTGATGAAGGCTGAAACCGGGGATAACCCAGATTCCGCCGAGGTCCGAGCCGGCCAGCATCTTCCCGCCGTTTTGTTTCATCACCTTGGTAACCCGCTGTTGCAGACCATAGAATTGCCGCAACGTAGCGGCCGCTGTCGGTGGGACGGTGGTCGAAAAGTCCTGGCCCAGCTTTTCCCATAACGCCCTTGTCGTCTTGTCAACGAACATGAGATTCGGATCGGTTCGATAAAGTTGATCGTCACCAAAACTCTGTGTGCGCAGGCGAATGAGTGTAGGCACCTGCCATGTCTCGTTTTTGGCGAACGTTTGCGCCAACGCCTGGCACTTGGTGTCGCCATAGGTGTCGAATATGCGCTGGTAGAACGGGGCGTTCAGGGTGCCGTCGTAGATCCTCGGATTGAGAACGAATGTGGCTGGGAATGGCGGTCTCGCGCCGCCCGCCAGAGCATCGCGTCGAATGTTTGCCTCGTCGTTCGCACAATCGAGCAGGAAGCCCCAGCCGGCTCCGAGGTGCTCGATGGCTCGCCACCCTGCGTTGGATGAATCCAGGGCACTGACGGTTGGGACCAAGTGCCCGGCCACGCCCAGTCCCTGGTTCCTGGCTTCCCCGAGGATAGCCAGGACCGAAGCGGGACTGCCGGCGACCAACTTGATGAAGTCTGCGCCAATACCCTTCTGTTGCTGTACAAACTGAATCGCCAGCGGGGCGGTCGGGGCTTGTCCGGCAAACAGGTCGCCCGGAATCGAAAGTATTTCAGGAGCGTCGACGCGGCCCGCTGCACTGTCTGTATTCAGTTGACGGGCGCGTTGGATCAATGCGGCTGAGCCCGACATCTCGCGAATACCGGTGATCCCGTTGGCGAGCAGCAGCGGCCAATAGGTGGGCTGCTGGTCGGCGGCAGCCAAGGCGTGCGTGTGCATGTCCAGGAACCCAGGCACAACGTATTTGCCCGTGGCGTCGACCGCTTGCCCGGTCCCGCTAATGCGAATGGTCGCCGCCGTAATCCTCTGGATCTTTCCCCCATCGATCACGATCGACATCCCGGACGTCAGCGATCCGTCGCGGGTGT
>JANNGR010000216.1:0-26985 GCA_031403955.1 Betaproteobacteria bacterium
TGTCGCCAAAGGTGGTGTGCCAGCGGAGTTTTTTTTACCCTCGCGGTGTGCCCGTCCGCTGTGGCGTACTTCTTGTTCGGTTTGGTGCACTTGGCCCTGCGCCCAGGTTTGCATGGCCTCCTGCCCCAGACGGCGCATCTCCTCGATCAGCCGATCCTCCGCATCGTCGGCCCGCTTGAGATCCCCCTTGCTGTCCTCCACCACCGCCAGCAGCGCAGCCACCCGGCTTCTGATTCCAGGATGCCGCTGCAAGCCGCGAAGAACTTCTTCATCACTGACCTTGGTCGATTCCATCGCCTCGCGCCTTTCCGGTGAGTTGGGTAATGCCCGAACTCTACGACACATCACTTTGAATCGCACCCAGTGGCGCAGCGATTCGGAGATTCTGAGAGGACTCAATATGAACCCTGGAATCAAATCTCGAATCGCGCAAACTTGGCACTGCTAACGAATCGAGCCAGATGCGCCACGAAGTACGCCGGAGTCCCGCCATTGCACGTTCGAGCGCAAAGGACTGAAATGCTGGCAGTGTTCGGCCTTCCGGAAGCAGACCGCGGCTGCCTGCGGAACGCTTTTTAAGGCGATCAAACTGCCGCTGGTGCGCTGGATTTGAGCCATCCACCTGCTCACCCAGGCCAAGACCAACCACTCTCCCCTTGAACGTCAAGCGCAACCTGGGGGTGCGTTGTAAAACCGTTTGGCTGATGAAGCACGAGCTGTCGCAGGTCATGGTTGAACGAGAGTAGCCGCCTCAACTCGATAGGCGCGTTGGGCTCGACGATGCCTACCTCGGCGCTGGTACACCTGGGGTCGGGAGAGGCCAGGGCTGGCGGAACAAAGCGCATTTGGTTGCCACCACGCAGACCACCAAGGTCGATCAAACCGTGTTGGTGTGCCTGAATGCGTTCGAATCCACCAGGAAAGCCATCGCCCAGTGGGCCAAGCAGTCGTTGTGTGTCTCTGCCCAGGTGGTCTCTGATTGACTGTGCTGTGGTGCTTCTGGAGCGTGACTGCCGCCGGGGCCAGTCGCGAACGCACGGTCGCTGGCGGTGAAGCCGCCAGCCTGAAGCTCGAACCAATCCGTTCCGTGCCGTCAACAGGCTATTGGGCAATCTCAAGGACCGACCATTCGATTGACCTTGTGAAGTACGGGCATCGTCAGCTCGCAGTAGGCGGCTAGCCGCCTACTACGCGACGGGTGTTGGGCAACAGACTGCCAACACGTTGCATAACCGACTCCCACATCAGTTTGAATCACACCCAGTTGCAGGTGTCGCTAGCACGCATTGTTTTCTATAATCTGGGCATTCCCAGCCAGCCCAAGTCTTGCAGATTCGCACCCCCCAATCGACACCTGCGCTTTCAATCATCGCCCAGGACATGCGCGAGGTTGATGCAGTAATTGCGCGCCGGCTCGATTCCGGGGTTCCGTTGGTGGGCAACGTTTCACGCTACATCATTGCCGCTGGCGGTAAACGTTTGCGTCCGGCATTGCTGCTTCTCACTTGTGGGGCGCTCCAATACCTGGGCAAGCAAAGATTCAACCTTGCCGCAGTAGTCGAATTCATACATACCGCGACGCTGCTGCACGACGATGTGGTCGATGACTCCGCATTACGTCGCGGCAACGCTACTGCCAACGCAACCTTTGGAAACCCGGCGAGCGTTTTGGTTGGCGATTTTCTATATTCTCGTGCCTTCCAGATGATGGTGGAAGCGCGAAACATGAAAATCATGGAGATCCTCGCGGACGCGACGAATGTGATCGCAGAAGGCGAGGTGTTGCAGCTAATGAACATGCACAACGCCGGCCTCGATGAGGCTGGCTACCTGCACGTGATCCGGTCCAAGACCGCGAAGCTATTTGAGGCCAGTGCCCGGGTTGGAGCGATTCTTGCTGACGCGCCGGCAGAGCAGGAGGAAGCCAGCGCACAATACGGACAGGCTCTGGGCACGGCTTTTCAGGTAATTGATGATGTGCTGGACTACGCCGGCGACGTGGCTGTAATGGGGAAAAGCCTTGGCGATGATTTGCGCGAAGGCAAGGCCACCTTGCCGTTAATTTCTGCCATGCAGAGAGGTAATTTGAGACAAAAGGCCGTGATTAAGGCGGCCATTGAAACCGGGGCCGTCGGACTGCTCGATCAGGTGATCGAAATTGTCAATGAAACCGGCGCGCTGGATTTTTCGCGACAGGCCGCGGGGCAAGAAGCGCAACGTGCCATCGTGGCGGCACAGCGACTCCCGCAGGGGCCTCACACAGCGTGTTTGGTACAATTGGCCAGCCAACTTCTGGAGCGCGACAATTGATTTTTCAATGGTTGGGCTTCGCATCGGGGTGTAGCTTAGCCTGGTAGAGCGCTACGTTCGGGACGTAGAGGCCGGAGGTTCGAATCCTCTCACCCCGACCAAACCATCTTCTGTTGCCAAACAACGCCCACGCTCGTGGTTCCGGACCAGTGTCGAGTTACTTCGACAGGGCAATCGGAGATGATTAGGCCAATACCTCCTGACGTAGTACATTTTCCGTTTATGTCCGCAGTTGATACAGCAAACCGCGAATCCAGTTCCATTGCCCTGCCTGGGTTGGGTCGCGCGTTGATTTTGGCGGGCAAGCTGGGTCAGAAATCCGCCGAAGACATATACCGCAAGGCGTCCTCGGGACGAACCAGCTTTATTGCGGAACTGACCGGCTCGGGGGCGGTTTCGGCGTCCGACCTTGCACATACATTGTCATCCGCCTATGCCGCGCCACTGGTGGATCTCGACGCCATAGATGCACACCGGCTTCCCAAGGGGCTGCTTGACGGCAAGATTTGTTACGCCTATCGCGTCGTTGTGCTGAGTAAGCGAAATAACCGGCTGACGGTCGCAACCGCCGATCCTTCTGACCAAGAAGCCGTGGAGAAGATCAAGTTCGCCACCCAGCTTGGCGTGGATTGGGTCATCGCCGAGTACGACAAAATTCTCAAGCTAGTCGACGCCACCTCCGCCACCACGGCGGAAACGATGGAGGAAATCATCGGTGGTGAGTTCGAGTTCGACGAGGTCGCCGCTGACGGCATCAACGACAACGACCAGGCCGCGGTCTCCGAGGTGGAAGATGCTCCGGTTGTCAAGTTTTTACACAAGATGTTGCTCGACGCTTTCAGCATGCGTGCGTCAGACCTGCACTTCGAGCCCTACGAGCATAACTACCGTGTGCGATTCCGGATCGACGGCGAATTGCGCGAAATCGCGGCGCCACCGGTTGCCATCAAGGACAAGTTGGCCTCGCGCATCAAGGTGATATCCAAAATGGACATCTCCGAAAAGCGGGTGCCGCAGGACGGCAAGATGAAACTGAAGGTCGGCCCAAACCGGGTGATCGACTTCCGCGTCAGCACATTGCCCACCTTGTTTGGCGAAAAAATCGTAATCCGGATTCTTGACCCGAACAGTGCCAAGCTGGGCATTGACGCGCTCGGATACGAGCCAGAAGAAAAGAGGCGTCTGCTGGACGCCATCAGCCGACCCTACGGCATGATTCTCGTCACCGGGCCGACGGGCTCCGGTAAAACGGTTTCGTTGTACACCTGCCTGAATATCCTGAACAAGCCCGGTGTGAACATCGCGACAGCGGAAGACCCCTCGGAAATCAACTTGCCAGGCGTTAATCAGGTAAACGTAAATGACAAGGCGGGTTTGACGTTTGCCGTGGCATTGCGGTCGTTCCTGCGTCAGGACCCGGACATCATCATGGTAGGCGAGATCCGCGACATTGAAACCGCTGATATCGCCATCAAGGCAGCGCAGACCGGCCACCTGGTGCTTTCCACACTGCACACCAATGATGCTCCGACCACCTTGACGCGGATGCGCAATATGGGCATCGCGCCCTTCAACATTGCCTCCAGTGTCATCCTGATCTCGGCGCAGCGCCTGGCGCGCCGGTTGTGCGCGAACTGTAAGGCGGTTGTTGACATTCCGAAAAAAACGCTATTGGATGCGGGCTTCAAGGCCGACGAACTCGAGGACTCATGGACCGCGTACCGACCGGTAGGCTGTTCAAGCTGCCATGGAGGCTACAAAGGCCGCGTCGGCATCTACCAAGTCATGCCAATCACCGAAGCGATTCAGCGCATCATCCTGCGTGATGGCAGCGCGACGGACATCGCGCAACAAGCGGCAATTGAAGGGGTGAACTCACTGCGCAGGTCAGGCCTGCACAAAGTAAAGTTGGGCCTGACTTCACTCGAAGAAGTGCTTGCGGTAACCAACGAATAACAAAAGGGATCCGGAGGACCACATGGCTACTGCGAAGTCTAAAGGCACCAAAGAATCGGTTTACGAATGGGAGGGCAAGGACCGCAATGGCAAACCGGTGCGCGGCGAAACCAGGGCATCGGGGGAAAACCAGGTTCAGACGTCCTTGCGGCGCCAGGGTATTACACCGACCAAGATGAAAAAGCGCCGCATGGGCGGGGGCTCGAGCATCAAGCCCAAGGACTTGGCAATTTTTACCCGCCAACTGGCCACGATGATGAAAGCGGGAGTGCCGCTGTTGCAGGCGTTTGACATCGTCGGACGTGGAAATCCGAATCCGCGCGTAACCCGATTGCTCAATGACATCCGTACCGATGTCGAGACCGGCACTTCACTGAGTGTGGCGTTCAGAAAATTTCCGCTTTATTTTGACAATTTGTATTGCAATTTGGTCGAGGCCGGGGAGTCAGCCGGCATCCTGGATCAATTGCTGGATCGGCTTGCGGTATACATGGAGAAAACCGAGGCGATCAAGTCCAAGATCAAGTCTGCCCTGATGTACCCGGTCACCGTGCTGATCGTGGCGTTTGTGGTGGTCGCGGTGATCATGATTTTTGTGATTCCCGCTTTCAAGGAGGTGTTTGCGAATTTCGGCGGTGAACTCCCGGTTCCGACCTTGATCGTCATTGCGATGAGCGAGTTTTTTGTCAGTTACTGGTACCTGATTTTTGGCGGTATCGGAGGCGGCGTGTATTTTTTCTTCGAAGCCTGGAAGCGCAATGAGAAAATGCAGAACGTGATGGACCGTGTGATGCTAAAGCTGCCAATTTTCGGCACGTTGGTGGAGAAGTCTTGCATCGCAAGATGGACCCGCACGCTGTCCACCATGTTTGCGGCCGGTGTTCCGCTGGTCGAGGCTCTGGATTCGGTCGGGGGCGCGGCCGGAAACTCGGTATTTGCCCGCGCCACAACCAAGATCCAGCACGAAGTATCAACCGGCACGGCGCTGACCGTCGCCATGACGAATGCCAATCTGTTTCCATCCATGGTTTTGCAGATGTGCTCGATCGGTGAAGAGTCTGGGTCGATTGACCACATGCTAGCGAAAGCCGCTGACTTTTTCGAAGCCGAAGTGGACGACATGGTCGCTGGGATATCAAGCCTGATGGAGCCGATCATCATCGTCATTCTGGGCACGGTCATAGGCGGCATCGTGGTCGCCATGTACTTGCCGATCTTCAAGCTGGGAGCCGTTGTCTGATGCTGGTCTCTGCCGGGGTTGCCGCCGCGGCATTCGGTGTGTTGGGTTTGCTGATTGGTAGCTTCCTGAACGTCGTGATCTACAGAGTGCCGAAGATGCTTGAGGCTGAATGGGCGGCAAACTGCGCCAAACAGGCAGGTGAAACTCCGCCATTGTCCGAGCCGTTGAACCTGATGTTGCCGGGTTCGATGTGCCCGAATTGCAGGCACAAAATCCGCTGGTACGAAAACATTCCGGTGTTTGGTTACCTGCTCTTGCGCGGCAAATGCGCGCATTGCAGCGCCCCGATCAGCATTCGTTATCCAATCATCGAAATCGTGACGGCGTTTTTCTTCGTGCTCGCGGCCACATTTCACGGGCTTACGCTGACCGGACTTGTTTGGGCGGCTTTCGCTAGTCTGCTGCTGGCGCAATTCTTTATCGATTTCGACACCCAACTCTTGCCAGATGACCTTAACTACCTGATCCTTTGGCTCGGATTGATTGTGTCGGCCATGGGATGGACAACTGTGCCTTTATCGTCGTCGGTCTGGGGCGCCGTTTTCGGTTATCTGAGTTTGTGGACGGTCTACCAGGCCCATCACCGTTTGACCGGCAAACATGGCATGGGCCACGGGGACTTCAAGTTGCTGGCCGGCCTCGGCGCTTGGTTTGGCGCTGAATACCTGATCGCACTGGTGCTGCTTTCTTCGGTCGTTGGTTCGGTCATCGGAGCTGCCCTGCTACTGACGGGAAGACTTGCCAACCGCGACATTGCGATCCCGTTTGGACCATTTCTTGCCGGGGCTGGTCTGGTAAGCATGGTGGCTGGCCCCGGCCGACTGGAAAAACTCATCCCATTCGCGTTTCCCTTTTCGCAGCTCGCTCGATGAAATAATGAATCGTCTGGGGCTGACTGGTGGCATTGGTAGCGGAAAGAGCACGGTGGCTGACCTGCTTCGCCTTGGCGGAGCCACGGTGATTGATGCCGATGCGATATCGCGCAGCGTCACCGCGACCGGAGGCCTGGCGATCGAGCCAATCAGAAGGGCGTTCGGTCCTGAATTCATTGGCGTGGATGGAGCGCTTGAGCGCGACAAGATGCGTGAAGCCAGCTATGCGGACAGGGATTTTCGTCGCCGGCTGGAAGCCATCGTCCATCCGCTAGTGGGAGAAGAATCCGGGCGACAGGAGGCGGCCGCAATCGAGGCGGGATGCCGCTGCATCGTATTTGACATACCGTTGCTGGTCGAATCCAGCCACTGGCGCCAGCGGGTAGACCAGGTGCTGGTGATTGACTGCATTGAAGAGGTGCAAATCGAGCGTGTAGTCGCGCGCAGTGCCCTCCAACCGGCCGTGGTAAAGAAGATCATTGCATCACAAGTTTCGCGCGAGCAGCGGCTGCGCGCCGCTGACGTCGTGATCTTCAATGCGGGCGATTCCAAGGAGCGACTGGCGCTTGAGGTTGCGCAAGTCTCGCATCGCTTCGGGCTATGATTGGCCGACCGGAAAATTGAGCGTGATCCTTTACGAATACCCCTTCAACGAGCGCATCAGAACCTATTTGCGGCTGGAGCATCTGTTGCGGCGATTGGCGGAACTGGTTTCACGTGACCAAGCGTTGGACCACCACTATGCGCTGTCCACGATCTTCGAAGTCATGGACGTGGGGGCCCGCGCGGACATGAAGTCCGATGTGCTCAAGGACCTGGAAAAACAAAAGCAGGTTCTGAACTCGTACCGCGGCAATCCGGTGATCTCCGAGCGGGCGCTGGACGGGATCGTGGGTCAGATCGATCTCTGTTATTCGGGCTTAACGAGTGTTCCCGGCAAAGCCGGCCACGCACTGACGGAAAACGACTGGTTGATGAGCATCCGCAGCAGGGTAGGGATTCCGGGCGGTACTTGTGAGTTCGACCTGCCCGCATATTATGCTTGGCAACACCGCTCGGTGGACTCCCGTCGCACGGATCTGGTGCGTTGGGGTTCAACGCTGGCGCCACTTGCCGACTCCATCGGCCTGCTGCTCAAGTTGCTGCGGGAGTCCGGATCGCCGCAAAAGGTAATTGCCTGCGCTGGACAGATGCAACAGAACCTGCCGCAAGGCCGGACGTTTCAACTCTTGCGCCTGTCACTCGATTCCGCGCTAGCGTTGATTCCCGAGATCAGTGGCAACCGCCTGATGGTCTCGATCCGCTTCATGCGCCATGGCGCCGACGACCGGCTGCATGCCACCACCGAAGATTGCACGTTTGAACTGACACTGTGCTCCTGAAGCCCGGCGAGCCGATTGTTCCAGGGAGTTACCACCTTGCGCCACCCAGTGAAGAACCAGCCGCCGCGTGACATCCGTCTGGTGCCTTGCCCCAACTGCAAGGGTGACAGTGTGTATGCTGCGTCGAATCCTTTTCGTCCGTTTTGCAGCCAACGCTGCAAGAACATGGACTTCGGCGCCTGGGCCAGTGAAAATTTTCGCGTGCCGGCGAAGGTAGAACCGGACGAACCGCTGGCGGGTGAATCCAGGCTGCAATAAAACCCAACCTTGGGTAGTCAAACGCCACTCAATGCGTTGCGCCTGAAAAACCGCGCTCCTGCGCCAACATTCTCAACACCGGAATGGTTCCAGGCAGCACCGGCGATATCCGCACCGGCAGTTGTTGCCAGCAAAATGACTGAGCTTCCCGCATGTGCAACTCACCAGTCCATGCCACCACTTTGCAGAAATTCAGCCGCACCAAAGCGTGTGGATAGTCGACCATCTCTACCAGCCACAATTCGACGGCTTCAATGCGGATGCCCAGTTCCTCGTGCAACTCACGGCGCAACGCACTTTGGACGCTTTCTCCGGCTTCCAACTTGCCTCCGGGGAACTCCCAAAATCCTTCGTATACCTTGCCCTTGGGTCTTGAAGTCAACAGGAAGCTGCCGTCGGACCTGATCAATACGCCCACCGCGACATCGACCACCGGCCGGTTCGGGCCACCCTGGCGTGGCAGTTCCGCATGGGCTAGCAAAACACGCCGGTTCATGAGGCCCGCGCGCTCACTTTTGGCCTGACTGCCGGCCGCTGTAATCGCGCGCAAACTGGTATGCCACCCGGCCGCTTCGCGAGCCACGTTCCAGCGCCCAGACCAGGGCTTGCGGCCGGGCTGCAACTATATCGCCGGCCTTGATGTCAAAGGCCGACAGCCATTGCCCCACGATCGCGAGGTATTCATCCTGCGTAAACGGGTAGAAACTCACCCACAAACCAAAACGCTCGGACAGGGAAATTTTCTCTTCTACTACCTCGCCAGGATGTACTTCCCCATCCGCGGTGTGGCTGTAGCTCAGGTTCTCGGACATGTACTCAGGCAACAGGTGCCGGCGGTTACTGGTGGCGTAGACCAGCACATTGGGCGTGGTCTGCGCGACCGAGCCGTCGAGAATGGACTTGAGCGCCTTGTAGCCGGGCTCACCTTCCTCGAAACTCAGGTCATCGCAGAACACAATAAATTTCTCCGCCCGCTCGGACACCACGTCGACAATATCGGGCAGGTCGATCAGGTCGGCCTTGTCCACCTCAATCAGGCGCAATCCGCGCACCGCGTACTCGTGCAGGCAGGCCTTGATCAGCGACGATTTACCGGTGCCACGCGCACCGGTCAGCAATACGTTGTTGGCAGTCCTGCCTTCAACAAACTGCAAGGTATTGCGCTGTATCTTTTGCTTCTGCGGCTCGATCTCTTTCAAGTCGTCCAAACGCACCAAGCCCACGTGGCGCACAGGCTCCAGCGTACCGTGGCCGGAACTGCGTTTGCGATAACGGTAAGCAATGGCCGCAGTCCAGTCAGGCACGGACAATGCCTGGGGCAAGATCGACTCTATTCTGCCGATGAGTTGTTCAGCCCGGACCAGGAGTTTTTCGAATTTTTCATTCATGCCGCGAACTCAATAAGCGGGAAGGGAAGAAATACAGACTCGCGCTAGGAACGATAGTCGGCGTTGATCGATACGTAGTCGTGGCTCAGGTCGCAGGTCCAAACGGTGTCGCTGGCGCCGCCGCGTCCCAAGTCAACCCGCACGCATATTTCGCTTTGTTTCATCACCCGCTGGCCATCAGCCTCCTGGTAGGACGGATGACGCCCGCCGCGGGTCGCCACATGCACATCGTCCAGAAACAATTCGATCCGACCCTGGTCCAGATCCTCTATGCCCGCATAACCGACCGCGGCCAGAATCCGACCGAGATTGGGATCGCTCGCATAAAAGGCAGTCTTGACCAGCGGTGAATGGGCAATCGCGTAAGCCACCAGGCGACATTCGCCGCTGCTGCGTCCGCCTTGCACGGTCACGGTAATGAATTTGGTAGCGCCTTCACCGTCTCTCACAATGGCGTGCGCCAACTGCATTGCGACTCCGAGCAGCGCGGCCTTCAGGGCCCGGCCATCGGCGCTGTCGAGCGATTCAATCGGCTTGTGCGCCGCCTGGTTAGTGGCGATCACGACAAACGAGTCATTGGTGGATGTGTCCCCATCGACCGTAACACGATTGAAAGAGCCATCCGCGAGTTCACGGCTGAGTTGTTGCATTACCGCCTGGTCTACACATGCGTCAGTAGCCATGAAGCCGAGCATGGTCGCCATGTTGGGTCGAATCATGCCCGCGCCCTTGCTGATACCGGTGATGCTGACGGTCGCTCCGCCTATCGTGGCCTGGGCGCTGAATGCCTTGGGCACGCTGTCAGTCGTCATGATCGCCTGCGCCGCGCGCAGCCAGTTGTCCTCACGCGCATCGGCAATCGCGCCTGCCAATCCGGCCTCAATTCGTTCATTGGGCAGTGGCTCCATGATGACCCCAGTCGAAAACGGCAGTACTTGCCGCGGCGCCAGACTCAACTGATGCGCCAGCGCGTCACAGGTGCTCCGTGCGCGCGCCACACCATCGGCACCGGTGCCCGCGTTCGCGTTTCCGGTATTGACGAGCAGCGCGCGTACGCCGCCTCCGGCAGCCAGATGCTCACGGCACACCTGGACCGGTGCGGCGCAAAAGCGGTTCTTGGTAAATACGGCCGACACCGAGGCGCCCGGGTCGATAAGGAAGACGGTGAGGTCTTTGCGATTCGCCTTCCGGATGCCGGCTTCGGCAACCCCCAAGCGAACACCGGCGACCGGATGCAGTTCAGACGCGATCGGGGCGGGTAGATTGACCGGCATAGGGTACTTTCAAACCAGTTTTCCGTGGCACTGCTTGTATTTTTTCCCGCTGCCGCAGGGACAGGGCTCGTTGCGGCCCACACGCGGTACCTGACCAGCGGTAATTGCGGCCGGAATGGCGGACCTGCGTGCGACCGTATCCGCGTCCAGCGTGGTTTGCACTTCGCCGGTTTCGGTCGGCGCGGTATAGGTGACGTTGCTGATGCTTTCAGCCCGGCTTTCCATTTCCTGCGCCGCCTGTCCGAGCTGCTCACCGGACTGGATGCGAACCGTCATCAAGATCTTGGTGACCGCGTTTTTCACCGAGTCCAGCAGTTGCCCGAACAATTCGAACGCCTCGCGCTTGTATTCCTGTTTGGGCTGCTTCTGCGCATAACCACGCAGATGAATTCCCTGGCGCAGGTAATCCAGCGCGCTCAAATGTTCGCGCCAGTGGGTGTCAATACTTTGCAACAGGACCATGCGCTCGAATTGCGTGAAGTTCTCGCCGCCAATCAAGGCCACTTTCGCGGCGAAAGCCTCATTAGCCGCCGCCTGGACCTTCTCCTGAATATCTTCATCGGTGATGGCGCTCGCCGTCTGCACCAGTTCCGTCAATGCGAGTTCAATCTGCCACTCCTCGGCCAACACCTTTTCCAGCGTCGCAACATCCCATTGCTCTTCGACCGATTCCGCCGGAACGTACTGACGCACCAGATCGGCAAAACTGCCTTCGCGCAAGCCCGCTATCTGAGCCGACAAGTCCGACGCATCCAAAATGCCGTTACGTTGCTGATAGATTACCTTGCGCTGGTCGTTTGACACATCATCGTATTCGAGCAACTGTTTGCGCATGTCGAAATTACGCGCTTCCACCTTGCGTTGCGCGCTTTCGATACTGCGCGTCACAATGCCGGCCTCTATCGCTTCGCCGTCCGGCATTTTCAGCCGGTCCATGATCGCCTTGACGCGATCGCCGGCAAAGATACGCATCAACGCATCGTCAAGACTGAGGTAAAAGCGCGAAGAACCAGGGTCGCCCTGGCGACCGGAGCGGCCACGCAACTGGTTGTCGATGCGCCGTGATTCGTGGCGCTCGGTGGCGATGATGCGCAAGCCCCCCACGGCCGTCACGCTTTCATGGTCCGTGGTCCATTGCGCGCGCAGTTCTGCAATGCCCTTCGCCCGGGCTGCCTCGTCCAGCGCCGGGTCATCTTCAATCGCCTGAACCAGCTTCTCGATGTTGCCGCCGAGCACGATGTCGGTGCCGCGTCCGGCCATGTTGGTGGCGATCGTGATCATTTTCGAGCGGCCCGCCTGCGCCACAATTTCCGCTTCACGCGCGTGCTGCTTGGCGTTCAGCACCTGGTGCGGCAACTTTTCTTTTTCCAGCAACTGGGCAATGATCTCCGAGTTCTCGATCGAAGTCGTGCCGACCAGTACCGGCTGGCCACGCTCGTGACATTCCCGAATGTCCTTGATGGCGGCTTCGTATTTTTCCCTGGTGGTCTTGTACACCCGGTCGAGCTGGTCTTCGCGTTTGCTCGGCCGGTTATACGGCATGACCACCGTCTCAAGCCCGTAAATTTCCTGGAACTCATAGGCTTCCGTATCGGCCGTACCCGTCATCCCGGCGAGCTTGCCGTACAAGCGAAAATAATTCTGGAACGTAATCGAAGCCAGGGTCTGGTTCTCGGGCTGAATTGCAACCCCCTCCTTGGCTTCCACCGCCTGGTGCAAGCCGTCGCTCCAACGCCTGCCGGTCATCAGCCGCCCGGTGAACTCGTCAACGATAACGATCTCGCCGGCCTGCACCACATAGTGCTGGTCGCGGTGGTAAAGATGGTTGGCGCGCAACGCGGCGTAGAGATGGTGCATCAGCGTGATGTTGGCCGGGTCGTACAGCGTCGCGCCTTCGGGAATCAAGGCCATTTCGACCAGGATCCTCTCCGCGCTCTCGTGGCCTTGTTCGGTCAGAAACACCTGGTGGCTTTTCTCGTCGAGCGTGAAGTCTCCGGGCTTTGTAACGCCCTCACCCGTGCGCGGGTCCGCCTCACCCTCCTGCAGGGTCAGTTTGGGCACCATCTGGTTAATAGCGAGGTACAGACTGGTGTGGTCCTCAGCCTGACCACTGATGATGAGCGGCGTGCGCGCCTCATCGATCAGGATCGAATCGACTTCGTCCACGATCGCATAGTTGAGCCCGCGCTGCACCCGGTCGGCAACCTCGTAGACCATGTTGTCGCGCAGATAGTCAAAACCAAATTCGTTGTTGGTGCCGTACGTGATGTCGGCGCGGTAGGCTGCCTGCTTTTCTTCTCGCGGCATCTGCGGCAGGTTGATCCCGACCGACATTCCCAGGAAGTTGTACAGCTTGCCCATCCACTGCGCATCACGGTTGGCAAGATAGTCGTTCACTGTCACGACATGCACGCCCTTGCCGGTCAGCGCATTCAGGTAGACCGGCAGCGTGGCGGTCAACGTCTTGCCTTCTCCGGTTCCCATCTCGGAAATCTTGCCATGGTGCAACGACATGCCGCCCAACAATTGCACGTCGAAATGGCGCATCTTCATGACCCGCTTCGAGCCTTCGCGCACCACTGCAAACACCTCGGCGAGCAGGTCGTCGAGTGCCTCACCGCCGGCAACCCGATCCTTGAACTCCTGCGTTTTGGCCCGCAAGGCCTCGTCCGTCAAACTCTCTAGGCCTACCTCCATCGCGTTGATGCGCACAACGGTGCTTCGGTAAAGCTTCAGCAGGCGGTCATTGCGACTGCCGAATATTTTGGTCAGGAAATTGGTGGCCATGCATGCAAGACTGCCCGCCCACCCAAGCGGGTCGACTGAACAGCGCAATCCTCTTTTCAAACAAAATGGAATTGAGGTTGCCTCAAGCGAAACACAACTGCGCGTTGGTGCAGGCGCTGGGGAAACCGGTGCGGCGATTTTACCTGCGCCCGGCACGCCTATTTTTGGCCATTGCGTCCCGCCGTCGGCAACCAGGCCGGGGCAGGTGCATGCTGATTGACCAGACCATTGCTGCGGTCGATCTGCATCGCGTTGCATAGGCAGCGTGGGACTATCGGGTCACCCCCAGGCCGCTGGCCCTGGCCAATTTCGGCTTACCCGTGTCGACCTGATACCCAAGCCAGTCCATGACCATCCGTGATAATCAAATGCATCCGGACCTCCGTTGAAGCATTGGTTTCATGAATCGCCTCCACCGTCAAGTTACGCTATTGCAGGCCTCCGAGGATTCGCCAACACTTGCAAGGCTGATGGAACTGACACGCGACTCGCTGGCACGTCTCGATGCAGTGCAGTCGTTGGTACCGGTAAATTTACGATCATCTGTCAAGGCCGGGCCGATTGACGGCAAGGTTTGGTGCCTGATCCTCGACAACAATGCGACTGCCGCGAAAATGCGTCAGATCTTGCCGTCAATGCAATCGCAGTTGCGAGCCAAAGGCTGGGAGATCGATTCGATTAGGCTGAAGGTGCAAAACCTGCCTGTGAAAGATTCTCGGAGCCCCGTTTAGGCGGTAAACCGCCTCGACGCGCCCAAAATCGCAAACGCGCAACCCTAACGACCGGCAGGCCGACAGAAACAATGTCTTGGTTCCGGGTTCGTCACGTTCGAGAAGCACCTCGCGCAGCGGCATGCAGATCTGCCCATCATGGCCGCAACCGTGATCCTCGCCTCGGTAGTCCGGCCATGACGCCGGGTCAGGCGTGGGCGAAGCGCTGAATCGAAAACGCCTCGATCGGCGTGGAGGTGGCGCCGGTGGCCATCAGTTCGGCCATGGTCTCACCCACGCCAGGACCGGTGGCAAATCCTTCGCCGTTGAAACCAAAGGCGTAGTGCAGACCTGGCACGCGCGCGCTCGGGCCGAGTACCGGGTGGGAGTCGGACACATAGGCTTCGACGCCGCTCCAGACACGGATCAACTGGACCCGTTCGAACGCCGGCACGAAACGGCGCAGTTCTCGCAACTGGCGCAGCGTGTTGGCGGGCGTGACACAGGCTCGAGCCAGGTCAGTGAACGCTGGGCCCTTGAGTCCACCACCGAAGACGACGTTACCGCGCCGGGTCTGTCGGAAGTACAGGCCGTCTTCCTCGATCGGGGAGGACACACTGATGGACGGGCCGATAGCATAGGGTAGGGGCTCGGTCACCCCCATTTGCGGACCACGCGCATCCATTGGCACCGGTTCACCGAAAGCGGCGGCGAAACGGCCGGACCAGGCACCCGAGGCAATCAGTAGCTGCGCGGCGCGGTAACACTCGCCGCCGGCCGTGTGGGCAACGAAATCGCCGCCGTCGCGTTCAATCGTGAGGACTTCCATGTTCTCCAGCACCTGCGCACCGGCGCGACGCGCGGCGCGACCGAAAGCCGGACCGACCAGGCGCGGATTGGCGTGGCCATCGAGTGGTGACAGCGAGCCCGCCACCACCTCCGGGCTGAAGAAGCCGTAACGCTGGCGCAGCATCCGGGCGCTCAGGAGTTCCAGGTCCAGGCCGAGCGGGCGAACCGTGTCTGCGTAGGTTTCGAACTTGTCGGCCTGCTCGCCCGAGTAACAAACCCGAAGGTGGCCCAGTGGCGCGAATTCAAGGTCCTCACCCAGCAGCTCCTGGACCCGGCTCCAGACCGTACGGGCCCGGTTGGCCAAGGGCATTTGCTCCAGCGCGCGGCCCTGCCGGCGCACATTGCCGAAGTTGGTGCCGCTGGCCTGACGCCCGATCAGTTCGCGCTCCAGCACGGTGACACTGCCGCCGTGCTGCCGGCGCAGGAAGAAGGCGGTCGCGGTGCCCATCAGGCCGCCGCCAATTATTAGCACGTCGCTGCGCTGCGCATGGCCGCTCACTGTACCTCCTGCGCGTCCATCAACAGTGGCTTGACCGGTGCCTGCGCCCGCAACCGCCCGACCTGTTCGATCGACAGGCCGGCCGCTTGCGCCACCACTTCGGCGGCAGCGTGGCCGCAGTAACGGCCCTGGCAGCGGCCCATGCCAACCCGGCTAAAGGCTTTGGCCCGGTTGATTTCATGGCTGCCCAGCTGGTGCACGCAGCGCCGCAGTTCTCCCGCGGTCACGGCCTCGCAACGGCATACCACGGCGGCGTCCGGCAGTGCCGCAGCCTGGTCGTGCGGCCAGGCAAAGGCCAGCGCCAGGCCTTGGCGGAAGCGGTTCATGGTCGCCAGCCTGCGCCGCAGTGCCGGCGCTTCGGCGCGAAACAGCGCCCGCCCCGGCTCATGGGCCAAGTCGTGCAACGCGCCAAGCGCGGCCAGGCGGCCGGCGGCCTCGGCTCCGTCTGCGCCCAGGATGCGCGCGCCGTCACCCGCAAGCCAAACCCCGGCTTGGTTGCTGCGGCCGTCCTGATCGATACGCGGCAGCCACTGCCGGCTGACCGGCTCGAAGGCAAACTCACAATACGCGAGGTCGGCCAGTTGGGTCTCCGGGCGTAAGTGGTAGCCCAGCGCCACGGCGTCGCACGGCAGTGAATGCGGCGCGCCTTTCGCGTCGCGCACGCTAATGCCGCTCACGCCAGTCGTGCCGTCACCCAGGATACGTTGCAGCGCAACGCCGGTCCACACTTTCACGCCGGCACGGCGCAGCGCCGCCTGCAGGGCCAGGCCGCGCAGCAACAGGCGCGGACGCGCCAGCAAGCTCCACCATGCGGCCGGCGGCGGTATCGCGGGCGAACTATCCAGCACCGCCGCGACGACGGCGCCGGCCTTCAGGTACTGCGCGGCGACCAGATACAACAGCGGGCCGGTGCCCGCAAACACCACACGCCGGCCGATGGCACAGGCCTGTGACTTGAGGGCGATCTGCGCCGCACCAAGGCTGTAACAGCCCGCCAGGTTCCAGCCCTGCACCGGCATGAGCCGGTCCGTCGCCCCGGCGCAAATCACGATTGCGTCAAAGCTTACGCTGTCGGCCCGGCCAGCATGCAGCGTGTGCAAGGCCCCCTGCGTGATGTTCCAGGCCAAGGTCTCGCCCCGGTAATCGATCTGCGCACGCAGTGCATCGAAATCGTCGTGCAGCGCCTTGGCCTTCGCCGCATCGCTGCCGTAGAGCGTGTCGTAGCCACGTGTGAAGCCCAGCGGCTGGCGCCGGTAGGCCTGGCCTCCGTCACGCTGGCTTTCATCGATGACGATCGCCCGCACACCGCATTGCGCCAGGGCCTGCGCGGCGCGCACGCCGGCCGGTCCGGTGCCGATCACCACGATGCGCGGCATCACGCTTGCCACGGCCATGCTGGCTTGGGTGCCCGAGTCAGGATCGCCATGCCCGCGCGCACCGGAGTGGAACAGGCACGCAGGCGCTGACCCTGCGCGTCCCACACCCAGCAATCCTGACAGGCGCCCATCAGGCAAAAGCCGGCGCGCACGCCGTCGCCAAACTCGGAGTCGCGAATGCGGTCGCCATGGTTGAGCAGGGCCACCAGAACGGTGTCGCCTTCGAGCGCGCCAGCCGGCGCCGAGTCGATGCTGAGCGCCACCGCAGGGCGAGCAGTTTCGGCCAGGCGTATGAAGCGTGCGGGCCTGGTTGCGGAGTCGGGCATGTCGTCGACAGAAAACGCGTGGTGTCAGGCCGGTGGTGCGATCACGCGTTCGATCGGGTAGTGCGGCTTGATGAACGGCGACTTGATCACGATGTAGCTGAAATACTTTTCAATGCCGATGTTGCGCTCCAGCAGGCCCTCGATGATGGACTGGTAGTGGTTGACGCCACGCGTGATGAACTTCAGCAGGTAGTCATAACCGCCGCTCACCAGATGGCATTCGATGATCTCGTCAATGTCGCGGATTGCCAGTTCGAAGCGCACGAAGTCTTCACGCTTGTGGTCGCCCAAAGTCATCTCGGTGAAGACCGTGAGCATGTCGGCCAGCTTCTCCAGGCGCAGCTGCGCGCCGTAGCCCGCGATGTAGCCGGCCTTCTCGAGCCGCTTGACGCGGATCAGGCAGGGGCTGGGCGACAGGCCCACCGCGTCAGCCAGGTCGACATTGGTGATGCGGCCGTTCTTTTGAAGCTGGCACAAAATTCGGACGTCGAGCCGGTCGAGTTTTAGGTTGTCGGTCATGGCTGTGTCTGGGGCGTACCGGAAAAGTCAATTGTGCGCCCGTGTCCGCCCCAGGGTCTAGCCCATCGCGCGCCTCACGTCCGCCGCCTGCAGCACCTCGTCCAGCGTCTTCTTCAACCGCTCGAAAAGCTGCTCGAATTCGCCTTGCGTATAACACAGTGCCGGTGCGAAACCAAGTATGTGATCGCTGAACGATCGAAACACCAGGCCGTGGCGATAGCCGGTTTCAAACAGCCGATCGGCCAGTCCGAGCGCGGGATCGAAGCCGCGTTTGCTGGCCTTGTCGCTCACCAGTTCCAATGCACCCAACAGGCCTCGATGGCGCGCCTCGCCCACCAGCGGGTGGTCTCGCAGCGCGTCCAGCCCGCGCTCGAAATGGGGCGCCATGTCACGCGCGTGCGCCAGCATGCCACCCTCCTGGTAGATACGTATCACTTCCAGCGCGATCGCCGCACTGACCGGGTGAGCCGAATAGGTGACGCCGTGCCCGATTGGCAGGCCGGCCGGCGTACCGTCGGCGATACCCGCATACACCGCCTCGGACATCAGCAGCGCGCCCATTGGCGCATAACCGGAGGTGAGGCCCTTGGCCAATGTCATCAGGTCCGGCTCAACGTTTTCCGCCTGGCTGGCGAACATCGGGCCGGTGCGACCGAATCCGGTGATCACTTCATCCACGACAAACAGGATGTCCAATTCCTTGCAGGCCGCAGCCATTGCCTTGAGCCAGCCCTTGGGTGGAACGACTACGCCACCCGACCCCTGGATCGGTTCGCAGAAGAATGCCGCGACAGTTTCACCACCCAGCGCCGTCACCTTGGTTCGCAATGCCGCCACCGATGCGTCGATCACCGATTGCGCCGTGCTGCCTGCCGGGGCGCGGTACAGATACGGAGACGGGATGTAGTGCTGCTCTGGCCGCGGCAGGTCGAAGCCCCGGTGGAACTGCGGCAGCGCCGTGAGTCCGGCACCGGTGGAAGACGAGCCGTGGTAGCCGCGCTCCAATGAGATGAACTGCTTTTTGGACCGGCGGCCAGTGCAGTTGTAGTACTGGACTATCAGCCGTACCGCCGCGTCAATCGCTTCGGACCCTCCGAGCGTCAGGTAGACGTGTTTTAGCGACGGCGGCGCGATCTCGATCAGCTTGGCGGCGAGCCGGATCGCCGGCTCGCTGCCGAAGTGGAAATAACCGGTGGCATAAGGCAGCTTGCGCATCTGCTCGGCCGCCGCCTGGACAATACTTTCCTGCCCATAACCCACGTTCACGCACCATAGGCCGGCGAAGGCGTCGAGCAGCTCATTACCCTTTGAATCGCGCAGCCAGGCACCGTGGCCCGATTCGAGCACGGTGACGCCGCGCTCCTCGTGTTTGCGCCATGCAGCGACGGGGTGGATCAGGTGGGCCCGGTCGAGGGCAATCAAGCTATCGGTGTCGGTCATGTCGCAGCGCCATTTGTTTCAGGGGTCGATGCATTTATCGTAGGCTCGGTTGCGAAACGGGTGCTGCTGCAATCGCCACCCGGGGCACAGCAGCATGCCGTTGACGGCGCGCCTTCAGCAGATCATGCGGCGGGCAGCACTCAACCGGTGGCCTGGGTGACCAGGGCGAACAGATGCGCAGCGCTGCCTCGATGCAACGCGGGCCCGCGTTGCATCGAGGCGACCTCACCCACACGCCGCAGTCCGAGGGTTTCAAGCCACGCCGGCAGCCCACTGGCGAAATCCACGTCGATGCGTACGAACTTGCCGGCATCCAGGTTCACCCAATGGGAGATCAGCGCCTTTGCGCCTGTGGCATCGGGCGCGACCACCGGCCCAATCACCTTCCCGCGTCCAAAACGGCGCAGCACCGAAAAACCTTCAGCCACGCCATCCCGGTCGAGCACGACCACCTGGGCCAGATCGAGCAGTGCGCGCAGCATCGCGCCGCGCGGCATGCCACACGCGGCCTGGTCCAGCGCAATCAGGCGCTCGCCGTCGTTACGGCTTGCGGGTCGCAGGCGAACATTCGGCTCCAGCGCAACCAGCGGGGCCTGCAGCGCAAGCCCCTGATGCTGGCGCACGTCGCCGGCCGCGACGAAGCCCAGGCGTTCGTAAAGTCCGCGCCCCTCGCGCGTGGCGTGCAGCAGCACGCTGTGGCCTTCGAGTCCGTCAAGCAATCCGAGCATCAATCGCTGGCCGATGCGCCGCCCCTGGCAGTGGGGAGCAACGACCACCGACCCAACGCTGGCATGTGCGCCGCCCCAGCGCCAGCGCATCGCGATGCCGACCGCGGCGCCATCACGCTGGGCCACAAGTCCCTCACCAAACGAGAAGCTGAACTGCAGATCCACCAGCCTGTGCGGCCAACCAACCTGGGTCGATAACGCATGCGCGGCTGGCAGGTCCACGGCCGTCATGGGCCGCAACGTCACGCCATCGGCGGCCGTTTCCGCGGCTCGGGTAGCAGTCAAGGCGTTCTCCGAAGCATAAGAATCAGGGACCCGGTTTTCCCAAGTTTACGTTTCCAAGCTTGAACTATCTTGACGCCGGACCGGCCCGGCGTCAATTTGCGATGATCATCCGCGCCGGACCGCGGCTTTGCAATATGCTGCGCGCACAGGGCCTGTTGCAGCAGCAAATGCTGCACCGGCCGATGGCAGCCGCTACACAGGAATCACCAATTCCCGCGTTCGCGTTGCTCCGATCCAGACCTAACGGTGTCAGACCGCGACGGGCGTATAACCAGCTTGCTTGATGGCGTCACTCAGTGCTTGAGCGCCTGCGCCAGCCGGCTCGATTTCGACCCGGTGCCTGGCCAGGTCGATCTGCACCTTGGCCTCCTTGTCCGCGCTTTTCACCGCCTTGGTGATGGTGCTGACGCAGTGGCCGCAGGTCATGTCGTTGACTTCGAAGGCAATCATTTGGCAATCCATTTCAGAACAGTCGTTGAGGAGCATACTATCGACCTTGCCCCCGTTGGAATGTCAAACTGGCCCTGCAAATAACCATGCAGGCTGTCGTGGTTTGACCGCTGACCGCTTGACATTCCCACCGTTGGAATCTCGACCATGCCGGTACACAGCCAGCACGGCATTCAGAGGAACCGTATGAAAACCAACGTCGCGACGCTCGGCAGCCCGGACGGCATCCAGCTCGCGGTGACCGGCATGACCTGCGCATCCTGTGTCTTTCGCGTCGAACAGGCGATCAAGGCGGTTGCTGGAGTGCGCGATGCGTCGGTCAATCTTGCCACCGAACGTGCCACCGTAAATCTCGCCGCCGTTGGCGGGTCCCTCCAAGCCGTCGCCGACGCAATCCGCAACGCGGGTTACGAGGTGGCGAATGAAGTCACGGAACTCGCCCTTTCCGGCATGACCTGCGCCTCCTGCGTGGCTCGCGTCGAGAAGGCACTCAAGGCAATACCCGGCGTGCTCGACGCATCCGTCAATCTCGCCACCGAGCGGGCGACGCTGAGGCTCGTCGGGGGCGAAACGACAGTCGCGGCGGCCATCGCGGCGGTTGAGAAAGCCGGCTACGAGGCTTCGAAAGCCGCCGCATCGGGTCCACGCGTCGATGCGCAAGACGCCCGGGACGCCGAGAGTGAAGCCTTGTTGCGCCATGTACTTGTCGCGCTGATCGCGAGTCTGCCGATCCTGGTGTTCGAGATGGGCGTGCACCTGAGCGAGGCGCTTCATCACGCACTCGCCGGATCGATCGGCGAGCCTCGAATGCGGCTGATTTCCTTTGCGCTTGCCACTGTGGTGCAGTTTGGCCCCGGCTGGCGTTTTTATGAAAAGGGTTTCCCCGCCATCCTGCGTGGTGCGCCGGACATGAACGCACTGGTGATGCTCGGCACCAGTGCCGCCTACTTGTTCTCGGCTTTGGTGACCTTCTTCCCCGGTCTGATGCCAGCCGGAACCGACAACACGTATTTCGAAGCCGGCGCCGTCGTCGTTACGCTGGTCCTTCTCGGCCGCTGGTTCGAGGCCCGCGCCAAAGGTCGCACCGGCACCGCGATCCGGGCGCTGATCGGGTTGCAGCCAAGAAACGCGCGGGTGTTGCGCAATGGCACCGAGATCGAGATTGGCATCGACGAAGTTTTTCTGAACGATGTCGTGCTGGTGCGCCCGGGTGAAAAGGTGGCGGTAGACGGCGAGATCGTCGACGGCTCGACCTTCATCGATGAGTCGATGATTACCGGGGAACCGATCCCGGCCACGAAAGACATTGGCGACCAGGTTATCGGGGGTACGGTCAATACAACCGGCGCGTTCAAATTCAGAGCGACCAAGATTGGCGCCGACACGTTGCTGGCGCAGATCGTGCGAACCGTGGAAGCCGCGCAGGGCGCAAAACTACCGATCCAGGCAGTGGTCGACAAGGTCACGGCCTGGTTCGTTCCAGCCGTGATGGCAGCGGCACTCGCGACCTTTGCGTTGTGGATGTTTTATGGCCCCGCGCCGTCCCTTGCCTACGCGCTTGTCAATGCAGTCGCCGTTCTGATTATTGCCTGCCCCTGCGCCATGGGACTGGCAACCCCGACCTCCATCATGGTTGCCACCGGCAAGGCGGCTTCAATGGGTATCTTGTTTCGCCGCGGCGATGCACTGCAGGCGCTCAAGGGCGCGCGCGCGATCGCCTTCGACAAGACCGGTACCCTGACCAAAGGCAAGCCGGAATTAACCGATCTGATCGTCACGCAAGGTCACCAGGAAGCCGAGGTTCTGCGCCTCGTCGCCTCGGTTGAGGCGTTATCCGAACACCCGGTTGCCGCGGCCATCGTTACGGCCGCGCGAGCGAAAGGCATGACCTTGTCACCGACTTCACGCTTTGACGCCAAGCCCGGCTTTGGTATCGGCGCCGAGGTCGACGGAAAGAGCTTGCTGGTCGGCGCCGACCGGATGATGGCTGCCAACAGCATCGACGTTTCCATGTTTGCGATTGCCGCCGGGCAGTTTGGCGATGAGGGCAAGTCACCACTTTATGCCGCCATCGATGGCAACCTCGCGGCGATCATCTGCGTAGCCGATCAGGCAAAGCCGACTTCGTCCGCCGCGATCGAGGCTTTGCACGCGCTCGGCCTGCGGGTTGTGATGATTACGGGAGACAACGCCCGCACGGCACGTGCCATCGCGGCTCAGTTCAAAATCGATGAAGTCGTTGCTGAGGTTCTGCCAACCGGTAAAGCCGAGGTAATAAAGCGCCTCCAGCAGCAGCACGGGCGCGTCGTCTTTGTCGGCGACGGCATCAATGACGCACCCGCACTGGCGCAGGCCGACGTGGGAATCGCAATCGGAACCGGCACCGATATCGCCATTGAGAGCGCCGATGTGGTGCTGATGTCGGGTGACTTGCGCAACGTACCGAATGCGATCGCGCTCTCAAAAGCGACGATCCGCAACATCAACCAGAACCTGTTCTGGGCCTTCGCCTATAACGCAGTGCTGATTCCAGTCGCGGCGGGCGCGCTGTATCCGGCTTTCGGCGTACTCATGTCACCGATCTTCGCCGGTGCGGCAATGGCGCTCTCAAGCGTCAGCGTGCTGAGCAATGCATTGCGCTTGCATACCTTCCGCCCGCCGCTCGCGCGTGCCTGAGCGCGGACCGCCACAAAGACCCGAAATCAATTCAGCGAAAGGGAAGGCGTCAGGGACAGGTAGTTCATCGGATGCGGCTTGTAGTTCTTTACCTTTGCCGCATGGACGTCGTACGCGCTTTCGTGGATCAGGAAAATGGTGGTTGCCTCGGCCTGAATCTGTGCCGCAATTTTTCGGTAAGCGTCGAAGCGCTGACCTTGGTCAACGGTTGCAAATATCTTTTTGATCTCGGCATCCATCTCTGGCGCGCAGTGGTGAGAGATATTGAAGCTGCCGGAACAACCGTAGTCCGCGTTCAGGAATCCGATCGGCTCTGGCACGTCGGTCAGGTAACCGCGCGACATGAATGCCATGTCGAACTTGCCGGCCAGCATGTCGGGTTCGATCGCGTTGTATTCGGCCATGCGCAGCTCGACACCAATGCCCACTTTGCCGAGCATTTCCTGAACCACCGCGCCAACGTCCTTCATCTCCGGCCTCGCCGTGTAGCCCCACAGGCTGAGTTTCAGCGTACCCGGCTTGATACCGGCATCGGCCAGCAGCTTCCTGGCTTTATCGAGGTTGTAGGCCGGCTTCTGGTCTTTGGGAGCCCACGGATCGGTGGGACGGAACGGACCCATGGCGGGGGGTGCCACGCCCTCGAATACGGATGCGGAAATGGCTGAATTGTCGATCGCCGCCTGGATTGCCTGCCGCACACGGATGTCGTTCAACGGCGCCTTCTTGGTGTTCAGCAACATCATCAAGGTGCGCGCGGCCGGCACCTGCGCGAGTTGCAGTCCGGGTGACGCCTTGAGCTGCGCGAGCGTGACGGCTGGAACCAGGCGGGAGATGTCGGCCTCTCCGCTTCGAGCCTGCGTAGCCCGCCCATTGGCGTCGACAATAAACTTGATCTCTGCACCGGCTAGCACCGGCTTTTCACCCCAATAGGCGTCGTTGCGTTTCATCGTCATACCCTGGGTTGGATCAACCCGGGTGATGATGAACGGGCCGGTGCAGGCGTTGATCGGATTGACCTTGCCATCTTTGTATGCCGAAGGCGCTAGGATCGCCGTCGCCGGACTCGCCAACTGACCCGGCAGCAGTACCGAAGGATCCGCCAAAGTAATCCGGACGGTCCTGGCATCGGGTGCCTCGACGGACTTGACGAACTTGGTCGAAAAAGCGCGCGCCGGAACCGTCGCCTTCAGGAGTTGATTCAGCGCGTTGGCTGCCGTTTCGGCCGTAAGCGGCGTGCCGTCGTGGAACTTCACCCCCTCGCGGATCTTGAACTCCCAGGATGTAGGCGTGGTTTGCGCCCACGAAATCGCCAGCGATGGTTTGAGCTGGCCATCGAAATCGACCTTCGTCAGGCTCTCGTAGCAGCCAGACCGCGACCCGAGATAGGAGTCATCGGCCGCCATGTCCCAGCCGGTGCGCACGCTCCAGCTATCGACGAAGCGAATGATGCCGCCGGTTTGCGCGCTGGCGGAAGTTGACACGATGGCCGCGCAAGAAGCCAGTATCCAGGAAGATTTCCACATCTGTTGTACCCCAACGGTTAGACGGTTGCATTCGACTTGTCCGAAGTTTGATCTTATCGACCCGGCACAAAATGTCCTGCTGTAATACGGGTGACAAAAAGCACTAATGGCCGTAAGCGTCAGGCGTGGTTGCCTGTGCCTGCGGCAACCGCTGCCGCGATCCCGTTCGATACGCGGGTTTTGAAGCCAAGGTTCAGTTGGTCCCAGAAGTGGCAGCGCACCGCATGTCCATCGGCGGCCAAGTGTAGTGGCGGCATTTCCCGCCTGCAGCGCTCGGCGGCAAATGTGCAGCGCAGATGCAACCTGCATCCCGGTGGAGGGTTGAGCGGACTTGGCAGGTCGCCTTTCAACACCTCGGTGGCGCCAGCCAGCCCGGTTTCATCGATCATGGCGGAAGAGATCAGTGCGTGCGTGTACGGATGGCGAGGTCGCTCGAACAGTTCATCGCGTTGCGCGATCTCGACAATCTGGCCAAGGTACATGACGGCGATGCGATCACACAGATACCTTACCAACCTGAGGTCGTGCGATATCATCAAAAGCGTCAACCCAAGGCGCATTTTCAGATCAATCAGCAGGTTGATTATCTGGGTGCGCATCGACGCATCCAGCGCGGATGTCGGTTCGTCGCACACCAGGAACCACGGCTTGAGAAGCAGTGCGCGGCCGATCACGACACGCTGCAGTTGCCCGCCAGAACATTGGCCGGGATAACGCGGGTAGAACGATGCGTCGAGGCCGACTTCCTCGAGCATCCGCAACGCCGCGGAGTGGCGGCTCTCCGGCGTACCCATGGCATGCTGGCTCAGCGGCGCCTCCATGCTGGTCCCGATCGTCATGCGCGGATCGAGCGCCGCGTGGGGATCCTGGAAGATGAGTTGCATGGTCGGCCGCAACCGGCGCAGATCCTCGCCCTTCAGCGCAAGAATGTCGCGCTGGTCGATGGTGATCGCGCCGGCGCTCGGAGCTGTCAGCCGCATCAGCAGTTGCGCAATCGTGCTTTTGCCGCAGCCCGATTCTCCAACCAGACCGAGAACCTCGCCCTCGCGGATGCTGAAAGACACGCCATCGACGGCCTTGATCGTCATGTGGCGCGATCCACGCACCGGATAATGTTTCGACAGATCGCGGACGTCGACGAATGGCTGGTCGGACGCCGGCGACGTCCGACGCGGAACGAAAGCTGGCCGGCCCATCATGGCGTGGCACCGGTTGCAACCGCGGCCGGGGGCATCGCCTGCGCGACTGTTGCCCAGCAGCGCGCCTTGCAATGGTCGTCATAGGCGTCGAGTGCCGGCTCGCTGTGCGTACAGCGGGTGGAATCACCCATGGCAGCCGCGGTTGCGCAGCGCGGATGGAAGCGGCATCCTTGATGAATCTCGTGCGGCTGCGCGGCGCCGGTTGGGATCGAGAACAAACGCCCGTCACGATCCGCCCTCAGCAGCGAGCACTGGACCAGAGCACGGGTATAGGGATGGCGCGGTGCCCTGAGGATCGATCGGGCCGGACCTTCCTCAACAATGCGACCGGCATACATCACGGCAATCCGGTCGGCCAGAGCTGACACGATCGACAGATCGTGGGTGATGAGCAGCACGGCGAGATTGCGTTTGTAGCGCTGCTCATCGAGCAGTTTCAGGATCTGCGCCTGCACCGTCACATCCAGGGCGGTCGTGGGCTCATCGGCTATTAGCAGTTCCGGTTCGCCGCTCATTGCGGCAGCCATCATGACGCGCTGCGCCATGCCGCCTGAAAGTTCGTGCGCGAAACATCGCGCCCGCAAGGCAGGCTCCGGAATGCCGACATCACGCAGCAATTTGATCACGCTGTCGCGTACCGAGGACCGGTCTGGGCCGCGATGCTGGCGCAATGCTTCCGCTACCTGGACACCAACACGCGACGTAGGATCGAGCATCGCCTGCGGCTGCTGGAAAATCATGGCGATATGCCCACCGCGCAGGTGATTGAGTTGTTGGGACGACATGGCAAACACATCCTTGCCGCCAAACGTGATCGTGCCGCGGGTGGCCACCACCCCTTCGGGCAGCAACCGGATCAGCGCCATGGCGGTGATGCTTTTGCCCGATCCCGATTCGCCCACCAGCGCCACGATCTCGCCCGCGTGGACCTTCAGGTT
>JANNGR010000217.1:0-4395 GCA_031403955.1 Betaproteobacteria bacterium
AGAGTCCCGACAAGTCGGCCGAGGCGTTCCGCGGCGAAAGGTGCTCGGTCGGCGAAATGGCGCGCCGCGATGCCGACGGCTACATCCACCTCGTCGACCGCAAGAGCAACATGATCATCAGCGGTGGCGAGAACATCTACCCCTCGGAGGTCGAGGCCGCGCTCGGCGAGCACCCGAAGGTGAAGGACGTGGCGGTGATCGGCGTGCCCGACGCCAAGTGGGGCGAAGCCGTGCAGGCCGTCATCGTGCTGCACGATCGGCAACAAGCGTCGCAAGCAGAGATGCTCGATTGGTGCCGCGAGCGCATGGCCGGCTACAAACGTCCGCGCTCTATCCTTTTCATCGCCGATGCCGAGATGCCGCGCACTGCCACCGGGAAGATCCTTCACCGCACGCTGCGCGAGCGGCTGGTGGTGGCCGGACCCTCGGCATAGCAGGTTAGGGACTGATCGCGAAGGCTGCGCGCGCACGCAAAGTCGCCTGCCGCGGTTCCTTCTCGTAACTTTTGTACGGGGACTTCCATGGGTCTGAGTTTGCCCGCCGCCGGTCTGACCTGTTCCTTGCATCTTCGGATTCAACTCTGGCCAGAAATCAAACAACAATTTCCATCAACAACTCTCCCGGCGCCAGATAATGTCTGTTAGTTGGAATATTGGCATTAAGGAGTCTCCATGCCTACCCGTCGAGTCGCGCTCTCCCATTCGGCCAAGGTAGCGGCGCTGCTCGCCGCGCTCGGGTTGTTGCCGTCGGTGACGCATGCGCAGGCGGGGGGCTACAACGCCGCGGCGTTCGACGCCAAGTCGATGCCGGAAGTGATGAAGGCCCTGGGTGCCTTCGCGCCGCAACCGAGCAAGGACGTTACCGTGACCGGTCCCGACATAGCGGAAAACGGCGCGATGGTGCCGGTCGGCGCGGCGACGACGCTGGCCGGCGTCAAGCGCCTGCTGATTCTGGTCGAGAAGAATCCGGCCACGCTGTCGGCTCTGTTTGAAGTGAGCGATGCAATCGAGGCGAATTTCGCTATGCGCCTGAAGATGGGCCAATCGTCCAACGTTTACGCGGTAGCGATGATGGCCGACGGCAAGGTTCTGTTCGCGCAGAAGGAAGTCAAGGTCACGCTCGGCGGATGTGGTGGTTGACTAGCGTAGCTTGTCAACCACCCACCAGCGGCATTCGAAGGAGTTCAATATGGCTGATCCGATGCGCATTCGCGCCCAAGCCGCCGCGGACAAAGCCACCGTGCGCGTGCTGATGAGTCACGAAATGGAAACCGGCCAGCGCAAGGATGCATCCGGCCAGGTCATTCCCGCCTGGTATATCCAGCAGGTGTCGGCACAACTGAACGGCAAGACCGTCATGACGTCGCAATGGGGCCCGGCGGTGTCCAAGAATCCGTTCCTGCAGTTTGTGATCAAAGGCGCGAAGGCGGGCGACCGGATTGCCATATCCTGGGTCGATAACAAAGGTGACCGGCGCACCGACGAGGCGACGGTGTCCTGATGTAGTGATATGGAGTTGCGCCGGTTGACTGTTGGCCGGCCCGGTACATCCACCAGGTCTGGTTCAGCCCAGCATGTCGGCCCAGATATTGCGCGCCCAAGCCATTGCATAGGCGGCTTCCAGCTCTGACCTGGCGGCGGAGACGCCGCCGGACCCGGCGACCACTTTGAAGGTCTTCTCGGCGTCGACGTATTCATGCACGCTTGCCACGTGGATGACTTCGGTGGGGCTTACAAAGCTGTAACAGGTGTTGCCAAGCATCGGCCGCGGGTTGACTTCCAGTCCCTTTAGCGAGGCGACGATTGCCGCCGCTGCCACCTTGGCATGGTTGTTCGCCATATGGCCCGACTTGGGCATCAGCGGCGCGCCCTGGATCGAATCGCCCAGCACATGCACATCATTGGCGGCCGTCGATTCGAACGACTGGAAATTGACCTGGCACCAACGACTGTTGACATTCGCCAGGCCGGTCTGCAGCGCCAGCGCACCGGCACGCATCGGCGGCAGCACATTCAGCAGGTCGGCTTTCACCTCATCGTGCAGTTCGAACTTGACTGTCGATGTTCTGGCATCCACCGCCACCGCCTTGTGTTGACCGCGGTATTCGACCATGCCGGGGTAAAGCTCGGACCACGCTTTTTTGAACAACGGACCTTTGGAGGTGACGTCCGGGTTGGCATCCAGGATCAGCACTTTGGATCTGGGCTTGTGTTGTTTCAGATAAGCCGCAACCATGCTCGCCCGTTCGTAGGGCCCGGGCGGGCAGCGGTACGGCGCTTCCGGAATGGTGAGCGCGAAGACGCCGCCGTCGCGCATGGCTTGCAACTGTTTGAACAGCGCCACGGTTTCCGCGCCGGCCTTCCAGGCCTGCAGGATTTGGCCGTCCGCCTGTGCCTGTTTCAGGCCCTGCACGGCTTCGAACATCAGGTCGATGCCCGGTGAAAGCACCAGCTTGTCGTAACGAATCTCGGGCCCACCGGACAACTTCACCATCTTCTTGCGCGGATCGATGGCGGTTACCGTGTCGTGTATGACGGTCACGCCATGTTTGCCGCGCAATGCGTCATACGAAGTCGTGATGTCCGCCAGTTGCCGCACGCCGCCCACCACCAGGTTCGAGATCGGGCAGGAGATGAAGTTTCGGTTGGGCTCGACCAACACCACATCGAGCGAGTTGTCCGACAGTAGCCGCACGTATTTGGCGGCGGTAGCGCCGCCATAACCGCCGCCGACTACAACTACCTTGGCGCTGGATGGTATTGCGCCTGAAGTTGCACACCCGCCCAGGGCCGCGAATGCGCCACCGGCCAACAGGCCTTGAACCAGTTCACGACGTTTCATCATGGCACCCTAATTACTTGCCGGCGAAGTACGCCGCCAGGGCGTCGATCTGCTCATTGCTGTAGCCCTTGGATATCTGGTGCATTACGGTTGCGGTTTTCCCGCCGTCCCGAAAGGCCTGTAATTGCGCCACGATGTAGTCCCTGGGCAGACCGGCAAGTCGTGTAGTAGCCTCGCCCGCAACGGCGCGGCCATCGGTTCCGTGGCAGTTCGCGCAGGTTGCGGCCAGCGCTCGCAGGTGCAGCGCCTGCGCCGTCTGCCCGTAGGCGCCAGTGCACGCAACAAGCCAGGCCCAAACAAGGAAGGCGGTGCGTGTTGTCCGGTGTTGAATGACGTTCATCCGAGTTGTCTCCGGTTACTGCTTGCCGCAAGTCCTGGCAAGTATGATTAGCATCACCCTATACGGATATAGCGAAAACCCTTACAAATGCCGCGTTTGCGGTATCACGTTAACGCGTCCAGTCGCCACGACTGGTAACGCAGCGCCAATACGCCGCCCGCGACGATACCAAGCAGCGCCAGCAGACTGCCCAGCGACAACGTGGAGACACCCGACAGTCCTTGCCCGACGGTGCAACCTAGGGCGGTCACGCCGCCGACGCCCATCAGCGTCGCGCCAACCAGGTGGTTGGCGGTGTCCTCGAGGTTGGCAAACCCCTCCCAGCGAAAGTCGCGCGTCGCCAGCGCGACCGCGGCCGATCCGGCAACCACGCCGGCCATACTGACGATGCCAATGGTCAAAACTTTGGACTTGTCGCTGAAGAACAGCAGCCAGTCGAGCGCATAAGCGACTGGCGCAACCATGCTCAGTGCCTCCATTCGGTGTGAGTTGGTGGCCAGAAAGTTTTGCTGCAGCGTGTTGGGGTCCTCAGCCAGGTATCCGAGCCGCCCCGACAGCCACCACATCGCGACGATGATGGCGCCGATACCCGCCCCGCCGAGCCACGTCTGCGCTGAGCGGCCCTCGGGATGACGCAGTACCCAGGCCAGCAAACCGGTGCCCACCAGCAGGCCCAGCGCGGCCGCTACCGGTGGCGTTGGCAGGCCGGCCGCCGCGGCGATCAGCGTCGGCAGATCTTGGCCGGCGGGTAACTCGATCACCACGCGATCGACGCTGGCCACGCGCAGCACGGCCGTAATGCCTTTTAGCGTCGCGAACGCCGACAGGCCCAGCACGATCAGCACCACCAGGGATTTCAGGCTTCCGCCACCGAGACGCACCAGGTTCTTGCTGCCGCAACCGGACGCCAGCACCATGCCAAAGCCGAACATCAAAGCGCCGGCAACCAGCGACAGCCACAGCAGCCGCGGCCCTGCATAGAGGCTGTTGGCCGCCTGTACCCAGCCAAAACCGACCATCGCATTGAAGCCGGCCACGGCCACGGCGATCGCCAGCACCCACATACGCATGCGGCCCCAGTCGCCCATGGTGACGACGTCGGCGATGGCCCCCATGGTGCAGAACCGGGTGCGCTGGGCGATGCCGCCGAACAACACGGCCAACGTGAACGCGCCCCACAAAACGGTCGACGTTAGGGCGGATTGGTCAAGCTC
>JANNGR010000218.1:0-1914 GCA_031403955.1 Betaproteobacteria bacterium
GTCGACACCATCAAGGAGATGCCGGAGTCATGCGCCAGCGCGCGCGGCGGCATGGCGGAAGAACCCGGCGCGGTGTTCGGCATGCTTGCCATCCGATCGGGTGTTTGAAACACCTTGACATGGGGCAGCGTGCAAATCGCCACACCAAAGTAGGACCCGATGCGCGGCGACAGAAATGGCAGATACGGCGGAACACTGTAGACCACGTGGATGTGTTCCAGCTTCAGGTGTTCGGCGTTCTGGTCAAACGTGCGCGAGATCGCGTCGTAACACACCTGGGCGTCCGCACCGGTGACGCGCAACCGCTCCAACGAATCCAAAATCAGCACCACCTGCTAGTCCGCACCTCGTTGCTGGCGGGCGTCGTCGAGCACCGACTTGGCAAAGGTGCGCACCTGGGCGGCCAGCAGAGCAACCGACCCTTGTACGGCCGCGACGACTCTTTCGCGGAAAACGGGGTTGTCTTTGAGTTGTGCCTTGAAGCTCAACTTCGCCTCACCCAAGGGAAGTTGGGCAGTGGCTTCGGTGATATGGACCTCGGTGGTCTTCAGGAACTCCCACAGGCGCGTGGTGTAGTTCGCGGCCAGACGGTCGCCGCCAAGGAACTGTTCGGCACCATCTGCAATGGCCGCGACCAATGTCAGCAGCAAGGTCTCGGTCTTGACGGGCTCGACCAGGTTAAGGTATTCGCCCATATCGGCGACGATCACCAGATGCCCCTGGACTCGCAAATCGTTCGCCATGCGGCGTAACTCGGTGGATTTGCCAACCCCGCGATGGCCGGTAAACAACCAGGTGCCGGGCCGGTCCGCCATTTCGATTCCGGCCCGTAACTCGTCTACCGGACTGATGCCGTCCGTGGTGTGCATTTTGTCCACATACAGCGCCTTGTCTGTAGGGTCGCCGACATCCAACGGACGTTCGAAATCCAGGGATCGAAACAAGGCTTCAAAGGTCGCTGTCATGTTGCTGCGTGGGTTCCCGTGGCGCGATTTGTCGGGTGATTGAGCTGGTTGGTTTCGATTATCGTCCCAAGGATGGGGGCCCGCGACGCCCGGGTCCTCGGTCGGTCAGATCCCCGAGATAACACCGTTGCAGGTCCGGTTTTGCGTCGTTGTGGCTGAGGCCGCTCGACCGCTCCAAACGCTCAAGACTCGGGCCGACTTGGCGCACCCCACGTTGTTAACGATGGAGGCATGCGCAGCCGCAGATTGCTACTTGCCACTTGTGCACTTCACGTCAGCTGTCCGGTGCCTTCAGCATCCGATCGACGATCAGCTGCCAGTGCGCGTCGCTGACTGGCGTGATCGACAGACGGTTGCCCTTGCGCAGCAGCCGCAGGTCGGCCAGCGCCACGGTAGCGCGCAGTTCGGGCAACGCCAACAGCCGGGTCTTGCGCAGTGCCTGCACGTCGACCAGCAGCCATCGCGGCGCGGCGGGTGTGGCCGCCGCATCGAAGTAGGGCGACTTCGGATCGAACTGCGTCGGGTCGGGCCGGCTCGCGGACGCGACGCGGGCGATGCCGACAATCCCCGGCTCGGCGCAGCTGGAGTGGTAGAACAGCACGCCATCACCGACGGCCATCGCGTCGCGCATGAAGTTGCGGGCCTGGTAGTTGCGCACCCCGGTCCACGGCACCGTTTGAGCGGCAGCAGCGAGGGCATCGTCAATCGAGCACTCGTTGGGCTCGGACTTCATCAACCAGTATTGGGTCATGGTTGATTCTGGATTACACGCCCGGGAATGGCAAGCCTGTGAGCGCGTTGTTCAGCCGGCAAACAGTGGCGCCGCATCCGGCGTGTATCGACCCACCTTGTCGGGATCGAGTTCAACGCCCAGGCCCGGCCGGTCGGGTATGTTCAGGTAGCCTTCATGGTCGAGCGTGAAAGGTTGGCGCAGTATGCCGTCCACATA
>JANNGR010000219.1:0-6453 GCA_031403955.1 Betaproteobacteria bacterium
GTCAGCATGCCGATCACCAGGTTGAAGACGAACAGGAAGCCGAAGTGCAGCGGGTCGATGCCGTACAGCAGTGCAATCGGGTGCAGCAGCGGCACCAGCATGATGTAGGCGGCATTCGACTCCAGCGCCATGCCCACCAGCAGGAGGATCACCGCCACCAGCAGATTGAACATCAGTGGATCGGTCGTGACGCCGCGCATCCAGGCTGACAGCGCCTGTGGCAGCATGTCCACGGTCATCATGAAGGTAACGGTGGACGAGAAGGCAATCATTGCGCCGACGACCGCCGTCATCAGCGCAGCACGCACCATGACTTCGGGCAAGTGACGCAGCGTGAGCGAGCGCGTGACGAAAAAACCGATCAGCAGCGCCATCACAACACCGATGCCCGCGCCTTCGGTGGCGGTGAACATTCCGGCGACGATACCGCCGATACATACCACCGGCATCGTCAGCGTCAGCGCCGAGCGCCGCGTCTGGCGCGCGATGTTGCGCAGGGTCACTGGCTCGCCGGTGACTGGGTAGTTGCGTTTCTTCGCGATCCACCAGCATTGCAACATGAACACGGCGGTGAGCAGGATGCCTGGAACGGTGCCGGCCATGAACAAGCCGCCGACGGACACCGTGGGGCCGGCCATGAAGGCGTAGATGATCATTGCGCCCGACGGCGGGATGATGGGCCCCAGGTTGGCTGCGGCCGAGATCACCGCCGTGGAAAAAGCGGCGTCGTAATTTTTCTTCAGAGAGGGGTGCATCGTTGCCGCCAGCGCGCTGGCGTCGGATACGGCGCTGCCCGAAACCGCCGAGACGATCGCCCCGGCAAGCATGCATACCTGGGCCAGCCCACCACGCACGCGACCGATGAACGCGTTGGCAAGGTCGATCAACTGCTCCATGATGCCGGCCTTGATCATCAGTTCGCCAGCCGCCATGAACAGCGGGATCGACAGCAACGGGAACGAGTCCAACGCCGCCACCATGCGGCTGGGCAACATGCTGAAATCGACATCGCTTGCCGCCAGCGCGCCAACGGCGCTCAGGCCTATGGCAAACGAAAGCGGCACGCCGAGCAAGGCCGTCCCAACGAATATCCAGAGCATTAGTTGACTCATGTGACCCGCCTTGTGTTTCGTATTCTCAATCGTTGCACCAGCGCAGCCGCCGCGGGGTGGACTGCGAGCGGACTCATTCGATCACCAGGCGTCCTTCGGCCGGAAGGCCCAGCAGCGCCAGCCGTGCCAGTTCCAGCACGGACAACGCGGCGCCTACCGCGACCGCCACCACGAACCAGGCGGCACTGGCCGAGACAGTGGCCATCTTCTCGTCCCACTGGTCGTATGCCAGTAACACCGAATGCCAGCACAACAAGGCCATCAGCGCCGCCCCGACGGTGTCGCAGAAGCGTGCCAGTGGCGCCCGGAAGGACTGGGGCAAGCGCACAACAAGAATCTCCATGCCGATGTGCAGTTGCTCGCGGATAGCCAGAGGGATTGCCAGGAAAACGGTCCAAACGAAGGCCAGGCGCGACACCTCGTCGGCCCAATCGATCGAGCCGTTGAAGCCGTATCGCAACACGACCTGCGCGAAGACCACGGCGGTCATCACGAACATCAGAAACACGAGCGCCCAATGCATGGACATTGCCAAGGCCTTGTCCAGCGCGGCCAGTCGTGGGGAGTGGAAATCGCCGCCGGGCGGCAAGGATGATGTGGACATGGCTGCGCCGCGCGAACGTCAGCCGCCAGCCTGCTTGACCGCCGCCAGTACCTGATCAACCAGTGCACTTCCGACACGTTTGCGAATGTCTTCAATGACGCCGGCCGTGGCCTTGCGCATCGCCTCACGTTCACTCTCGGGCATCGCGGTAAAAATCATCCCTTTGCGTTGCAGCTCGGCCAGCGCTTCCGAGTCGGCCTTGGTGGCCATGACGCGCTGCGAATTGATCGCGTTGGTCATCGCCGTACGCACGATATTCTGATGCGCCGCGGACAGCGACTCGAACTTCTTCTTGTTCGCCACCACGGCGATGAAGTCGAAGAAGTGCGCCGTGTTCGAGACGTGTTTCTGCACCTCGAAGAAGCGGCTGGTAAGAATCAACGCATACGGATTCTCGTGACCGTCGATCACGCGCTGCTCCATCGCCGAGTAGACCTCCTTGATGTCCATCGCCAACGGGTTGGCCCCGAGCGCGCGGAAAGTGGCCAGGTGGGTCTCGTTGGGTTGCATGCGGATTTTCATGCCCTTCAAGTCGGCCATCGTTTTGATCGGTCGCGCGCTGTTGGTCACTTGGCGCGCGCCGAGTTCCATGAATCCCATCGAGACGAAACCTTTGTCGGCCATCTTGCTCTCGATCAGGTCGCCCGCCGGACCATCCATTACCTTGTAGGCCACCTCGCGGCTGGGAAACAAGAAGGGCAAGCTAACCGCCTCCAGCTCATTGACCGTGCGCGACAGGAAGGCCATGCCGACCCAGGTCATGTGGATGGTGCCAGCGCGGGTCTGGGTCACGTTTTCCTGCGCGCCACCGAGCTGCATGTTGTCGAACACCTCGATCAGCAGGCTGCCCTTGGAGGCCGCGTCGACATCCCTTTTGAACTGCTGCATCGCCACCGACGACGAGTGGTCGGATGCGAAGTTGCCGGCAATCCGGAGTTTTTCCTGCGCCCAGACGCTGGCTGGTCCAGCCAACGCCAGACCTGCCGCCAAAGCAAAACCACGCATCCAATTCCTGTTCATAACGTTTCTCCTGGAAAGTTGCGCCGGTGGCCGGTCGAGTTTGATGCGCATCGGCAGTTGACAATTTTTGTACGAAGGAATCATATTTAATTGGATGCAATAAATCAATCATATTGGGTACAATTTTATTAGTGGTTACCCTAATAGAAATTCAAGCAAATCAATGGAAACTGAAAAAATCTAGCGGGCGCCAGCTTATCCGGCTTTACCCGGCAAGTAACATGCCGCACTACAAACGGGCAGCGCGGAAATTGCGCAAGAGAATTGACAGCAGTAATTGGATGCGATATCATAAAAAAATTGGATACAAAATCAGGAAAGTTCTGTGGAGCAAATTTTGAGCATCGCCCCGGCAAAGTCCAAGCCGCGGGCCCTGCAAGGCGACGGAGCCGGTTCGGCGACCGGCGCTGCGAAACGCCTGCCCAGCGTCGACGCGATTCACCAGCGGGTGCTGCTGGCTATCGTCGAACATCGTTTGCCGCCCGGTACCAAGCTGGGTGAGGAACGACTGGCCGGTGTCTTCGGCGTAAGCCGGACCCAGATACGCCAGGTGTTGGAGCGGCTGGCACACGACAGCATCGTTACCGTGCAGCCGAACCGTGGCGCTTTTGTAAGCAGTCCAACCGTGGAAGAGGCACGCGAGGTGTTTGCGGCGCGCCGGCTTATCGAGCCAGAGTTGATCCGCAAAGCGACGCTGGCGGCGACGCCGGCCGACATTGCTCGACTGCGTCACCACGTGGCGCTCGAGTCGGCGGCACGAGCCGCCAACGACAAGCGGTCCGTCATCCGCTTGTCGGGCGAATTTCACCAGATCATCGCGGACATTGCGGGCAACCGATTCCTGGCACGGACCATGCGCGAGTTGGAGACGCTCACCTGCCTGGTCATCATCCTGTACGACGCGCCGAATGTTCCTGCCTGTCCGTACCATGAACACAGCGATCTGGTCGATGCGGTCGAGGCTCGCGACGCGAAACGTTCGGCCGTCTTGATGCTGGAACATCTGCAGCATGTCGAAGCTTCGCTGGACTTTCAACGTAGAGGCGACGGCGAAATCGACTTCACCGCAATCTTCTCCTGACTTGGGTCGAAACAAGCAAGAACCACCATGCGCATCCTGCTAATAAACGCGAATACTTCGCAAGTCGTCACTGACAAGGTCACGGTGCAGGCGCGTGCGAGCGCGTCGTCCGGGACCGAAATCGTCACGGTGACCGGCGATTTTGGTGCACGTGTCATTGGTTCGCGCGCCGAGCATGCGATTGGCGAACATTCCACGCTGGCTCTGGCTTCGCGACACGCTGATGGTTGCGACGCCGTCGTGATTGCAGTGTCCTACGACACCGGCCTGCGCGCGGCGCGCGAACTGCTGCCGATCCCGGTGGTCGGCATGACCGAGGCCGCTCTTCTGACCGCCTGCATGCTGGGCGGGCGCATCGGTGTGATCACCTTCGGGCGCCGGGTCCGGCCGCTGTACCAGGAGTTAATTGCCAGCTATGGGTTCGACGCACGGATCGCGGGGTGGCGCACGCTCGAGAGCACGGCCGCCTACGCGAGCGGCACGCACGAGGCGCTCGACCGCATGATCGTGGCACAGGCGCTGGACCTGATAGACCGCGACCTGGCCGAAACCGTCGTCCTGACCGGCGCGGTGATGGCCGGAGTCCCGGCGCGTTTACAGCCTGATGTTCCGGTGCCGCTGATCGACTGTATCGCTTGCGGTGTGCGCCAGGCTGAACTGCTGGTGCACCTGGACTACCCAAAGCCGCGCACGGGAAGTTATGCACTGCCCGCGGGCCGGGAACTGGTGAACGTCGATCCGGCGATCGTTGCCCGTTTTGCCGGTGCCGCCCGTTAGGGCTTGTTGCGTCCGATCGAACGCCGGAATCAAGAGGTCAAACCCATGTTGCGCACCCACGGTCGGTATGACTATTCACCGATCGTCGATCGGCCCAAAGGTGTATGGCCCAACGGAAAGGGGCTGGCGGTGTATATCGCGCTGAACCTGGAGCAATATGCCTTCGGCGAGGGCCTGGTGGAAGACCTGGTGCCGGGCATCCCGGCGCCAGACGTGCTGAACAACTCATGGCGCGACTACGGCAACCGTGTCGGCGCCTGGCGGCTGCTGTCGCTGCTGTCAAAACATACACTGCCGGTATCGCTGCTGATCAATACGGAACTGTATGCGGTAGCGCCGCAGTTGGTGGCCGCTTTTCGCGCTTACGGAGCGGAGATCGCATCCCACGGCCGCACCAATTCCGAGCACCAGGCCGGTCTGGACGAACAGCGCGAACGTGCACTGATCGACACTGTCACTGCAAGCTTCATCGAACACGAAGGCCAAGCACCGGCCGGTTGGCTGAGCCCCTGGATAGCGGAGACCGATCTCACGCCCGATCTATTGCAGGAAGCCGGTTACCACTATGTGCTGGATTGGTGCATGGACGACCAACCGGTTTGGCTGCGCACTCGAAACGGTCGCATTCTGTCGTTACCCTACCCGCAGGAACTCAACGACAGCGCCGCGATCATCGGCCGTCGGGTGAGTGCGTCCGAGTTCTCCGACATGATCATCGACCAGTTCGACGAGATGCTGGAACAATCCAGCGAGCAGCCGCTGGTGATGGGAATTGCGCTGCATTCGATGATCGTGGGTCAGCCCTTCAGGCTGCGCCAACTGCGCCGCGCGTTGGCATACATCGCAAAACATCGCGAGCGTTGCTGGCTGACCACGGCCGGCGCCATCGCCCGGACCGTCACCGACTGAAATTGATATCAAAACGTGGCACGGACGTTCTTGGCAGAATTCAGTCGAATTTCAGTCGGCAAGGGCGTCAGGATTGGCGATCAGAAACGCATGCAATTGCTCCGCGGCAGTGCCTTGGTCAGCAACACGCCGGGCATGGGCATCAAGCGCAGCCCGGTTGTCGAGCGCCCACTGATTGCAATGCGCGTAGCCACCTGGAGGCAACCAACCATCAGCTGTTGCCACATCGCGTGACTGTACGGATGCCGCATGCGGAATCAACTTCATTGGAATCAGTTCAATCCGCTCATCAGGATGGACAACTACCTCAAACAGGCGTCCGGCGAAATTTTTACCCAACGATATTTGTCCGCTGCTGCCGACTTCCTTGAGCATGATGGTCTCCAAGACGATTTCTAGCCATCATGCAGCATGAAAAACTGGATGTCGAGAATGTGGCGATGAATTTGGAGATGATTCAGTCAGCCGCCAGCAAAGCCGATATCGTCGTCTGTAGAAGTGTTGCTACACAATTTGACGGACGATATGATATACACCTTGTGTATAACTATCCAAATTCAAACTTCCAAGAACCCGCAACCCTTCCCAGGCTTGCCCGATCACGCGGGAAGTCTGGTTATGGGTAAACGAATGGCATTACCGGCGGCGCCTGCCGAGGGCGGATTTAACGAGCAACTGGCCGCGTTGCGCAAGGCTGCGGGCTTTACGCAGGTGGAGCTGGCTGAGGAGCTGGAGATTTCTCAGCGCATGGTGGCGTATTACGAGCGCCCGGGGGCCACGCCGCCGGCGCATTTGTTGCCTGCGATTGCCCAGGCGCTGGGGGTGTCGATCGATGCGCTGTATGGCCGAGGTGCCCCAGCGCGCAAGCTGGCCAAGCAGGAGGGCGACAGCCGAGTGCGCCGGCGCTTGCTGGCGGTCGAGAAGTTGGGCAGCGCGGAGAAGCGCCAGGT
>JANNGR010000220.1:0-7216 GCA_031403955.1 Betaproteobacteria bacterium
CCCATGAAGGTTTGGCGCAGCAGGAATATGCCGAACGCCGACGCGAAATACGGCAGGCCGATCGCCAACAAGGTGTCCACCAGGCCCAGGCGGGCCATGGTCTTGTAGTTTTCCACCAGCAGGATGTCGGGCATGATCATCAACTGCACCAACACCAGCGCAAACAGCAGGTTCTTGCCGGCAAACTCGTAGCGGGCAAACGCGTAGGCCGCCAGGGTGCTGAGCACCAACTGGCAGCCCAGGATCATGCCCACCAGCGCAACCGTGTTCAGGAAGTAGCGCGCAAACGGCGCCGCGGCCCAGGCGCGCGCGAAGTTGTCCAGCGTAAGGGGCGCGAGCAGCACAAAACGGGTGGAGTATTCGGACGGATGAAATGCCGTCCACACCGCATACACCAGCGGCAGGATCCACAACAAAGCCAGCATCCACGCGGCCAGGGTATCGATCGGGCTGGGTTCGTTGTATACCAGGCGTGACGCTGCCCGCGGTTTCATTGGTAATGCACCTTGCGATCGAGCACGAAAAACTGAAGCAGCGCCACCGAAGCCAGCACCGCCAGCAATACCACCGTGAGCGCCGCCGCGTAGCCGGTATCCCAGAACTTGAACCCCACTTCATACAGGTGGTACAGCAGCAGCGTGGACGCGTTGTCAGGGCCGCCACGCGTTAGCACCACCACATGGTCGACCATGCGCACGGCGTTTATCACGGCGTTGACCAGCACGAAAAGCGTGGTGGGCATCAACAGCGGCCATAACACGCGCCGGAAGAAATACCAGCGCGACGCACCTTCGATGGCCGCTGCTTCGCGCAAACTCGGGTTCAGGCTCTGCAGCGCGGCGAGGTAGAAAATCATGAAAAACCCGGATTCCTTCCAGACCGCCACCAGTGTGATCGCGGCCAGCGCGGTTTGCTGGTCACCGAGCCAGTTGTGCGACGGCAAACCGAACAGACCGGTTATCTGCTCCAGCAGGCCATAACTCGGCGTATAAAAAAACAGCCAGATGTTGGCCACGGCCACCATCGGCAACACGGTGGGGGTGAAGTAGGCCATGCGCAAAAAGCCGCGGCCGGTCAACCGTTCGTTGACCCACAGCGCCATGCCCAGCGCCAGTCCGATCGACATCGGAATGGTGGCGAGCGCAAACCAGAGGTTGTTGGTGGCCGCCTTCCAGAAAACCGGGTCATTGACCATCACCTGGTAGTTTTCCAGCCCCACCCAGACGCTGGGCCGCGCGCCTTTGGGGGTGGAAAAAAAGCTGTCAATCAAGGTGGCCACGGCCGGGTAATGCGTAAACGCCACCAGCAGCACAAAGGCTGGCAGCAACAGCAACCAGGCATGGATCGATGAATTGCGCACCAGGCTTAAGTTATTTGAAGTTGCGCAACAGGCGATCGGCTTCTTTTTGGGCTTCCTGCATCGCCTGGGCGGGCGACTTGGTGCCGGTCAGCGCGGCCTGCAAAGCGTCGTTGAGCGGCTTGGTGACGCGCTGGTTGTCGTGGGTGGACAACTCGGCCATGGCAAACGGAAGCTGGTCGCGCGCCACCAGCGCGGGCGGAAAATCGCGCCCGTATTTGCGCAACGCGTCGGTGCCGTAAGCCGCCTCGGACACCGCCACATAACCGGTCTCGATGCTCCAGCGCGCGGCACGTTCGGGTTGCGTCACCCATTTGATGAACTTGAACGCGGCTTCCTGCTGCGCCGGTGTCGACTTCTTGAAAATGTAGAAATTGCCGCCACCGGTGGGCGAACCCTTGCGTTTGCCGGCCGGCAGCATCGCCACGCCAAAATCGAACTTGGCGTTAGCGCGCACATTGGTCAGGTTGCCGGTGGTGGTCCATATCATGGCTACCTTCTTCTCGAAAAAGTCCTTCGGCGTTGTGCCCCATTCCACGATTCCCGGCGGGTGCACACCTTGCTTGGCAAGGTCTACCCAGTACTGCAACGCCTCGATCACCTTGGGATCGTCATACTTCACGGCGTTGCCGGCTTCATTGGCCAAAACCACATCGTTCTGTATTGCCAGGGCCTGGAACAGCCAGTAGGGGAAACCGCTGGAGGGAATCTGCACCCCGTATTGCGTCACCTTGCCCGACGCATCGCGTAGCGTCAGCTTCTTGGCATAGTCGGCCATTTCGGCCCAGGTGGCGGGTGGCTTGTTGGGGTCCAACCCGGCGGCTTTGAACAACTCCTTGTTGTAGTACAGGACCACGGTGGAACGCTGGAACGGCACGCCCCAGGTCTTGCCACCACTCTGGCTGTTGAGCATGAAGCCCTTGTAGAAGCCGCCCAGCCAGGCCTTGTCGTCGGCGGTTTTGACGAAGTTGTCGATCGGCACAATCGCGTCTTCGTCAATCAAAGTAAACATGTCGGTGGACAGCAGCACCGAGGTAACCGGTGGCGTGCCGGACTTGTTGGCGGTGAGTGCTTTGACAATCGTGTCCTGGTAACTGCCGGCGTAAATCGGCGTGACCTTGATGGCCGGGTTTTCTCGTGAGAAATCGGCCGCGAAGTCGTCGATGAATTTGGCAATCGTGCCACCCACGGCAACCGGATAGAAAAACGAAATCTCGGTCTGCGCCTGCGCGAAGGCGCCTAGCGGCAAGCTGCCGAGCGCTACCGCGGCGGCGGCGATCAGGTGATTGAAGTTTTTTCGTTGCATGCAAATTCTCCTTTGGTGACGGACTAAACAACTCTGAATCCCCGTGAATCAAAATAATGCTCGGCCTGTTGCGGCCAATGTAACGCGACCTGCGCACCCGCGGCCAGCTCGGACTTGCCATCGGCGCGCACCGTCATCGACTCCGACCCGACGACACAACGCAACACCAGGTCGGCGCCCAGGTACTCCAGGCTTTGCACCGTGGCGGGTATATGCCCTTCGAGTGAAACCGATTCCGGCCGAATGCCCAATAACTCGCCGGCATGCCCGACCGCTACCTGGCTGCCGGCAATGTGGCCGTTGTGCAAGCGCAGCAGGTTCATCGACGGCGTGCCGATGAAGCGGGCCGCAAACGTCGTGGCCGGCCTTGAATACAGGGCGCGCGGCGTGGCCGACTGCTCGATGCGCCCCTTGTTCAACAACACCACCTGGTCGGCCATGCTCATGGCTTCGGTCTGGTCGTGGGTGACATACACCACGGTCAAACCCAGGCGTTGCTGCAACTCACGCAACTCATGGCGCATGTCCTGGCGCAACTGGGCATCCAGGTTGGACAGTGGCTCGTCCATCAGACAAACCTTGGCCTGCGCCACCAGTGCCCGGCCCAGCGCAACCCGCTGCTGTTGCCCGCCGGAAAGCTGCGACGGCCTGCGCTCCAGCAGCGTTTCCAGGCCCAGCAGCTCGGCGGTGGTTTGCAGACGCCGCGCGCGCTCGGCGGCATCGACACGGCGCACCGACAAACCAAACGTAATGTTGTCGGCCACGTTCAGGTGCGGGAACAAGGCGTAATTCTGGAACACCATGGCCACGCCACGCAGCGCGGGTGGCTGCCGCGTGACGTCTTTGCCGTCGACAAATACCTGGCCGCTGCTGGCCGACTCCAGGCCCGCGATGATGCGCAGCGTGGTGGATTTGCCGCAGCCCGAGGGGCCCAGCAAAACACAGAATGTGCCAGGCTCGATCGACAGCCCGATGTCGTCCAGCGCCTTGGTACCACCCCAGTCCTTTGACACATTGACGAGTTGGATCGAGGACATGGGCCAAGTATAGGCAGGCTCAGTGGCGGCTTGGTGACTCGCCGCGCAGCGCGAACGGCCGCAACACCGCCGCCAATGCGGCGAACACAGCCGGGTTGCCGGCCAGGCACTCCCTGGCTTCCAGAAAATCCGGTTCACCGTGAAAATTGCCGACCTGCCCGCCCGCCTCGCTGACCAGCAGGCTGCCGGCCGCGACGTCCCAGGCGTTCAAGCCGAGGTCGAAGAAACCGTCGCAATGCCCGGCAGCCACCCAAGCCAGGTCCAGCGCCGCTGAACCCGAGCGACGGATGGCGGCCACGCGTTGCATCACCTCACCCAACATCCGCATCGAGGGCGCGAAACCAGTGCCTGGCCGGTAAGGGCAACTGGTGGCCAGCAGCGCCCCATCCAGGCCGCCACGCGTCGCAACCTGGAGCCGCCGCGTATTGCAGTACGCGCCAGCGCCAAGAGAGGCGTGAAAAACGTCGCCGCTGTTCACGTCCAGCACCACCCCCTGTTCGATGCGCCCGCGCACCGCCAGCGCGATGCTGACGCCATAGACGGGGTAACCGTGAATGAAGTTGGTGGTGCCGTCCAGCGGGTCGACGATCCATTCATGCGCCGCGCCGGGCGCGCCATGCGCTTGCACCGACTCCTCGCCACGCACGCAGTGTTCGGGAAAGGCGCCCAGCAAGGTGCGCACAATTACCTGCTCGGACGCAACGTCGACCTGGGTCACGAAATCGTTGGCTTGTTTGCTCCGGACCCGCAGCGCGCCAGGGTCCAAAGCGGCCGCCCGGATTATCTGGCCAGCCGATCGCGCCGCCGCTACCGCCACCTTCAGCATCGGATGCAGTTGGCCCAATCGGCCGTCACGATGGTTGGTCATGCGGCGCTGGTGTTGTGGTGCATGGATACATCGGCCCATGGTAGCGGTTGCGCGTATGGTTTCAACCGGCTGCGAAGGTTTGCGAGAATGCAGCAAAACAAACCCTGGCCCTGGCTGCGCCGCGCTAATGCCAGACATTCGAAACAATGAAGACCAAGTATTTCGCCCAGTTGGCGGCGTTGTCGGCCTTGTGGGGAACAGGCTTCCTGTTTACCCGCATCGCCGCACCGGTGCTGGGCCCCAGCCTGACCGCCGCCGCGCGTATCGGCCTGGGCGTTGTGACCCTGAGTTTCATCATGCGCCTGTACCGGTTGCGTTGGCCGTCGGAGCACTGGCGTGAACTGGTGTTGCTGGGCGCGACCGGAATCGCGGGCCCGCACTTCCTGTACTCCTGGTCGTCGCTGTATTTGCCGGCTGGTTACAGCGCCGTGTTGAGTGTCACCTCGGTGTTGTTTGGCACGTTTGCCTCCGCCTGGATGAAAGAGGATTCGCTGACCTGGTCCAAGATCCTGGGTTGTTTGACGGCTTTTGTCGGCGTGGCGCTGGTGGTGCAACTGGGCCCATTGCGACCGACGCCCGAGTTGGTTGCGGCGGCCACGGTCGCCGTCGCCGGCTCGGCACTGTCGGGCTTCACGGCGCCGTTGCTAAAACGCGCCACCACGCGGATGCAGCCGCTGGCGATTACGGCCTCGATTCATGCAACCGGGTTTGTCCTGCTGCTGCCTGGCGCATTGTGGAGTCTGCCGCAGGCGCGATTCACGCCGTCCGCGGTGGCTGCGGTGGCCGTAATGGGTATCGCTACCTCGGGGCTGGCTTACTGGCAATACATGCGCATCGTGCAAAACGTCAGCCCGGTTGCCGCCTTGAGCTCAACCTTCATGGTGACCATATTCGGGGTAATCTGGGGCCACGTCTTTCTGGATGAGGTTTTTACCGCGGCGTCGTATGCCGGCGGCGTGCTGGTGCTGCTGGCCACGTTACTGGTGACCGGCTTCAACCCGCTGCGGTGGGCGATCCGGCCGATGCGCTAATCGGTGCCAAGCTCGCCACCACATCGCCGCATTGGGCGCGATGCCGCAATACGTGTTCCATCACCACCAGCGCCAGCATGGCCTCGGCAATCGGCGTGGCGCGTATGCCCACACAGGGATCATGGCGGCCCTTGGTGACCACCTGGGTGCTTTGGCCGTTGACATCGATCGACTCACGCGGCGAAAGGATAGAGCTGGTGGGTTTGATCGCAATGCTGACGTCCAGGTCCTGGCCGGTACTGATGCCGCCCAACACGCCGCCGGCGTTGTTGGAACGGAAGCCCTGCGGCGAAAGGGAGTCTCCGTGGCTGGTGCCGCGCTGCGCGACGCTGGCGAAACCGGCCCCGATCTCGACCCCCTTGACGGCGTTGATGCCCATCATCGCGTAGGCGATGTCCGAGTCCATCTTGTCAAACAGCGGCTCGCCCAGCCCGACCGGAACGTTCACCGCCACCACGCGAATCCGGGCACCACACGAGTCGCCGGCCTTGCGCAGGGCCTCGATGTAGGCCTCGAGCGCCGAAACATCCCGCAGCGGCGCGAAGAACGGGTTCTGCGCCACATGCTCCCAGCTCTCGAAACCCACCGCCATATCGCCCATGTGTGTCATGCAGCCACGAAAATAAGTGCCGTATTTCTGCTGCAACCACTTCTTGGCGACTGCCCCCGCCGCCACCATCGGCGCCGTGAGTCGGGCCGAAGAGCGGCCACCGCCGCGCGGATCGCGAATGCCGTATTTCTGCAAATAGGTGTAGTCGGCGTGCCCGGGGCGAAAGGTCTGCAGGATGTTGCCGTAGTCCTTGCTGCGCTGGTCGGTGTTTTTTATCAGCAGGCAAATCGGCGTGCCGGTAGTCTTACCCTGGTAGACACCACTCAGAATTTCCACCGCGTCGGGTTCATTGCGTTGCGTCACGAACTTCGACGTTCCGGGCCGGCGGCGGTCCAGGTCGCCCTGGATGTCGGCTTCGCACAAGGCCATGCCGGGCGGGCAACCGTCAATCACACAGCCTATCGCCGGTCCATGCGACTCGCCGAAATTGGTGACGGCAAACAGGTTGCCGAAGGTGTTGCCGCTCATGAACCCCGGCTCTCGTCCACCTCCGTGTCGGGCCAGTCGCGGATATAGGCTTTCAGCATCTTGTTTTCGAAATTCTGGCTGTCGACCACGGCTTTGGCAACGTCGTAAAAACTCACCACACCCATCAGCATCTTCTGGTCCATCACCGGCAGGTAACGCGCATGGTGTTCCAGCATCATGCGGCGCACCTCGTCCAGGTCGGTTTCCATGGTGCAGGTAAGCGGCGACTTGTCCATCGCCGAGCGCACCGACGCCGATCCGATAGCGCCGCCATTTGCCACCAGGGTCTGGATCACTTCGCGAAAGGTCAACATGCCGACCAGTTCGCCATGCTCCATCACCACCAGCGAACCAATATCCTTTTCGGCCATCACCGCGGTGGCGCCCGTCAGTGACTCATCGGGCGAGGCGGTATACAGCGTGGTGCCCTTGACGCGCAAAATATCGCTGACTTTCATGGTGACCTCCTGAACTAACCAATAACTTCAATAACTTGCGGGACAGACCGCAGCCGCGCAGCGGCAAGCTCTGTCCCCAAC
>JANNGR010000221.1:0-5574 GCA_031403955.1 Betaproteobacteria bacterium
GAGCGGCCGTTCGCCGAAGTAGTGCAGTTCTCGGCGAACGTATGGTCGTACGTAACAGCGTCAGAGAGCTTACGGTTATGGGGCAAGGCGCTGCGTTACTACCCGCACGGAGAAGGAGAAACGTTCCTCGGCTTCTTGCCGTGGATCCTCGCCATCATCGGCGTGATTGGCCTGGTGGTGAAGGACCTGACCGCGTCGCGTGACACGCCGGCCCGGCGTCGGACCCGACTGCGCCGGGCGTGGATCGTTCTTCTCGCGCTCGTCGCGCTCACGCAGTGGGTCGCGCTTTCGAGTGCGGTAATCTTCGGCGGATTCGACGTCAAGGTGCTTGGTCTCACCATCAGCGCTCGAACGCCTCAGCGCCTGCTGCTGCAGTGTGTCGCGGCCACGCTCCTCTTGTTCGCGGTGTCACCACAGGCCCGCCTCGCCGCTGCACGACTGGCCCGTTCGCCGCTGATCTTCTTCGTCGGCGCCACCATCGTCGCAGCGTGGCTGTCGCTTGGTCCACTGCCGTATGCCGGCGATGCTCGTGTCTCGGGCTTCGGGCTGTACGGAGTGCTGTACGACTACGTGCCGGGCTTCAACGGCGTCCGCGTGCCGGCGCGCTACGCCATGATCGCCGGCTTGTTCCTGTCGGTGCTGGCCGGCTACGGCATGGCCGAGATTCTCAGGCCGCGCCACGGCGAGTCACGCACACGGCTGAGATCGGCAGGGATCACCGTTCTCCTCGGCACCATCATCCTCGCTGAGGGCGCCGCCATTCCCATGGAGATGAACCGCACATGGGCACAAAACGAGGCCACGCCGCCGGCCGGCGTCGTTCCGGCCGGCCAGGCCCCTCCGGTGTACGCACGCCTGGCGTCGCTACCCGTGGGGAGCGCCATTACCGAGTTTCCGTTCGGGGACGCCGCGTGGGAAATCCGGAGTGTCTACTATGCACACGCGCACTGGAAGCCCGTCACCAACGGATACAGCGGATCGTTCCCTCCCGCATATACCGCCAGGGTGGCGCGGCTGAGGAACGTCGCCGTCGATCCCGAAGCCGCCTGGCGCGCGCTCCTCGACTCGGGCACCACCCACGTCGTCCTTCACGCGAAGGCTTTTGCCAAGCCGGCGGACGCGATCACGACACGAGCGTGGCTGGAATCGCACGGCGCGCAGCTCCTCGAGTCCTTCGAAGACATGGACGCGTTGTACGCGATACGCTAACGCGTATGCGTCCTGATCCTCTCGGCTTCTTGTCTGTGGAACTGGACTCCCTCAAGGCACAAGGCTTGTACCGCACGCTGCGTGTGCTCGACGGTGAGCCGGCGGCACGGTCGACCTTCGATCACCAGTCGGTGGTCAATCTCTCTTCGAACAATTACCTTGGGCTCGCGACGCACCCACGGCTGAAGCAGGCGGCGGTCGATGCGGTCACGAAGTACGGTGTCGGATCAGGCGCCGTCCGCAGCATTTCCGGAACGATGGAGATGCACATGGAACTCGAGCGCCGTCTTGCCGCGTTCAAGCACGTCGAGTCGGTCGTGGTCTTCCAGAGCGGGTTTGCTGCCAACGCTGGCACTGTGGCCGCGGTGCTGACCAAGGAAGACGTGGTCGTATCGGACCAGCTGAATCACGCCAGCATCATCGACGGCTGCCGCCTGAGCCGGGCGGCCATCAAGGTGTTCCCCCACAAGGACATTGATGCGGCCCGCAAGATCCTGAAGGACCTGCCCTCGACGCAGCGCAAGCTGTTGATCACCGACGGCGTGTTCTCGATGGAGGGCGACCTCGGCCCGCTTCCCGCGCTGTGCGCGCTCGCGGAAGAGTACGGGGCGATCATGATGGTGGACGATGCGCATGCCAGCGGTGTGTTCGGAACCAACGGTAGCGGCACGGTCGATCACTTCAAGTGTCACGGTCGCGTCGACATCCAGGTGGGCACGCTCTCGAAGGCTGTCGGCGTGCTGGGCGGGTACGTCGCCGGCTCGCGCACGATGATCGACTTTCTCTATCACCGGGCGCGTCCGTTCCTGTTCTCCACCTCACACCCACCAGCGGTCACGGCGGCCTGCCTGGCGGCGCTTGACGTGCTCGAGACGGAGCCGCACTGGATCGAGCGGCTCTGGGAGAAGTCGCGATGAGTGGGATAAGATGATGCAACTCAGAAGCGCATACGCTCTACTTGATACTTATGGCATCCTTCGCTATGTGGCTCGTTACATACGCAGTGAGATAGGTATGCACGAGATCGAATTTTACGACAGTCTGCAAATCGAAACATCGCAGCATCCTCGAGAGTGGCCTGTGATAGCAGATGCGCTAAGAACACTTGAAGACTACATGGCCCCTCCCGGCTCATGGAGTTTTGTCATTGCTGAGGTCAGGCGTTATGTGGTGGACCATATGGGCTTACCCGAAAATTCCGGGTTAAGAACTGCGCTTGCTGTACAACTGGCACACTTGCCAGCTGCTGATCGTAAATTCCCGCATACGCTTAACTTGGAACACGACTTCACCGCCTGGTGGAATGCTATGCTCATTTCTCGCGAAGAGGGTCATCGCGAAGACTGGGAAAAGCATGTGCCGCGTTTGTCAGAATTTGGGCCTGCCACCATTACGATTGCTGACCCAAACAAAATTTGCCGTCTTGAGGTTGGCAGGTCGCTAACAGCACTGGGCTACAATTTGCGTACCTGGGAGTTGGATTCACCGGTGGCTCGGGCTCGCTCATTAATGGCCGTGCGAGCGGAGTGAGGAGGTGCAGTTTTTTACGCATTTTGTAAACGCATCATATATTGCCGCCTGACCGGCGAGAGGCCTTATAGCATTATCGGAGATGTGACTCTGCTCAAAATTATTAGCCAATCCGCGCATTGGTTGGCCCGCCTAGAGATCAAGCACGTTCGACCGGACCATCACCCCGCCATCAACCACGAGGTCGTGCCCGGTAATAAAGGAGGCGCGCTGCGAGCACAGATAGACCACCGCATCCGCGATTTCTTCCGGTTCTGCCAGTCGTCCCATGGCGTGGGCATTGAGTGCCTTGTCGCGCATCTCGGGCATTTTTTTCAGGTAGAAGGCCATGCCGCCGGAGTTGATGCCGCCGGGACAGACGGTATTTACGCGGATACCGCGTTTCGCATACTCCACCGCCACCGTCTTGCTCAGGGCAATCACTCCACCCTTGGCCGCAACATACGCCGACTGGAACGCTTCCCCACGAATCCCTGAGACGGAGGCGACATTGACAATCGCGCCGCCGCCGGAGGCTTCGATCAGCGGCAGCTGGTATTTCATGCACAGCCACACACCGCGCAGCGTGACCGCCATGCAGCGATCCCACTCCTCCTCACTGAGCTCGGTGACCGGTTTGTTCGGCGCGCCCAGCGCGGCATTGTTGGAGACCATGTGCAAGCCACCAAACGCTTTATGTGTTTCTTCGATCACTGCCTGCACATCGGCGGCCCTACCCATATCGGCAGTGACAAAAAGTCCTGTGCCACCTTGAGCTTGCACCAGCGCCAGTGTTTCGCGTCCACTCTTCTCGTTCACATCGGCGATCACCACCGCCGCCCCTTCACGCGCAAACGCCAGCACGGTCGCGCGACCTGTCCCAACAGCGCCACCCATGACCAGTGCCACTTTATTCTTCATGTTGTCGCTCATTTCTAAAACACCCGATAACGTTGTTGCACGTGCTGTTGCCGGATGCTGATCTGTTGCCTTCGCTGCTGTGGACTGACCGTACCAGTACCCTCGGGCAGATGCTGCCTGATCTCGCTGAACAGTACTTTTTTTGCCGTAATCGTCGGCCAATCCTCAGGCACGGGCGTTTCGCTATAGGTCCAGCGCGGCGTCATGAATCCTTCCCGGTGGCCGGTTGTATCCACCCAGTTGGGAACACCGGGGTCATTGTGGGCCAGTACAATACGAATGATGCCGTCCGCATCGACCGTTGTCTGGTGCCCATTAAGGCTACCTACCTGGTTGGCATACTCTATGGATTCACCCCACAAATTGCCCACCTGGAAACCGATATACTGCGGCTGCAGGCGAATGTAATTTTCAATGATCAGCGCCTCATCCGGTTCCAGCTCAAACACGCCACCGGCATAGAGATTCGTACTCTGGCCGCCGCCCGTTGCGCCGGAGGCAGCATTGATCGTGTTAAATGCGTTGCGGGGAAAGGCAACGCCGGGAATGCTCCCTTCACGCGTCCCGTAGGTGCCCATCAGTACCGTCCAGAACGCGTTCCAGAAATGCATCTGGTTGCGCACGATCTCGCCACAACGCCGCAGTTCAGTGGCAGCCCTGTTTGCCGTGTACGGCGGCGCATGACTGCCCTCGGCGCCCAGCTGGACGATGTCAAAATGAATCGCCTCCTCATGCTCCCAGTCGTTGAACAACTGCCGACCACTGATGTAATTGGCAAACCGCTCGTCAGATCGGGTGTAACCCGTAGTGTGTGCCCGCTGCACCTCCTTGAGGGTCGGGATAAAATTACCGCTATGGCCCGGTGGCCGTTCCGGCGCCAACAATATCTCGAAGCTGCCGTCGGCCTCGACCGCGATACGGGTGGAATCCAGGCGGCCAGTTTGCGTCTTCAGGCCCGGTCGCAACTCGGTGAGGGAACCCGTATCACCCGGCAGCGCGCCACAGGTGGTTTCGAAGATCACGTAGTGCGGCGCCTTGCATACACCGGTGGCGGGTTCATCGCCGCGCCAGTGGCGGGTGTCCCCTGCCCTGCCCCGCAGTCGATAGCTGTGCCTGCCATCGATGGGCGTGCAAAAGTAGATGGCGTCGGCGTTATCGATGGTACTGCGCGTAATAATGGACAGTGCATTGCGAAAGTGCGGACGCTGCGGGTCTGCATGGAAGGCGCGTTCTACCGCATTGTGGACATACCCCATCAGGTAACGATAGCCCTCCGCAAGGTTGCGCTCGGTGGCAGGCGGCGGCATCAACTGTGGTTGATCGATCGCGTCGCGCGCCTCCTGTAGCGCCGCTATCATATCGTCCCAGGCGGCCCGCAATTCTGCTTTGGCATCGTTTGATTTATTGGTCACAGGAACTCCTTTCACTACCGAGGTTGCACTCTCGGTACAGTGTAATGCTTGTAGCACAATGCAGGCCGATGGTAGCGGGGGTGCCCTGCGGTGAATGAGCTTTTTGAACAAGCAGGTCACCCCCGGTACCGTCGGCCGGCTTGGCAAGCTGAATTGTACTGTCTGGAATGCAAGTCAAGCAGTGCCCTCAAGATCCGCCGGTAAAAACGCATCACCAAGTACGAACTGTCCATCGAGGCTCTTCACCGGCAAGCCCAGTGAATGCAGCAACCGGCGACTGTAAGTAACGCGACCCACGTGGCTGCCGGAACAAAGTTCCAGCGCCGCCTCGGCCATAACCTCAACCGGCTCTGCCATATCCGGATTGCGCCGCGCGATATCGCGCACGTAGTCGGCGCCGGAGGTCAGTACAATGTTCTCCGGCGCCAATGTATTGATGTAGATGCCAGCGCTCGCGACCTCATGAGCCAAACCCTGTGTGTAGCGATCAAGTGCCGCCTTGGTCGCGCCGTAGGCACAGATG
>JANNGR010000222.1:0-1625 GCA_031403955.1 Betaproteobacteria bacterium
GGAATCGGCCTATGAACAATGCCTGTGCCATGAATTGTCGCTCCGCGGATTGGCCTTCGAGCGGCAGGCGCCGCTGCCCGTGGCGTATAAGGGCGTGCGATTGGACTGCGGCGTCAACAACTACTAACCCACCTCGGCGTCTCCGCGTCTCGGCGGTTTGAGAGAGGAATAGCAATGAACCGCCCAGACGCTGAGACGCAGAGAGAAGACAGGACTACGGGCGAGGAGCGTTACTGGGAATACGTGGCCGCAAAGGCCAGTCTCGTCGATGACGTGGACGACATGCGACAGCCAAGTAGTGGACTGGCTCGTTTCGCACGTCGAGCCGAGTTCAATTCGCTCCGCTCTGGAGTAGGGGTATTTCTTGCGCGTTTGTCACAACCCGCGTCGGACTTTACTCTTTCGACGGTTCAAACGGCCGGGAGGATCTCGTACACTCAATGCTGGCCAGATCAATCGCCTTTGAGTATGGCGGCGGCTTGGCAGGCGAATTGCCAGTACCGGATCCCGAAAGCGCCGGGCGCACGAGCCTGGGCATGAAACCACGTCATGAATGAGTCGCGCTTGGCCATCCATTGCCGATTAACGGTTACACGCGGCCAGCCGCTGTTGGCCTATCTGTTGGGCGCGCTGGAACTGCGGCGCGCGGCGGTCAAGAATTTGCTCAAGTTTGGCGCAGTGCGGGTCAGCGGCGCGACCGTTCGACAGTTCGACCACCTGCTTGTGCCCGGCGATGAAGTGACCGTCGGCAACCTTCAAGCCGCCGCGGCGATCGGCCGGCTGGAGCGCGCACGGATTCGGCCAGTCTACGAAGACGACGCGCTGATCGTGGTGAATAAGCCTGCTGGTTTGCTGACCGTGGCGACCGACCGTGAAAACGCTGATACGCTTTATGTTCGCCTGAACGCATACTTGCGTGGCCGCAATTCAGCGCGCCCCGAGCGCGCGCTGGTGGCGCACCGGATCGACCGGGAGACCTCCGGACTGGTGCTGTTTGCCAAGAGCGAGTCCGTCAAGCGTTTGTTGCAAGACGCCTGGCCAACGGTGGAAAAGATCTATCATGCCGTGGTCCGAGGGCGGCCCACCCCAGAGCAAGGCACGGTCAACAGCTATTTGACTGAGGACAGCCTGTCGCTAAAAGTCTTCGTTAGCAACCATCCGCTGGCGCATTCACATCTGGCGACTACCCACTATCGCGTGCTCAAAACACAGGGCAGTCTCTCGCTGGTCGAGGTACGTTTAGGAACAGGTCGCAAGCATCAAATCCGCGTTCAACTGGCCAGCCTGGGTTGTCCGGTGGTTGGCGACCGGCGCTATGGCACTCGATCGCAGGCATGCGGTCGGTTGGCACTGCATGCTTGCGGACTGCGCCTTGTGCATCCGTTGACCGGTGAACGGCTAAACTTCACTTCGCCTCTGCCGAAGACGCTGCGAAAGCTGATTTCTTAATCGACGGGCAGCCCGGCCGATGGATGAGATTCCGGACCCTTCACCGATTGACGCCACCGCGTCGGCCTTCGAGCGGCAGGCGCCGCTGCCCGTGGCGTACAAGGGCGTGCGATTGGACTGCGGCGTCAACAACTACCAACCCACCTCGGCGTCTCCGCGTCTCGGCGGTTTGAGAG
>JANNGR010000223.1:0-2501 GCA_031403955.1 Betaproteobacteria bacterium
GCTCCGTCGCTTGGGCCGCTGGAGGCGGACCTACGCGTATCGCCGGTTTCAGCTCCGCATTACCTTCCCTAACTTGGTACACCTTGTCGGCGGCGATCGGCCCTTCGAACCGTTGCACGAGGCCGCTGCCGGGCCAGCGGATTTCTAGCGCGTCGATGGTCGTGGCATTGCCGACACCGATATGGGGTCGCAGGCTCGAAGCGCCGAAGCTTCCGCCACTGTTCACGTCCCGGTAGATCTGGCGATGGCGGCCGTCTTCAGTGATGTCAACGCGGATCCGCGCGCCCACGGCGAAGCGGTTCGCCTTGATCCCCAACAATTGCAGCCTGATCCAATGATTGCCGTGACCGGGATTCTTGTAGAGCACGCTCCAGAACTTATCGTTGGGATAGACCCCGCCCATGACTGCGAAAATGTCTTGGCTGCCGGTGTTGTCGATGTCGCCGAAAGCAACCCCGTGACCCTTTTGCAAATGACCGAACCCGCCGGAGGTGCTCACGTCCTGGAAATACTTCCCTTCCGCGTTGCGAAACATTCGATTCGGCACCAGCGACGTCAGGCGCGGGTCCCCGGTACCCAGGTAGAAATCGAGCCAACCGTCGTTGTCAAGGTCGCCAAAATTGGCGCCCATGGTCAATAACTGCTTGTCAAGGCCGACGGCGCGCGATACGTCGGTAAACGTGCCGTCCTTGTTGTTGCGATAGAGTCTGGCCCGCTCGCCTTTCGCCTGCTCCTTTTGGCCCAAGTACTCGCGCACGATGTCAGGCAGCGTTGCGGAATAGCCGGACACGAAAATATCGGGCCAGCCATCGTTGTCGTAGTCGAAGAACCAGGTTGTGAAGCTTTTGTTCGGCTCGGCCACGCCCGCTTGCTTCGTGGCTTCCACGAACTTGGCAACTCCCGAGGGGTCGTTCCCCGTGTTGCGGAACAGATGGTTGCCACCGCCCCACTTGGTGACATAGAGGTCCTGCCGGCCATCGTTATCGTAATCGGCAAAGACGGCGCCTTTGACGAACCCATCCAGGCGGATACCGGATTGGGTGCCTAGTTCGCGGAAAGTGCCGTCTCCGTTGTTGATAAACAGCTCGAAATTCTTGGTCGCCGGCGGCCAGGCCACGTGGGCGCGCTCTATCTCGTGGCCAACGAACAAATCAAGCAGGCCGTCGTTGTTGACGTCGGCCCAAGTGGCGGTATGCGTTGGATAGAAGTAGAGCAGGCCGGCTTTCGCCGTAACATCGGTAAAGGTGCCGTTGCAGTTGTTGCGCAACAGCGAAGGCGGCCATTTTCCCTTGTCGTGAAGCCAGGCGCCGCGCACCAACAGCGCATCGATGCAGCCGTCATTGTTGTAGTCGGCCTGCATGAGATTGAGTCCACCGACGATGCCCTTGAGGCCGGCCTGTTCGGTCATCCGCGCAAATGTCCCGTCGCCTTTGTTATGGAAATACTGGAGTTGGTCGCCGATGCCCATGTGCGAAATCATGAGGTCCAGATGACCGTCGTTATCGAAGTCTTCCAGAATGACTCCGCCTGCGGCTCCAAATTCGCTGACGCCACGGGTGACCGCAACGTCACGAAACTGACCGATGTCGTAGTCTGACTTGAAGGTATCCGGCGGTATCAGCCACGCCTTGGGATCCTGGTCCGGATACTGGCCCAACGCCATGTAGCTGATGTTGAGCAGCCAGCGGTACACCAATAGGCTTTCCGGATTGGTGTGTGGGTCCGACAACAACTCGCTGTAGATCCTCGCGGCCGCCGTGGCTCCCATCCGCTGCTTGTGTATCCCTTCACCCTGAATCGGAAAGAGGCACGAATCGGAGTTGTGATTCCAGGTGCAGTTCTGGGTCTCACCCATCCGAAAATAAGCAAACGCCAAATCGGCCTTGATGATCTCGGCGTAGGCCGCCGGGACGGTCTTGCCAAGATCCTTTTGCAACTCTTCCAAGGTCGAGATGGCAGCCTCGTTGGCGTTGGCAACAAGATACCGCTGCGCAAGCTCGCGCCTCAATTCGAAGCGCTTTTGCAAGTCTCGCTCGGCCTTGATCAGCGCTAGCACCCCCGCTATCTTCTCCTGTGGCTTGTCCCATTCGTTGTCCCATGGGCCCTCGTTCGCGACGAACGCGGCCAACGTGGCAACCATGTCGAATTGATGGCGCGGCCACGCGAGATAGGCCACCAATGCGACGACTGCGACCGCGACGCTTGCGACAGCGGCCATAGGAGTTGTTGCGATCTTCATTCGCATTGGGTCAAGGGATTCGCTTGCCGTGCAGTCGTTGCGGCTGGATGGCAAGCATCAGGGTAATTCTCCTTCGCGGGTCTGGATATGGCAAGGCATGTTACCGTCATCCAACGAGACGATCCGCGATGATCATGTCGCTCGCCTTTTCGGCAATCATGACCACCGGCGCATTGGTGTTGCCCGACACCAGCGTCGGCATGATCGAGCAATCGACCACCCGCAGCCCCGCGACGCCGCGCACCCGCAGCCGGTCGTCGAC
>JANNGR010000224.1:0-2644 GCA_031403955.1 Betaproteobacteria bacterium
GCCGCGGCCGCAGTTTCCGATGACGAGCTGCTTCTGCGCGAGGCGCGCCGGCTGGGGCTCGACCGCGACGACAGCGCGATCCGCCGCCGGCTGGTTCGCAATCTCCGGTTTCTCGGCGAGAGAAGGATAGACGCACAACCGGGTGGCCAGCGATCCGACACAAGGAAAACAAGTTCATCGGCATCGAAGCTTGCATCGATGCAGCGCGGTTTCGAGCGGCCGCACGTTCTACCGTGACAACTCTGCTTCGGGGGTTGTCTCATTGAAAACCCCAGCTTCATTACGCTCGTCAGAAATGTCTTGTAATACATTTGTCTGATACATTTCCATTGAAAGTAACATTTAAGGAATCCATGACAGACAATCTCTTCGCCGTATGCCAACCGCGCGCTGACGTTCCGCGGGGAACCCTGGAAAAAGGCGACTTCACCGCTGACCTTTCGCGGATTCCGCGTGGCCACAAGTACGCCCGCCGCCGGCTTATGTCCCTGGGCTTCCTGCTCATCGAACCGACTCGCTGACCGTTGCGATGCGTGAGCTGACGGAAATCCGCGCGTTGCTGGCGCAACTCGACGCCGTCGAAGCAGATTCGCTGGAAGGCCAGGACCTTGATTTCAAGGAATGGCCTGCCGATAACCGTCATGCCATCCGTCAAGCGGTCGACATCGCTGTATGCATGGCCAATGGCGGTGGCGGCACAGTGGTGCTGGGTGTACGCGACCGCATAGTCGGTCGCTCGCGCGCCATCATCGGCGTCCCGCCATCGATCGACGTGCACCAACTGAAACGCGACATCTATGAGCGGACTGCCCCAAAGCTGACCCCCGAGGTACTTGAACTAAACGTACCCGAGGGCACCGGGCGTCTGTTGCTGATGCAGGTACATGGTGGCCTGCCGCCGTACACAACCACGGCCGGCGCGGGCACCGTTCGGCGCGGTAAGGGATGCGTGCCGCTGACGGGCGATCTGCGTGACCGTTTGATGGTCGAACGTGGCGATTCGGACGTGACGGCGGTGGCAGTGATGGAACCTGTCGAATCACTGCTTTCCGCTTCAGCCCTCGAACGCCTGCGCGACATGGCGAGGCAGGAGAAAGCTCCGGCAGACATGCTGCGCAAGTCGGATCTTGACTTGCTCGGTGCGCTGGAGGTACTGCGTGACGGCCGGCTCACCAAGGCCGGCCTGCTAATTGCCGGCAACGCCGATGCGATCGCTCGACATTTGCCCAACTATTCGTGGACCCACGAGCGCATGAAGAGCGCCACGGTCTACGTGGACCGTGCCGACGGCCGAGACACGCGAGAGCTGGCCCTGCCGCTCGCCCTGCAAGCGCTTGAGGCGCGCATCAACGCCGACAACCCCATCACCACCGTCGAGCATGGCTTGCACCATTTCGAGTTCCGCGCCTACCCGACGGTGGCGATGCGCGAAGCCTTGCTGAATGCGCTTTGCCACCTGGACCTTCGCCTCGCCAGCCCGGTGCTGGTGAAGCAATTCCCACGCAAGCTCGAAATCAGCAATCCCGGGGGTTTGGTCGGAGGCATCACACCGGCCAACATCCTGCACCACCCGCCACTTGCTCGCAATCCGCTGCTGGTACACGCCTTATCGAAGTTGCGGCTGGTGAACCGCAGCAACCTGGGCATCGGCCGCATGTTCGAGGCCATGCTCATCGAGGGCAAGGAGCCGCCGATCATCATCGACGAGGAAAGCGCGGTTCGCGTGGTGTTCAGGCGGCAGGAGACGTCGGCGGCATTTCGCGAGTTCATTGCCGACGAGGGCAAGGCCGGCCGCGTGCTTGATGTGGACCACTTGCTGGTGCTGAGCTACCTTCTGGGGCATGCCGAATTCGACACCGCCACGGCCGCCGAACTGTGCCAACGGCGCGAGGCCGAAATGCGCGACATCCTCGACGAGATGGTGCGGATATTTGGCTACCTTGAGCGAGGTGGTGCCGGCCGCGGCACCTGGTGGCGCCTGAAACCAGCGTTGCATCGGCGGCTGGATGGTGCAGGACACGCCGAGCGGGATCAGCGCATCGACATCGAAGTCGCCAAGACCCGCGTGCTCAATGTGTTGAAACAGCGGCAGCATCGCGGGCAGGCCGGCTTGTCGAACGCCGAGGTCCGCGAGGTCACCGGTTATACCCGGCAGCAAGTCAACCGGCTGATACATGAACTGGAATCAGAGTCTGTGCTCATGACGGGACACGGACGTGGCGCCAGATACGAATACGCCGGCTCGATGCCGGCAAAGAAAGCGAAGCGATCACGTTCAACCGGCGAATGATTGAGGGCTGGCGGCCGATTGCTGTATTGGATGAGGCCGGCGTTGGCGAACGGCGGTCGATGACCGCACTGCCGCCGACCTATTACACACTTGACGCGCATGCGCGCCGCGCCTACGCCGGCCCCTGCATCCCCACCAACTGCGCCAACGCCAGCTCCCCCGCCTGGCGCGCCAGGCCCGGGTCGAACCATTCGTCAGCCGAGCCCTTGGCCAACGTGGCACGCACCGCGTCCAGGTTGGCGCGCATGCGTTGTGCGTCGACTTTGAGATTGGGTAACACACCGGCCAGCGCGCGTGCGCTGCCATGCGCCGACATCACCAGCGCAGGCCATTCGGCCAGTTCGGCCTGCCAGG
>JANNGR010000225.1:0-3496 GCA_031403955.1 Betaproteobacteria bacterium
GCTGAAGAGTTCGGTCACCTCGCATCCCACCGCACGAAATATGTCGGGCGCCGACGCACCGGCGATGCCGTTGCCGCAATCGACCACCACTTTCATTGGGCGTGCCAGTTTGATGTCCGAGACGATACGCGCCGTGTACGGCGCCAGCACGTTCAGGTTGCGCACCGAACCGCCGTCTCGCAACGTCCAACTCTCGGCCTCCATCATGCGGCGCAGCGCCTGGATGTCCTCACCATAAATAGCCCGCCCGGCCAGCACCATCTTGAACCCGTTGTAGTCCTTCGGGTTATGGCTGCCGGTTACCTGGATGCCGCTCGAGCAGACGGTGCTGGCAGCGAAATAGAGCATCGGCGTGGTGACCATGCCGACGTCGATTACCTCGATGCCGGCGGCCACCAGCCCACGCACCAACGCCGCGGACATGGCCGGGCCACTGAGACGCCCATCGCGACCGACCGCCACGCTGGTTTCGCCGTGGGACAAGGCGATGGTTCCGAACGCCTTGCCGATGCCTTGCGCCACCTGTTCGGTCACCGTGCTGGGTACCACACCGCGAATGTCGTAGGCCTTGAAAATCGAAGCGTCTAAGTGCATTTTGAATCTGCCTGTCTATGGTTATGGGTTGGTCAAATTGCAAGCGTCGGATCTTGCAGCACGTCACGGTACAGGGCCATGTATTTGTCTGCCGCGCTGGCCCACGAAAAATCCTGCGCCATGCCGCGCAACATCAGCGAGCGCCACAACGCGCCCTGCCGATACATGGCGGATGCCCGTGTCAGTGCCCCAACCAGTGCTTCAGCGGTCGGCGGGCCGAACATGAAGCCGGTCGCCTGGTCCGGCGCAACGGCGGCGTCACCAACATCGACTACCGTATCGGCCAGCCCGCCGACACGCCGCACCACCGGCACGGTGCCGTAAGCCAAGGCATAAAGTTGGGTCAGGCCACAAGGCTCAAAACGTGACGGCACCAGCATCATGTCGGCACCGGCAATCATCTGGTGCGCAAACATCTCGTCGTAACCCAGCCGCACCGCGACCGCGCCGCCGAGCCGGGTCGCAGCCGCCGTGAACGCGGCCTCCAGCGCAGTGTCACCGCTGCCTTGTATCGCCAGCTGCCCGCCCAGGGCTTGTATGGCCGGCAAGGCAGCCAGCACCAGGTCCAGGCCCTTTTGCGACGTCAGGCGGCTGACCACCGCCAACAACGGTGCTTGCGTATCCACCCGCAAGCCGAGCGAACGCTGCAGCGCGGCCTTGCAACGCTTTTTGCCGGCCAGTGAACTGCTGGAGTAACGTGCCGCGATCGACGTGTCGGTGTGAGGGTTCCATACCGCGCCGTCGACGCCGTTGAGGATGCCCGACACCTGCTTGCCACGTGCCCGTACCACGCCGTCCAGCCCGCAACCGAACTCGGCGGTGGCAATTTCGAGCGCGTAATTCGGGCTCACCGTCGTGACCCGGTGTGCATATGCCAAACCGGCTTTCATGAATGAAACCTGGCCATGGAACTCGATTCCGCCGGCCACCATGAATCGGGCCGGCAAATCCAGCAAGTGGTAGTCAGCGGCGTCAAACAGCCCCTGGTAGGCGAGGTTGTGGACCGTGAAAACCGTCGCCGCCGAGGCGCCGGGGTGCGCCGCCACATAAGCGCAGGCCATTGCCGCATGCCAGTCATGGGCATGCAGCAGGTCCGGCGTCCAGTCGCCGTCGAGCTCACCGCTTGCCAGGTGGGCGGCCACCCAACCGAGCAGCGCGAAACGCTGCAGGTTATCCGGCCATTCTTCGCCATTGGCGGCAAGGTAGGGGTTGCCCTCGCGCTGGTAAAGGTAGGGCGCATCGACCACATAGGCTGGCACACCGCTGTGTTGCAGCGTACCGGAGCGCAGCGTGACGCGCGCAGCGCCAAAAACAGCGCCCAGCTCACACACCACGCGCTGCCGCTCCAAACCCTGCAAGATCGCCGGCAAACCGGGCAACAGCAATCGCACGTCGGCACCGGCGCCGGCCAAGGCTTGTGGCAGCGCCCCGAGCACATCGGCCAGGCCACCGGTCTTGACCAGCGGAAACACCTCCGCCGCCGCGTGCAAAACCCTCATGTGGTGATTTTTGCCAGCATGCCGGCAGTGACCAGGCAAATACCGTTCGGGCTGCGGTGAAAACGCGTCGCATCGAGCGCCGCGTCTTCACCGATCACCAGGTTGTCCGGAATAATGCAGCCCCGATCGATTACGGCACGGTTCAGTCGCACGCCGCGGCCCACCTGCACTTCGGGCAACAACACCGACCAGCTCACGTCCGAATACGAGTGCACCCGCACGCTGGAGAAAAGCACCGAGCGAAACACCCGGCCCGAGACAATACAGCCGCCCGACACCATCGACTCGATCGCCATGCCACGACGGTCATCCTGGTTGTGAACGAACTTGGCCGGTGGCAACTGCGCCTGGTAGGTCCAGATCGGCCAACGCCTGTCGTACAGGTTGAGTTTCGGGTCGGTCGCGGTCAGGTCGATATTGGCGTCCCAGTAGGCGTCCACCGTTCCCACGTCGCGCCAGTAGGGTTCCGCCGCGGCCCCACTGGGCACGCAACTCAGGGCAAACGGATGGGCGGTGGCACAACCGTTGCGCACCGCGCGCGGAATTATGTCCTTGCCGAAGTCATGGCTCGAATTGGGGTCGGCCAGATCGCGCTCGAGTTCGGCATACAAATACGCCGCATCAAAAATGTAGATGCCCATGCTGGCCAGCGACATATCCGGATCGCCCGGCATCGCAGGTGGATCGACCGGCTTTTCCATGAACTCGGTGATCATGCTTTTGTCGTCCACCGCCATCACACCAAACGCGCGGGCTTCACTACGCGGCACCGCGATGCACGCCACCGTGCAAGCGCGCCCCTTGGCCACATGGTCGGCCAGCATCAGCGCGTAGTTCATCTTGTAGATGTGGTCGCCGGCCAGCACCACAATGAAATCGGCGCCGTAACTCTCGAGGATGTCGTGGTTCTGGTACACCGCGTCGGCGGTGCCGCGGTACCAACTCTCGTCGTCGTTGCGTTGCTGCGCCGGCAGCAGGTCGACGAATTCATTCATCTCGCTTTTAAGAAAAGCCCAGCCGCGCTGCAGATGGCGCAACAAGCTGTGCGACTTGTATTGCGTGATGACTCCGATGCGCCGAACGCCCGAATTCAGGCAGTTGGACAGGGCAAAGTCGACGATGCGAAATTTGCCGCCAAAATACACCGCGGGTTTGGCGCGGCTGTCGGTCAGATTCATCAACCGGCTTCCGCGCCCGCCCGCCAGGACCAACGCGATGGCGCGTTTTGGCAGGTCCAGTCCTTGTGCCAACTCCAGGGATTGCATGTTGTCTTATATGGATGCCTCCCGGGTAGCAAGAAGAATTTGTGTTGCGGTGCGAAGAAGTCGGCTGCGTCCTTATATTCGGCCTTGATTGCGTGGTCCGCCTGGTTTCCCAGACTCGCCCGCTGGCCCCGATGCATA
>JANNGR010000226.1:0-35034 GCA_031403955.1 Betaproteobacteria bacterium
GTGAAATATCTTGACCACTTTGCGGCGGGCTGGTCTTACAACGTCGTGAGCGTGCAAACCATCGGCCACGCGAAAAAATTAAGCTGGAATCCACGGCCGGCACTGGGCACTTCTACACTACCAGCAAGAACAAAAAAAAACCATGCCGGAAAAAATGTTGATCAAAAAATTTGATCCCAAAGCTCGCAAGCATGTGGACTACAAAGAAATCAAGCTGAAATAGCCCCGGTTTTGACCGGATGAAAAAAGCCCGACGCGTTCGGGCTTTTCCTTTGTTACAGTGATTCGCGAGAGTCAAAAAACCAATGATTTCAGAATCAAACTACCCGCCTTGACCGGGCTCATGGCCGAAGCGACCGTGCCGTGCAAACTTAGGCCCGAGCAGCTCGCAGCCTCATCGATAACTCCTGCAAAGCCGATATCCCGCTGGCCTCCGCCCGATAACACCAAGCTTGCAAATCGCCCGCCAAATGCTCACGCGAATGTGAGGTATTGAGCCAGAACTGGCGCAACTCTTCGCGCATTACCACCATCTTATCCAACACCGGGTGCGCCGCTCGCGCCTGGACGAGTTTTGATATCGCAGCCGCCGGCACTTTGTCGGCGTCGCGATGAATCCAGCGTTTGGCTGCCTCCAGTACCGCGACATCTCCGTGCCTAGCTTTAAGGGCGGTAATTTCCTCTGTGCACGCTCGCCGAAGATCGCTCGCGTAACCCGCCATGACTTCATAGCGGTTGGCAATCAGTGCCTCCAAGGTTTTCTCATCGGCGACCGGCCGAATATTGCCAAACTGCAATTTGGGCGGGGTTTTTTTCACCCTTGCGAAGCCGATTTTCTGCAACAAGCTAATGTAGAGCCAGCCGACATCAAATTCATACGGCTTGACTGAGAATTTGGCCGAAGTGGGATAAGTGTGATGGTTGTTGTGCAGCTCTTCGCCGCCAATCAACACACCCCATGGCACGATATTGGTACTCGCGTCAGGCGCCTCAAAATTGCGATAACCCCAATAATGGCCAATACCATTGATAACTCCCGCAGCGGTGACCGGAATCCACGCCATTTGCACCGCCCATACGGCCAGACCAGCCGCGCCGAACAGGGCCAAGTCCAGAATCATCATCAAACCCACACCCTGCCAGCTATACCGTGAATAAACGTTACGCTCAATCCAGTCGTTCGGACACCCTTGGCTGTATTTGCTTAAAGTTTCCTGGTTCTTGGATTCGGCCCGGTATAACTCGGCACCCTGCCAAAAAACCTTCTTGATGCCATGCGCAACGGGGCTGTGCGGATCGTCCACCGTCTCGCATTTCGCGTGGTGTTTACGGTGGATGGAAACCCATTCTTTTGTTACCTGACCAGTACCAACCCACAGCCAGAATCGAAAAAAGTGCGTTGGAATCGAATGCAGGTCCATCGCGCGATGCGCTTGGTGTCTATGCAGGTAAATTGTGACGCTGGCAATGGTGATATGGGTGGTAAACAACGTATATAGGAGAATTTGCCACCATGACAGGTCCCAAAATCCATACGACAACCAATCAATGGTCGCATTCAACATTGCCCAGTCGGGTAAGAACATACTTATCAACTCTCTCGAAGATGTGAATCGGACACAGGGGCAAAAACACGCCGTCCCGCACAACCCAGCATTTTAAGGCTTAGTGACCATTTTGGCTACTGCACATGGCCACTGCACATGGCCAAAACACTTCAAGGGCCTAAAAGTGTCTAAAACTCTACTTCTTTTGCCAAACTGCCGCAAAAAAACCGTCCGTTGCGTGCAAATGAGGCCACAGGCGGAGGTAGCGAAGTTCGTTTGTACCACCACCGCACAGACTTTTCGCGTCTTCAACACTCAAGATGGGCATGGTTAAGCCTACGTCAAGTGGCGCAAACTCAAGATTTTGCTCGGAAAATTTCTGGGCGACTACTTCATTTTCCTGCGCCAACAGGCTACAGGTGGCGTAGACCAAACGGCCACCGGACTTCAACAGTCGCGCCGCACTTTGCAGGATCGCAAGTTGTTTGACCGCCATTTCCTCGACCGACCTCAGGTCTTGCCGCCATTTGAGATCTGGGTTACGCCGCAAAGTGCCCAGTCCCGAGCATGGGGCATCGACCAGGACGCGATCAATCTTGCCGGCAAGACGCTTGATGCGATCATCACGTTCATGCGCAATTGCCACTGGATGCACGTTTGACAATCCGCTGCGTGCCAAGCGGGGCCTGAGCGCGGCCAAACGGTGCGCAGAAGTATCAAAGGCATAGAGGCGTCCAGTGCTGCGCATTGCGGCCCCCAATGCCAGCGTCTTGCCACCGGCTCCGGCGCAGAAATCCACCACCATTTCACCGCGCTTGGCATCCACCAGCATGGCCAGCAATTGGGAACCCTCGTCCTGTACCTCAAAAGCACCACGGGTGAACACTTCCAGTTTATTCAACGATGGTTTGCCCGCAATGCGCAGGCCCCAGAGTGAATAAGGTGTAGGCACCGCCTTGATGCCCGCCCGGGCCAATTCTTTTCGCACCTCCTCTCGTTTGGCGGTGAGTGCATTCACGCGCAAGTCGAGCCCGGCACCCAGATTAAGGCTTTCTGCAAGTGGCCAGAATTCAGCACCCAGCTGCTCTTTTAGAGGCTGCACCAACCACTCCGGCAAGTTGTGGCGGTGGCGTTCCATCAAATCGGACACAGTTACTTTTTCGCATTGATCGAGCCAATTCATTTCTTGCTCGCTCAGGGCGCCGCGCAGAAACTCGCCCGGCCCGTAAAAACCCAAAATCGCCAAGCGCCGCTCCTTGGGTCCGCTTCCAGATGGGGCGTAATGGTCAAATAGCAGCTTCTTCCGAAGAACGGTATAAACAGTCTCAGCCAACGTGGCGCGTTCGCGTGGGCCAAAGTCCCGATGGTCGCGGAAAAATCGAGAAACGATCGCATCGGCCGGATGATCGAATTTGAGCGTGAGGCGGACGAGTTCGGAACAGGCGTCAAGCAAGGCTTTTGGATGCATTTACAACGATTGTCCCATGACCGACTCAATACTCCCTCCCCAGATTGAGACTCGTGAATGCCAATACCGGCATCTCAAAAGCATGCGGCACGAAGTCATCGCGACTATGCGGCACGGCGAAACTCTGGAGCCGCTTTGTCGCCCGCTGTACCCGGTTCGGCAGCGGCGATTCACATGGACATGGATTTTTGCCTGAGACCTGAATGCGCCATCGAATTGGCGCGCAGTGTCCACAGTGCAACCACCCGCCACGGCCCTGCGCACGGACGCGGGCACCGCTATGGTGTCTATTGCCGTCGTTGGTCAGACCAGGAAATCCGTACGACACTGAAAAAGTGTCTGTCGTACCCTAACTTTTTTGAAGCAGATCGGCTATCGCGCGCGGATATATCTGGTGTTCCTGGGTAAGTACGCGCGACGCCAAATCGTCTGCTGTGTCCCCGCGCAGCACTGGAACGACGGCCTGCGCCAGGATTGGACCATGGTCCAGATCGGACGTCACTTGGTGCACTGTGGCACCAACGAATCTGCAACCCGATTCCAGGGCACGCTGGTGCGTGCGCAATCCTGGAAACGCCGGCAGCAGTGAAGGATGGATGTTGAGAAGCCGTCCAGCATACCGAGTCACAAAACCCGGCGTGAGAATACGCATGAAGCCTGCCAATACCACCAGAACGTTTTGCCCCGGATCTTCGTAGCGGTCAATTGCCTTTGAAAGTGCATCGTCAAAAGCGTCACGTGTTGCAAACGCCGCGTGGTCCAGCACCTCCGTCGCAATCGACCGTTCCCGTGCCAGCACCAGACCCCGCGCATGTTTCTGGTTGCTGATGACAGCAGCCACTCGCGCGCCCCATCTCTCGTACCAACAATCGCGCTGCGCGGCCTCGAGGATGGCGGCCATGTTGGACCCACCGCCAGAGATCAAAATGACGATGTTTTTCATGTTTGGACGAATTATGACCCTGCCCGCTTCCATTCTGACCCTGACTCCCGCCGAGGCCCGCGCACTTGGCACCTTGATGGAAAAGGCCCGTACCGTTCCTGACAGCTATCCGCTAACCCTCAACGCACTGGTATTGGGTTGCAACCAAAAAACCAGCCGTGATCCGCTGATGGAGCTGAGCGAAACGCAGGTTGCCGCTGCCCTTACCGCATTGCAATCCGCCGGGCTCGTGCGTGAAGCCAGCGGCGGTCGCTCGGCACGTTATGACCACAATTTTCAACGCGCCATCGGAGTGCCTGAGCAATCGGCCGTGTTGCTGGGACTCCTGATGCTGCGCGGCCCTCAAACCGCGGCGGAGCTGCGATTGAACACTGAACGCTGGTACAAGTTCTCCGACATCTCGTCTGTGGAAGGGTTCCTGGAAGAATTGCAGGACCGCGCCCCGGAAAAGGGAGGCCCCCTGGTCATCAAACTGGCCCGTGCGCCCGGCACCCGCGAACAGCGATGGGCGCACCTGCTTTGTGGGCCCATCGACGCAACGCAAGGCGCCGGGATGAGCACTGCGCGCTCGGCTGACGATCCCTGCGCCTTCAACACAGTGGCGCGTGTGGAGCGGCTCGAAGCGGAAGTGGCGCGTCTGCGTGAGACATTGCAAATCTTGTGCGCGGAATTGGGCTTGTCGCCACCTGGACAGACATGATCAAATGCCTGTACCGACAATGCACGATTGACGACAAGCATGCGACCCGTCGCAGGCAGAAACATCTGGAAGCCGCCCACATGGATTTGGCATTTGCCTCTGAAGAGCAGAGCGACGCGGCCAACATGAAAATGCAGCTTGAGTTGGCGCGCTCCATGAGCTACTACGCCTCGCTCAAGCTCAACTTGCCAGCGCCGAAGCGGCGCGCGGCGCTGGCGCGCGCCCAATTCCAGTTGGGCAATTCAATGCGAATTGTCGGCCAGCAGGCAATTCAATTCCACGGCGGCATTGGCGTCACCGACGAGCACATGATTAGCCACTATTTCAAGCGGCTCACGCAGATGGAAATGACTTTTGGAGACACCATACACCATCTGGGCGAAGTCGCCGGCCGCATGCAGGACAGCGCTGGCGTATTCGCCTGATCGATCACGGATTCCCGCAGCGCGCGAAAAACGTGGCGTGCCAGACACCGCGCTGGCCCGAAGCGCGCACTGTGCCGCTAGACTGTGGCTGACGGGGACCAATGTCCGGTTTCCTGAAACCGACGGTGAGGGAGAACAAATGGAGACCATTGTTGGCAAGCCTGGTGCCCAGGCCGACGACGATACCGGTGAAGGCTTCGAACAATGGTTGACCAAAAGGTCGTTCTCTATGCTGGCGCCGATGTGCCGCCTGGGCTTGGTGGTGGTCGCGATCATGCTGTTGGTCGTCGATCCGGTCCTGCACCGTGCCGGTGTTTGGGGCGCAAATCCGCAACACTTCTACCTGATCGCGTGGCACGCGTGTGCAGTGCTGTATTTTCTGGTTTTCCTCGTGGCGGCCAGATTCGGCGCGACACACGAAACGCGCAGCAATTTCCTGATCGCTTTTTTTGTTGGTGGTGCCGGGCTTTTTTCTTGGTTCGCATTCATTTCATGGATGCTCAGCGGCGACTTATCGACCTACGCAATCTTTCTGTTGACCATGGTGTGCGTATTTTGCTTCCCGGGAAATTTGCGCAAGATCCTCAACATCGCCAGCACCGCCGCTCTGGTCTTGTTCATTTTCTGGTTCGACCACCGGGGAACGTTTTACACCAGCGGCGCGGCCATCAATCTGGTGGCGCTGGCAATTGTTTCCCTGTTGCTCGACAGCTACCTGATGAACATGAATCGCGCGCTGTACCGCGAGAAGCGCCTGGTCGAATACGAACGCGCGCGGGCCGACCGGGTGCTTTACAACGCGCTTCCGATGTCGATTGCCAATGAACTCAAGAACAACAATTCGGTAAAGGCTGAGAAGTACCAAAAGATGACAGTGCTGTTTGCCGACATCGTGGGTTTCACGAAGTTTTCCGCCGAGCGTTCACCGGACGCGGTGGTGCAGGTACTGAATGAGATTTTTTCCGACTTCGACACACTGGTGGACCGCTACAACGTGGAGAAAATCAAGACCATTGGCGACGCCTACATGGTGGTCGGCAAAGGCAACACGGCATCCGTTGCAAGTCTGGCGCTCGATATGCTTGGCAGCATGGTGTCTTACAAGCGGCGCACGGGATTCGACCTATCCATTCGGACCGGCATCCATGTCGGACCTACCGTGGCTGGCGTCATAGGACTAAAGCGATTTCTTTATGACGTCTGGGGCGACGCTGTCAATACCGCCAGTCGTATGGAATCCTTGGGCGTGGCGGGCAAAATACAGGTCAGCGAGGAACTCTACAAGGCGCTTGAAGGCGATTTCAGATTTGAACACCGGGGCGAAATCGAAGTCAAGGGCAAAGGCTTGATGCGTACCTATTTCCTGCTAGGCCATCAGTCGTGACGACTTCGGCAAGTGCGTCATCAAAAACTCCATCTGATCGGCAAGAATACGCCGGTTTCGCAGAATGAAGTCTTCCCACAGACTGGGCACGTAAGGCGCATACAGCAGTGGCATATGGGCCTGCTCGGGCGTGCGGCTGCTCTTGCGATGATTGCAGGGACGGCACGCGGTGACCACATTCATCCAGCTATCGATGCCGTTTTGAGCGAAGGGAATTATGTGCTCACGCGTCAGGCTTTCCTCATGGAAATGCTGGCCACAATAAGCACAGACATTGCGGTCCCGCGCAAATAGTTTGCTGTTGGTCAACCCCGGCTTCAGGTTGAACGGATTGATATTCGGCACGCCCTTGGTGCCTATGATGCTATTGACCGTGATAATCGACTGCTCACCGGTCATCGCGCTGTAGCCGCCATGAAATACAGCGACTTCGCCGCCAGATTCCCAACGCACCTCACCGGCAGCGTAATGAATCACCGCCTGTTCAAGCGAAATCCACGACTGCGGCAATCCCTGCGCTGACAGCTTCAAAACCTTCAAGACACGCCTCCTGAATCGACGCAATAAACCGTTAACGGAAAATTCAATTTTCCAGCGCGAGCAAATGAGCCTGACGACTCTTGCAACTGGTTCACAATATAACCGTTTTCCATTACATCCACCGTTCGCGCCCGATGGCGCGACAGACCTTGCTATCAAAAACATAACACTCGAATGAAAGTATTTCGCGGTCTCCAACAATCGGGCATGGCGTGCACGTGTGCCCTCACGATTGGCAACTTCGATGGGGTGCACCGCGGCCACCAGGCGATGCTTGCCCTGCTGCGCAGCGAAGCCGCACAACGAGCAATAGGTAGCTGCGTGCTCACTTTTGAACCCCATCCCCGGGATTACTTTGCCGCGACCACGGGCCGGCAACAACAGGCGCCGGCGCGTATCGGAACACTACGTGACAAATTGACCGACCTCGCCAACTGCGGCGTTGACCAGGCCGTCGTGTTGCCGTTTGATGCCCGTCTGGCTGCCCAGGCCCCGGCGGCGTTTATCGCGTCGGTGCTGGTTCGCGGCTTGGGCGCGAAATATGTTCTGGTCGGTGACGACTTCAGGTTTGGTGCCCGCCGCGCCGGCGACTATGCCATGCTGGACGCGGCCGGCGACGCACAAGGATTTGACGTGGCGCGTATGAACAGCTACGAAGTGCACGGACTGCGCGTATCAAGCTCGGCGGTCCGTGAAGCGCTGGGTGACGGACGCATGGAAGACGCGGCCCGGCTGCTTGGCCGTCCGTATCGCATTTCTGGTCACGTCGTACATGGGCGCAAGCTGGGTCGCGACCTCGGATTTCGGACCCTCAACCTGCGATTTGCACATTGGAAGCCGGCGGCAAGTGGAATTTTCGTCGTGCTGGTGTACGGCTTGGCCCATACGCCGTTGCCCGGCGTGGCCAACCTCGGCATTCGTCCGTCGCTGGACTCCGATGACGTGAATGGCGGTCGGGTGCTGCTGGAGACCCATTGTCTGGATTGGCCTGCTGGTTTAGGGCCAGACGGTGGCTACGGTAAGATCATTCGTGTGGAACTGCTTCACAAACTGCACGGTGAACTCAAGTACGATGGCCTGGAAGCGCTGCAACGCGGCATATCCATGGACTGTGAAAACGCGCGCGCCTACTTCGCCGCCATGCACGCCAAAACGAGCCGTCAGACCACACGAGACCGAATTTAGCCGGCGAACGGTTTCGCCCAGCCGTCGCGTGCTTCGGCGGTGCCGCTACTTTTCGCCGATGGACTTGCTCAATATGGCACCCGGTCGTCCCGGCCGGCTTTGAATTCTCCAGCTTCCACAACGCCAGCGGCAAACAAGCTGGCGTCAACACCGTCATGACTGAAAACGCCGATTACCGCAGTACCCTCAATTTGCCCGACACGCCGTTTCCAATGCGCGGCGACTTGCCAAAGCGCGAGCCGCTGTGGGCCAAAGACTTGGACGAAAAAGGGATCTACGTGAAATTGCGTGACGCGCGTGTTGGCGCGTCCAAGTTCATCCTCCACGATGGGCCACCTTACGCCAATGGCCAGATCCACATGGGCCACGCGGTCAACAAGATCCTAAAAGACATGGTTGTCAAGGCGCGCCAGCTCGAAGGGTTTGACGCGCAGTACATTCCGGGCTGGGATTGCCACGGCTTGCCAATCGAAAACGCGATCGAAAAGAAGTTCGGCCGCAACCTGCCGCGCGACGAGATGCAAGCCAGGAGCCGCGTCTTTGCCACGGAGCAAATTGCGATACAAATGGCAGACTTCAAGCGGCTCGGCGTGCTCGGCGCGTGGGACCACCCCTACCGCACAATGGACTTCAAGAATGAAGCTGACGAGATCCGCGCTTTCAAACGCGTCATCGAGCGCGGCTTTGTTTACCGCGGTCTTAAGCCGGTGTACTGGTGTTTTGACTGCGGATCTTCATTGGCCGAATTTGAGATCGAATATGCGGACAAGAAGTCGCAAACGCTGGACGTGGGTTTCCTGTGCTCCGAACCCGAGCGACTGGCGTCAGGGTTCGGCCTGGCGCGGCTGGACAAGCCCGCTTTTGCCGTCATCTGGACTACCACCGCGTGGACTATTCCCGCCAACCAGGCGCTGAACCTGAATCCCGAACTGGACTATGCATTGGTCGACACGGCGCGCGGCCTGTTGCTGCTCGCTTCAAGTCTGGTCGACAAATGTCTCGACCGCTACCAACTCACCGGCGCTGTCATCGCAACCACGTTGGGTAGATCGCTGGCCGGGATCAATTTCCACCATCCTCTGGCGCACGTCGATGCTGGTTATGACAGGCTGTCTCCGGTGTTCCTGGCGGATTACGCTACCGCCGAAGACGGTACCGGCCTGGTGCACTCGTCGCCCGCCTACGGCGTGGAAGACTTCAACAGTTGTGTAACCCATGGCATGCAGGTGGAGCAGATCCTCAATCCGGTGCAAGGTAACGGACGATATGCCCCGGAGCTGCCACTGTTCGGCGGACTCAACATCTGGAAGGCCGGCCCAGAAATCATCAACACCCTGCGCAGCGCGGGCCGCCTGTTCGCCACTTCCGACCTGCTGCACAGTTATCCGCATTGCTGGCGCCACAACACGCCGGTGATCTACCGCGCGGCGGCCCAGTGGTTCATTCGGATGGATGCCGGCGAGGGTGTTTTCACCACGGACAAGGCGCCCAAGACGCTGCGCCAGTTGGCGCTTGACGCGATCGAGCAAACCTCGTTCTACCCCGCGAACGGCAAGACGCGCCTGCGCGACATGATCGCCGGGAGGCCGGACTGGTGCATCAGCCGCCAGCGCAGCTGGGGTGTTCCCTTGCCCTTTTTCATCCACCGGGACTCCGGCGAACTGCATCCGCGCACGATGGAGATCCTGGACCTTGCCGCGGCCATGGTTGAGAGTGGCGGCATAGAGGCCTGGAGCAAGGCGACGCCGGAGTCCATCATTGGTGACGACGACGCCCCACACTACTCAAAGAGCAGTGACATACTGGAAGTCTGGTTCGACTCAGGCACCACCCACACCACTGTGCTAATGGGCTCGCATGCCGGCAGCGGCCATGCCACCGGCCCGCAAGCCGACCTTTACCTGGAGGGGCACGACCAGCACCGCGGCTGGTTTCACTCGTCCCTGCTAACCGCCTGCGCCATGTACGGGCGCGCACCCTACAAGGGAATTCTGACGCACGGATTTACCGTCGACAGCCAGGGGCGCAAGATGAGCAAAAGCCTGGGCAATGGCGTGGACCCGCAAGAAACCTGGCGCAAACTCGGCGCGGAGATCATCCGGCTGTGGGTCGCCGCTAGCGACTACTCGGGTGACATAGCCGGTGACGACAAGATCCTGGCTCGTGTGGTGGACACCTACCGGCGCATCCGCAACACGCTCAAGTTCCTGCTCGCCAATACCAGTGATTTCGACCCCGCCACCGATGCGGTGCCAGTGGACCAGATGCTTGAAATAGACCGCTATGCGCTGGCGCGGGCGGCGCAATTGCAGGCCGACATCTTGGCGCATTACAAGATGTACGAATTTCACCCGGTGGTGTCGAAACTACAGATCTATTGCAGCGAAGACCTCGGTTCCTTTTACCTCGACATACTCAAAGACCGTCTCTACACCGCGGCGCGGAAATCGCCGGCGCGGCGCAGTGCGCAAACCGCGTTGTGGCAGATAACCCAGGCCATGCTGCGCTGGATGGCGCCATTCCTGAGCTTTACCGCCGAGGAGGCATGGAAGATCGTGGGCGCTTCGGAATCCATCTTCATGGAAACCTATGCAAAGTTCGACTCGAGAGACGAAATGCTCCTCGGGCGATGGTCTGGCCACCTGCAGCGACTGCGCTCCAAAGTCCTTCGGGCAATCGAACAAAAACGAGAAATGGGTGCGATTGGCTCAAGCCTTCAAGCGGAAGTGACCATTACCTGCAACGCGGGAGACGCCGCCTGGCTTCGCACCTTTGATGGAAATGAAAACGAACTGAAGTTCATATTCATCACTTCGAAGTTTTCGATCAATGTGAACGAGCAACTCAACGAACACCACGAAAGTGAAGCTTTGGAGCACGCTCTTGTAGATGTTGTCGCTAGCCCTCATGACAAATGCGAGCGCTGCTGGCATTACCGCGAAGATGTCGGCCAAGACCCGTCTCACCCGGCGATTTGCGCGCGCTGCACCAGCAATCTGTATGGCCCGGGCGAAATGAGAAAGATCGCGTGATGGCGAAGCGTTCGCACTCCGTCGCCAGCGGCATGCTGCCGTGGCTCGGTCTGGCGCTGATCATTCTGATCGCCGACCAGTTCACCAAGGTCATGCTGCTCGGTTACTACAAACTCGGCGACATCACCTATGTGACGAGCTTTTTCAACCTGGTGCGCGTACACAACCTGGGGGCAGCGTTTTCCTTCCTGGCTGACGCATCGGGCTGGCAGCGCTGGTTCTTTACCGCCATCGGACTCGGGGCGGCGTTATTCATTGTGTGGATGCTCAAGTCCCATTCCGGGCAGAGGCTGTTTTCATTTGCGCTGGCCTGCATCCTCGGAGGCGCCATCGGCAACGTTATCGACCGCATACTGAACGGCTATGTCGTGGATTTCTTGCAGTTTCACTATGGCGGATGGTACTTTCCCTCTTTCAATCTGGCCGATAGCGCGATTACCATCGGAGCGGGTGCCTTGATTCTGGATGAAATTCTGCGTGTCAGGCGCGCCCGCTAAGGAGTTGCTTGACCCACCTGCTAAACCTTCTTGCCGCCATCGCCCTGCTGGTATGGGGCACCCATCTGGTGCGCACCGGCATATTGCGTGTGATGGGTGCAAGTCTGCGCAACGTTCTGGCCAAGAGTGCCAGCAACCGGCTCAACGCGGTCGTATCCGGCCTGGGCGTCACGGCGCTGGTGCAGTCGAGCACCGCCACGGCGCTGATCGTGGCGTCGTTTGTCGGCCAGGGACTGATGTCGCTGCCCTCCGCGCTGGCGGTCATGCTGGGCGCCGACATTGGCACCAGCCTGATGGCGGTCGCTTTTTCGCGCGACCTCTCGTGGTTGTCTCCGTTATTCATATTCATTGGCGTTGTGCTTTTCATCACCCGCCAGTCGACCACTGTCGGGCGGGTGGGACGCATCCTGATTGGGCTGGGGCTTATGCTGCTGGCCTTGGGTCTGGTGTCGGCGTCGGCCGGCGTGTTGACCAAGGCGCCGGCGGTCAAGGCGCTGCTTGCGTCGCTTAGCAGCGACCTGCTGCTGGAAATCACCGCCGGAGCCGTTGTGTCGGTGTTGGCATACTCCAGCCTGGCGATCGTGCTGCTGACGGCTACGCTGGCGACCACCGGTGTCGTTCCGATCGACGTCGCGCTCGGTCTGGTGCTGGGCGCAAACCTGGGCAGCGGCCTGCTGGCGGTGCTGACAACACTCAATTCGAGCGTCCAGACGCGCCAGGTGCCATTGGGCAATCTTCTGTTCAAGATAATCGGCATCGCGATTGCGGCACCGTTCGTGGGCCACTGGCTGCAAAACATGCGCCTGTGGATGCCCGAACTGGCGACGCTGGTGGTCTTGTTTCATCTGAGCTTCAACGTCGTGGTCGGCGTGATCTTCATTGGTCTTACCCAGGTGGTGGCGCGCTGGGTCGAGAAGTTGTTGCCCAAGCCCGAACGTAATACGGTGGCCGGACGCCAGCGGCACCTTGACGCGAGCGCGCTTGCGACACCGTCGCTAGCCATCTCCTGCGCCGTGCGCGAGGCGATGCACCAGGCTGACGTGGTGGAATCGATGTTGACCGGTATGCTACGCGTGATCAAACACAACGACCGCAAGCTGTCCCAGGATCTGCGCAAAATGGACGATACGGTTGACGAGTTGTACACCGATATCAAGTACTACCTGACCAAGATGTCGCGCGAGGCTCTGAGCGACAACGAAGGCCGGCGTTGGACCGACATCATCAGTTTCACAATCAACATGGAGCAGATCGGTGATATTGTTGAGCGCATCCTGATCGATATCGAAGACAAGAAGATAAATCCCGGCCGCGAGTTTTCAGACGCTGGAATCACCGAGATCAGCGACTTGCACGCCCGGCTGGTGGATAACCTGCGCCTGGGCATGAGTGTGTTCCTGCACGGCAATGTGCGCGACGCCCAAAAACTGCTGGAAGAGAAAACACGCTTCCGCGACCTGGAACGGGAATACGCTTCCACCCACCTCGGGCGGCTGGCCGTCAACACCGTACAAAGCATTGAAACCAGTTCCCTGCACCTGGACCTTATCAGCGACTTAAAACGAATCAACTCGCACATCTGCTCGATCGCCTACCCGATTCTGGATTCGGCTGGGGCGCTCGCGCCCAACCGGCTCCGGCAGTCGGTGCTGGAGGCTCCGGATTTGTAAAACCTTGCGGGACAGACCGCAGCCACACGTAGTGGGCCAGCTCTGTCCCCAACACTTCGTCGGATGTCGGAAGTCAACCTTGCGGGACAGACCGCAGCCACACGCAGTGGGCAAGCTCTGTCGCCAACACTTCGTCGGAAGTCAACCTTGCGGGACGGACCGCAGCCACACGCAGTGGGCAGGCTCTGTCGCCAACCATTCACAACGTGAGGATAGTGCAGCCAGTGGTTTTGCGCGCTTCAAGGTCGCGATGTGCTTGCTGCACCTGCGCCAGCGGGTAACGCTGATCGATCCTGATCTTCACCTTGCCGCTGCTAACGGCTTCGAACAGGTCATTGGCCATGGATTGCGTGCTCTCACGGGTGGCGATGTGGGCAAACAAGGTTTGCCGCGTCACGTAGATCGAACCCTTGGCTCCCAGGATGCCGGGGGCAAACGGCGGCACGGCGCCTGACGCATTACCAAAACTGGCCATCAGACCGAACGGAGACAAGCAGTCCAGCGACTTGTCCCAGGTGTCCTTGCCGACCGAGTCGTACACCACTTTGACACCCCGGCCACCCGTGATCTCCTTGACCCGGGCCAGGAAGTCCTCGGTTGCATAGTTGATCACATGCGCTGCCCCATGCTCGCGCGCCAGCGCACATTTGGCGTCCGAGCCAGCGGTACCAATCAATTGAAGGCCCATCGCATTGGCCCACTGGCAGGCAATCAGCCCGACCCCTCCGGCGGCCGCGTGAAACAGTACATGGTCGCCCGCCAGCAGGCCACCTTGCGGCAGCGTGCGCTTGAGAAGGTACTGGGCCGTCAGGCCCTTGAGCATCATCGCGGCCCCGGTCTCAAACGAGATCGCATCCGGCAACCTGCACACACACTTGGCCGGCATCACACGCGCTTCACTGTAGCTGCCGGGTGGCTGGCTGGCATACGCGGCGCGGTCCCCCGGCTTCAGGTGCGCGACCCCCTCCCCCACCGCCTCAACCACACCCGACGCTTCCATGCCAAGTCGCAGTGGCATTGGCAGGGCGTACAGGCCGCTGCGCTGGTAAACGTCGATGAAATTCAAGCCAACCGCCCGGTGGCGAATGCGGATTTCGCCCGGCCCGGGCTCGCCGACGACGACATCCACAAGCTTGAGTTGCTCGGGCCCTCCGTTTTGATCGATTTGAACGGCTTTGACTTTTGTTTGGGTCATGTTGGTGCTCCGGATATGGAATGTGAATCGTCGATAAACAAATTTACAGGGGCTGCCGCAACGGAAACGGCACCCGAGGGTGCCGCTCTTGCACAAGTGGTGCCGCTCAATCCTCGACAAAAGTCTCTTCGCGCTTTTTCTTCACCGCCGGCAACAACACGATCACCAGCAACAATGCCGCCACCGCGAGCAGGCTGGCGGACAGGCCACGCGTGACAAATACGCTCCAGTCGCCGCGCGACAACAGCAGCGCCCGGCGCAGGTTTTCTTCCATCATCGGGCCCAGGATGAAGCCCAGCAATAGGGGAGCCGGTTCTGCGCCGAGTTTGATGAACAGATAACCAATGACGCCGAAAATCGCCACCATCCAGATATCAAAGGTATTGTTGTTGGTCGAATAAACCCCGATCGCGCAGAACAACACAATCGCCGGGAACAACCAGCGGTAGGGCACGGTCAGCAGCCTGATCCAGATGCCAATCAGCGGCAAGTTCAGGATGATCAACATCGCGTTGCCAATCCACATCGAGGCGATCAGACCCCAGAACAACTGCGGGTTGCTGGTCATCACCTGTGGGCCGGGCTGGATGTTGTGGATCGTCATCGCGCCGACCATCAAGGCCATCACGGCGTTGGGCGGGATGCCCAATGTCAGCAGCGGAATGAACGAGGTTTGCGAGGCCGCGTTGTTGGCCGCCTCGGGCGCGGCGACACCACGGATATTGCCTTTGCCGAATGGTACTTCCCCCGGTTGCAATCTGGTTTTCTTCTCGATCGTATAGGCCGCAAACGCCGCCATGAGGGCACCACCACCCGGCAAAATACCCAACATGCATCCCAACGTGGTGCCCCGCAACACCGCCGGCGTCATGCGTTTGAAGTCTTGTTTGGTCGGCAGCAGCCCCGTCACCTTGGCCGTGAAAATCTGGCGTTCACTGATGTGTTTGCCCAGGTTAAAGATGATTTCGCCATAACCGAAAATACCCATACCGATCACGATGAAGCCGATCCCGTCGGTGAGTTCCGGAATGTCGAAACTGAAGCGCGCCACGCCTGAATTCACGTCGGTGCCCACCAGACCCATCAACAGGCCAAGAAAGATCATGCCGACCGCTTTGAGCAGCGAACCCGACGCCAGCACGACGGCGCCAATCAGGCCCAAAACCATGAGCGAAAAATATTCTGCCGGGCCAAACTTGAATGCCACTTCGGTCAGTGGCACGGCAAAGGCCGCCAACACCAGGGTGCCGACACAACCCGCAAAAAACGAACCCAGCCCCGCGGCCGCCAGCGCCGGCCCGGCCCGGCCCTGTTTTGCCATCTGGTGCCCGTCGATCACCGTCACCACGGACGACGCTTCTCCCGGCAGATTGACCAGGATCGCGGTAGTAGAGCCACCGTACTGCGCACCGTAATAAATACCGGCCAACATGATCAAGGCCGAAACCGGCGGCAAGGCGTAGGTGGCGGGAAGCAACATGGCAATCGTCGCCAGCGGGCCGATGCCGGGCACCACGCCAATCACTGTGCCCAACAGGCAGCCGATAAAAGCGTACAACAAGTTGATGGGCGTGAAGGCCACGCCAAAACCCAGGGAGAGGTTTGCAATCAAGTCCATGTCTGTTTCCTTAACCGGTAATGAACGCAGGCCACACCGGGAACTGCAACTTGAGCAGCACGATGAACGCCAGGTAACTCATGATCGCCAGAATTGTGGCCAGCACCACGATCTCCTTGAGTTTGAACTCGTCGCCTGCCAGTGCAGCGATAAATGTCAAAGCGTAAATGCCGGCAATCAGACCCATGGCCGGCAGTTTGATACTCGGCAACCCGCCCAGCAATGCCCCAAACACCAGGTTGGCGGCGATGATGAAAAACAGCGGCTTCCAGGCCCAAGTGCCGATCTTTTCGCCATCTTCGGTCTCCACCACCAGCGACTCGAAAATTATGACGGCGCCCAAAATAGCGAGCAACACCCCCAGCAACAGCGGGAAATAACCCGGGCCCATACGCGCCCCGTCGCCTACCTTGTAGCTGGTCGCACCCCACGCAAAAGCAACTCCGACGGCCGTGAACATCAGGCCGGAGAAAAAGTCTTTTTGACTCTTGATATTCATGGATTGTCTCCTCAGACAGTTTTTTGCATTGCCATTGTGCACGCTAAACCGGTACATCCGACTTCTGGATTTCACCTATGTCCAGCCGGACGGTCCGCCGCCGGTCAAGACATTGGCGGTGTCGAGGCCAATACTTCGGCCATCACCGTCACCCCTTCAGCCACCCGAAGCGCGCCCGCCAGGCGCAACGGCCGCATGCCATCCTGGACCGCCTGGCGGCGCAAGGCGTCGATGTTGGGCTCGCGACTGACCGTGCCCTTGAACGCTTCACTGACCACCAGCAGTTCATACAGGCCCATGCGACCGAGAAAGCCCGTCATGCGGCAGTCCACACACCCCACCGGCTTGAAGGGCCGGTAACCGCCATTGATTTTCCACGGCCGCACCACCTCCGCCAAAGCTTCGCGGGTCGCGCCATCGTCCTTGAGCTTGCACTGCTTGCACAGGGTGCGCACCAGGCGCTGCGCCAACACCCCAAGCAACGTGGCATTGATCAGGTAAGACGGAATCCCCAATTCCAGTAGCCGGGTCACGGCCGACGGCGCGTCGTTGGTGTGCAGAGTCGAAAAAACCAGGTGTCCGGTCAGCGCCGCCTGCACCGCCATCTCGGCGGTTTGCAGATCGCGGATCTCGCCCACCATGATGATGTCCGGGTCCTGGCGCATCAGCGCGCGCAGGCCTTCAGTGAAATTGAAATCTAGCTGCGGCTGGACCTGGGTCTGGTTAAAAGACGGCTCAATCATCTCGATCGGGTCTTCCACCGTGCTGACGTTGACCTCTTCGGTTGCGACCCGCTTGAGTGTCGAATACAGCGTGGTAGTCTTGCCCGAACCGGTCGGGCCGGTGACCAGGATGATGCCGTGCGGCAGTTTGACCAGCGCCTCCCAGCGTTGCGCGTCGTGCGCGCCGAAACCGAGCGCATCAAGGTCCTTGACTGCGTTATCGGGATCGAAAATACGCATCACCATTTTTTCGCCAAATGCAGTCGGCAGGGTCGAAATGCGCATCTCGATTTCATCGCCACGAGGATTGCGGGTTTTGATCCGGCCGTCCTGCGGGCGGCGTTTTTCCACCACGTCCATGCGTCCGAGCAACTTGATGCGCGCCGTCATCGCATTGAGTACCCCCATCGGCATTTGGTACACCGGGTGCAACACACCGTCGATGCGAAAGCGAATCACGCCCTGCTCACGGCGCGGCTCCAGGTGGATGTCGCTGGCACGCTGGTCGAACGCGTATTGCCACAACCAGTCCACCACCTGCACCACGCCCTGGTCGTTGGCGTCGAGTTGCTTGTTGGTCTTGCCCAACTCGACCAATTGCTCAAAACTCGCGCCCCCGCTGTTGCCCGCGCTCTTCATGGCGGCGCGCACCGATTTGGCGAGCGCGAAAAACTCGGCCGTGAAACGCGCTATTTCATGCGGGCTGGCGAGTACCCGGCGCACATTGCGACGCGATTGCCGCTCAACCTCCGCCACCCAGTCGGTAATGAAGGGCTCGGCCGTGGCTACCACCACCTCGCTGGCCGTGACCTGCACCGGCAACACGCGATGGCGCTCGGCGTAAGCGGCACTCATCACGTCGGCCACCTTGCCCACATCGACTTTCAACGGGTCGATGCGCAAATATTCGAGACCGGCGCGTCCGGCCAGCCACTGCGTGAGTGCCTCGATGTCGAGTACGCGTCCGTCCACCGCGCGATGTACCGACACACTGGCCAGGCGCACCAGCGGGTGTTGCGCGCTCTCGGCCTGGGCGCAGCGCGCGATCGTGCGTTGTGCCTCTTCGTCGGCGATCACACCATCGGCGAGCAACCACTCGACCAGGCGGCGCCAGTCCACCGGCCCCGCGTGGGGCGTTTTGGCGGGCAACTTCGATTTGGTGACGGAAGTCATACAACCAGCGGCTTTAGCACCCGCACCCATTGCGCGGCAGGCAAACTCCACTGCTTTTCTATTTGATCGGCGCGCTCGGACAACACAGCGCGCGATGGACGCGACAGCTGCCTTTGCGCCAACACCACCGTGTTGCCTTCACGGGTCGCTTTGAACGGCCAGATCGCATCGCGGCCAAACACCACGCCGATTTTGTCGAAACTACGCTGGTAACTGGAGGCCCGGCCGAACAGATTCACGCTCATACAACCATCCGGGGTCAGCAGGCGACGGCAATCGGAATAAAACGCTTCACTGTCCTGCACCGGCGCCGCGGCGTCATGGTCGTACAGATCGACTTGCAGCGCGTCCACCGTACCCCACCATTTCGGCTTGCGGATTTCCTGCGACGCATCGGCCAGCACCACCTGCATGCGGGCATTGTCGGGGGGCAGCTTGAACCAGGCGCGGCACGCCACCAGCACCTGGGGATTGATTTCAATCGCCACCGTCCGCATACGCAGCACCTTGTGGCAAAACTTGGTCAGCGAAGCGGCTCCCAGGCCAAGCTGAAGCGCCCTGCGCGCCGCTACCGTGGCCGGATCCACAAACAGCAGCCAGGCCATCATGCGCTGAACATACTGGTGCACCAGCACCTGGGGCGAATCGATCAACATCGAACCCTGGACCCAGATCGAGTCAAGGTGCAGATGGCGAATCGGGCCGTCGTCGGAAAAATGAACGTCAGGGAGCTGGGCGGTGCCGGTCGATGCCATGCCGGGTTATACCAGCAAGGCACGCAGCTTTGGCAACGCGACACAGGCATTGTCGAGCGTCGCGCGCTCCAGCACCGCAGGCGCGATAGCGCGCAATTCAGCCACCACCGCCGCAATCCGTGGCAGTTGTGCCGGTTCGTTGCGCCCCTGCGTTTCACCGGCCGCGCGCCGTTCGGCCGTTTTGTAAAGCCAGTGCGGCGGTATGTCGGGCGCATCGGTCTCCAACACCACGGCCGACAGTGGCAGGCTGCTGGCCAGGCGGCGCAATTGCAGCGCCCGCTCAAACGTCACCGCGCCGCCAAAGCCCAGCTTCAGACCGGCCTGGATGAATGCATCGGCCTGCTGGGCACTGCCAGCAAAAGCATGCGCGATGCCGCGCCAGCCAACACCGTCAGAGGCGACCAGGCGCAAGCCACGCAGCAAGCGGTCAGCCGAGCGACGCACGTGCAATATCACCGGCAACTGGTATTTGCGCGCGAGTTTGAGTTGTTGCAGATAGAAATGCTCCTGCCGCTCGCGCCAGGGGCTCTGACACAACTCCGGCACAAAAAAATCGAGTCCGATTTCGCCCACCGCAACCAGCCTTGGATCGTCGATAAACGCGCCCAGTTGCCGGTCCAGCTCCAGCAGGTCCGCATCGCGCGCCTGCTTGACATACAAGGGATGAATACCCAGCGCATAACTGTCGCCGGCGGCATGTGCCAACGCGCGTACGCGATCGAAATTTGCCACCGCTACCGCCGGCACAACGCAGTGTGATACTCCGGCGGCAGTCGCCCGCGCACGAACCGCGGCCAGATCGGCCGCAAACTCCGGCGCATCCAGGTGGCAGTGGCTATCGATCCAATCCGCCATTCAGGGAAAACCCTCTTTCTAAGATTGCGGCTTTGACTCTAAATTGTCACGTGTTTGTCACCGATGCACGTTAGCGTTGGCCGCTGCACCGCCACACATCCAATATTGTCCACAAACCCCCGAGGAAGTCCGATGAAAGCAAAAGTCACCGTGGTCGCCACAGCGCTGGCGTTGTGCCTGTCAGCGTCCGTTTTGGCGCAGGAGAAAACCCTTCGCCTGCTGACCTGGGCCGACTACGTACCGGCAGACATAATGGCCCAGTTCGAGAAAGAGACCGGTTACAAGGTTGAGTTAACGTTGTCCAACAACGAGGAAATGATCTCCAAGTTGCGTGCCACCGGCGGGGCGGGTTTCGATCTGGCCCAGCCTTCGCAGGACCGCATTACCGGGCCGCAGCAGGAGTTCAAAATTTACAAACCAATGGATTTAAGCAAACTCAAGACCGAGTTGTTCATTCCATCCATGCTGGCTGCCACCAAGAAAAACACCACGCTGCAAGGCAAGGTGTACGGTCTGCCCCATATCTGGGGTACGGATGGCCTGGTGGTCAATACCAAGCTGGCCAAAATCAGCAATTACCCCGACCTGTGCAAGGCCGACTACAAGGGCAAGACCGCTGTGCGGTTGAAGCGCCCGACCTTGCTGGCGTTTGCGTTTGCGTCCGGCAAGGATCCATTTGCGCTTTACGACAACCCCAATGCCTATATCGCGCTGATGGACGATTTGGGCAAAACCATGATCGCCTGCAAGGGCAACCTGAAATTCTTCTGGGACAACAAGGACCAATTGCTGAACGGCATGCGTACCGATGAAATCGTCGGCGCCATGATGTGGGACACCGGCGGCTGGAAGCTAAACAGCGAGAAGGCCGACATTCAGTACATCGCGCCCAAGTCCGGAGCGTTGGGATGGATCGACACTTTTGCAATTCCCGCCAAAGGCAAAAACGATGCGGCCGCCTACGCCTGGATCAACTTCAACATGCGTCCTGAAATCGCGGCCAAAGTGGCAGGCGCCGCGGGTAATTTCACCGCCGCCAAAGGCGCCGACCAATTGATGGACGCCAAGCTGAAGGCCCAATTCGCCGCCAGCTTCCCGGCGGCGGCTCTGAACAACGTCAAGTGGTACCCCGCCGTCCCAGCCGGGCTGGAAGAAATCGAAGGCCGCGTGCTGGATCGCATCAAGGCCGCAAATTAGGCTCTGGGCCGCGCGCAGCATCCCGGATGCAGCAGCCTGACCTGGAAGCCCGGCATGTTGGCAAGCGCTACGCCGGGCATGTGGCGGTCAACGAGTTGTCTTTCTCGGTAACACGCGGCAGCTTCTTTTCGATCCTCGGACCTTCGGGCTGTGGCAAGACCACGCTGCTGCGCATGATTGCCGGCTTTCTGGCCCCCGATACCGGTGAGATTCTGATCGGTGGCGCGTCGATGGCGGGCGTCGCGCCCAACCGGCGCCCGGTCAACATGGTGTTCCAGCATCTGGCGCTATTTCCGATGATGTCGGTTGGCCAGAATGTTGCATATGGGTTGGCACGCCGGGGCATGGCGGCGAAGGAAATCGATGCCCGTGTGGGCGCCATGCTGGAGCGGGTCAGTCTGCCGGGGGCGCAGCATAAACGCGTCGATCAACTCTCGGGCGGGCAAAAGCAAAGGGTGGCGATTGCCCGCAGTCTGGTGCTTGAGCCCACCTTGCTGCTACTGGACGAACCCCTGGGCGCGCTCGACCTAAAATTGCGTGAGCATATGAAGATCGAGTTGAAGCTGCTGCAGGCGGCATTTGGCACCACCTTTGTGTATATCACGCATGACCAGTCCGAGGCACTGGTTCTGTCCGACCGGGTCGCGGTAATGAGCAACGGGCGGTTTGAACAGGTGGGTACCCCGCAGTCGCTCTATTACCAGCCGCAGACACCCTTCGTAGCCGGGTTTGTCGGAGCCAACAACCGAGTCGCCGGTCGCATTAGCCAAGTCAGCGGCGACCTGGTCGAGCTCACCACTTCCACCGGCTTGACGCTGTTCGCCCGCAACCAGGGGGCGTTGGCAGTGGGTCAGGCAGCAACCGCATTTGTACGCCCCGAAGTAGCATCACTCGCTCGCGACCCCGCCGTCTTGCCACGCAACCAGCCGCGTTACCAGGCCACGGTTGGCAGCTTGCTATTTGACGGCGCGAACTCGGCCGTGCTGGTGCGTGAACAACTCTCGGGTACCGAGTTTCACATCGCCCTGCCGCAAACCGGGCAGTTTGCCGACCTGGCGGTGGGCGAGGCGGTTACTTTCGGGTTTGATCCGGAGCGCGCCTTGTGTTTTGCAGACCAACCCAATGCGCCCTGATGCAACCGCCGGGCGCGCACACCGGCGTCTGCTGTTAGGCCTGTTGCTGGCCCCGGCTTTGTTGTGGTTGGTAGGGCTGATCGTATTGCCGCATGTGGAACTGGCCATATTGTCCCTGCGCGCGCGGGTGGCGCCGGGCGAATATGAACCCAGCCTGCAACAGTTCCAGACCTTTTTCGAAGAGCCGCTGTATTGGCACACTTTTGTGCGCACGGCAGTGTTGGCCATGCTTGCGACCCTGCTTACGCTACTGCTGGCCTTTCCGATCGCCTGGACCATCGCCAAGATCGCGCGCGGCCGTGCCAGATCGCTGCTGTTCGTGTTATGCCTGATTCCATTTTGGGTCAGTGAAACCGTGCGTACCCTGGGCTGGATGATTCTGCTGCGGGAGTCCGGCGTATTGCCCGCGTTGCTGGTGCATTTAGGGTTGACCGCGACACCGGTCGAACTGCTGTACCGCGACAGCACGATCCTGGTCGGTCTGGTTTACACCTCGATGTTGTTCATGGTCATTCCCCTGATCAGCGCGCTCGACAGCCTGGATGACTCGCTGATAGAAGCGGCATATGACCTGGGCGGCAATGGCTGGTCGATCCTGCGCCAGATCGTATTGCCGCATGCCGCGCCGGGCATCGTCGCCGGTTGCATCGTGGTCTTCATGTTGACGCTCGGCAACTACCTGACACCCACCCTGCTGGGTGGCAAGAACTCACTCTGGTTCACGGAACAAATCTATACCCAGTTCATCACCCGGTTCAACTGGGAACAAGGCGCCGCTTTCGGTTTTCTGTTGTTGGTACTTTCCACCGCGATCGTATGGCTGGGGTTGAAACTGTCCGGGCAACGGTTCGGCGAAGTGATGCGGCGCTCATGATCCGTTCGCTGCCGCGCCCCGCATGGCTCAAGGTCGGCACCGTGGCCTACGCGGCGCTATTTTTCGCTTTCCTTTTTCTGCCACTGGTGGTGGTAGCGGTATTCGCGTTCAACGATGCCCCATACCCGGCTCCGCCATGGCGCGGCTTCACGCTGGACTGGTTCCTGGGCGACCGCCTGGCCAAACGCACCGGCCTGTTTGCCGACGCCGCGATGCTGGGAAGCCTGTGGACGAGTGTGGTGGTGGCGCTTTGGGTGACGTTGTTGGCGGTGGCCGTGGGATGCGCCAACGCGTTTTTGCTGGAGCGCACACATTTCGCCGGCAAGTCGGCGCTATCCATGCTGATGCTGGCACCGTTGGTGATTCCGGGCGTGATTTTAGGCATCTCCATACTGGCCTTCGCCAGCCGGGTGGCCCAATTCGCCGAAGATACCTGGGGCCTGGAACTGGAGTTTCTGCGACCTGGCCTGCCGTTGGTGGTGTTAGGCCAGTTCTCTTATATTGTCTCCATCGCCACGCTTACTATCAGCGCGCGCCTGAAACGTTTCGACATCACCCTGGAAGAAGCCGCCTACAACCTCGGGGCGTCGCGCGCAGCGGTGCTGATGACGATCACCTTGCCCTATCTTCAACCGGCGCTGATCGGAGCGGCGGCGATTTCGTTTCTGATGTCATTCGAAAACTTCAACACCACCTTGATGTTGGTCGGTTCCGACCCGCCACTCACGGTCATGATGTACGGGCGCATGCGTGAAGGCGCCACACCGGTGCTAAATGCCGTCAGCCTGTTCCTGATGGTGGCCTCGGCAGCGCTGGCATTGACGTTGATGCGCCGCTCCGGTGACAACAAGACCTGAGCGCCACAACCCGTGTATCGATAGACAGAATTGTGGCGTGCACAAACGCGAGAACCGTGCTACCGTACATTTTTCGAAGCTCACGACTACTCCACAGGTGAACCGATGCGCAGGCCAGCCCTTTACAGCCGATCCAGCCCTGACCTGAAGCAGACACAGGCAGTGCCGCAATCCGGTACTGCTCTGGTGGTCCAGCCGCGCAGGCGCTGGAAACCGTCGGTTTCCGACCCGCGCGTTTTGTGGTCAGCCATGGCGCTGCTGGCGATGGCGCTGGTGCTAATCATGGGCCTGCAGATGCGCCCCGCCGCGCGCATATTGACGCAGCAAGACATCGACGCGGCGGTACTCAAAACACTCGAAACCACCACCCTTCCTTCGGCTGCGGCCCGGGCCTATGAGGCAATCGCGCCGTCGGTGGTGCGGGTGATTAGTTACGAGAAGAGTGACAACGGTCGCGAGGACGTTGAGCGTGGTGTCGGAACCGGGGTGGTGATTGTCGACAAGGGCATCATCCTGACCAACCTGCATGTGGTCCAGGGGGCCGAAACGATCAAGGTAATTTTTGCCGACGGCCTGGAGACGACCGCATCGATCAAGGGTGTACAGGCACAGGACGATCTGGCGGTCTTGCAGGCACACAAGATTCCGGACGACATGATCGCCGCCACGATGCGTTCCACCCACGACCTGGCGGTTGGCGACCAGGTGGTTGCGGTCGGCTTTCCATTTGGCATCGGCCCCTCAGCGTCCGCGGGCGTGGTATCCGGTCTCAAGCGCGCGTTTCGGTCCCCCGAGGGCAAACAGGAAATGACGAACCTGATCCAGTTTGACGCGGCGGCCAATCCCGGCAATTCCGGTGGGCCACTGGTCACCATGGACGGACAGGTGGTCGGCATCGTCACTGCCATATTGAACCCTGGTCATGCGCGCACCTTCATTGGTATCGGATTTGCGGTACCGATTGAAAACGCGGCTTCGGCCGTGGGATTGCACCCATTCTGAAACCTTGTGGGACAGACCGCGGCCATACAAGGTGGGCAAGTTCTGTCTCCAACTGATTAGAAAAGGAAATTTACATGGACACGACCCCAACCGCAAATGGCGACACCGCCCAACTGATGGAAAAAATCCTCTACGAGGTCAAACGCATCGTGGTCGGCCAGGACCGCTTCCTCGAGCGGGTCATGGTGGCCATGCTGGCTCAGGGCCACCTGCTGGTGGAAGGTGTTCCCGGCCTGGCCAAGACACTGACCGTCAAGACTCTGGCCAGCACCGTGCGTGGCGGCTTCAAACGTATCCAGTTCACCCCCGACCTGGTGCCGGCCGACCTGGTCGGAACCCGCATTTACAACCAGAAGACGGGCGAGTTCGGCACTTCGCTCGGACCGGTTTTTACCAATCTGCTGCTGGCCGACGAAATCAACCGCGCACCGGCCAAGGTGCAAAGCGCCTTGCTCGAGGTGATGCAGGAGCGCCAGGTCACCATTGCCGGTGTTTCCCACCTGGTGCCCTCGCCGTTCCTGGTCATGGCGACCCAGAATCCGATCGAGACTGAGGGTACTTATCCGTTGCCCGAAGCCCAGGTTGACCGCTTCATGATGAAAGTGCTGGTGGATTACCCCACCGATGAAGAAGAGTTTGTCATCGTGCAGCGCGTCACCGGCCCCGCGGTTGCGGTCACTGCGGTGGCCACCACGGAGCAACTGGCCGAGTTGCAGCAGGCTTGCCGCCAGATCTACGTGGACCCGTCACTGATCCAGTACGCGGTGCGGCTCGTGTCCGCCACCCGAACGCCCGAGAAACACGACCTAAAGGACCTGCGCCGTTTCATCACCTATGGCGCCAGCCCACGCGCCACCATCAACCTGACCGAGGCCGCGCGCGCGCTTGCCATGCTGCGCGGGCGCAGCTACGTATTGCCCGAAGACATGAGCGACCTGGTTCCCGATGTGTTCCGCCACCGGTTGGTTCTGTCGTATGAAGCATTGTCCGAGGGGTTAAGCGCCGACAGCATCATCGCCAAAATCATGGCCAAAATACCGGCACCGGCCAAACCACTGGAACACGAAAAACTCGCCGCCTGAGAGTGCCATGTTTGGCCTTTTCCAGACCAAAAAAGCGCCAGCGGCGGTGCCCGCCCTGATGACATTGCCGGCGCCGGCGCCGGGCGCGGAACATGTGTTGCGTCGCCTGGAATGGACCGTCATCCGGCGTCTGGACGGCTTGCTACAAGGTGACTACCGCACCTTGTTGCGCGGCACCGGTCTGGACCTGGCTGACTTGCGCGAGTACCAGCACCATGACGATGTGCGCCACATCGACTGGAACGTCACGGCGCGCCTTCAGGTGCCGCATGTGCGGGTGTTCACCGAAGACCGTGAAATGGCAGCCTGGTTTCTGCTCGACCTGAGCCCATCGGTTGATTTCGGCTCGCGCGACCAGCGCAAGCGCAATGTCTCGGCTGAGTTTGTCGCCGTGCTGGCGCGATTGCTGACCCGCCACGGCAACCGGGTGGGCGCCTTGCTGTACGGAGCTGGCGTGGATACCGTAATGCCGGCGCGCGGCGGGCGGCTGCATGTGCTTCAACTATTGCACGCAATGCAGTCCCGCCCGTTGGCTGCGGAATCCGGTGCTACCAAATTGGGCGAACTGTTGCAATCCGCCGCCGCCACCGTGCGCCGGCGCTCAACCGTCTTTGTCGTATCGGATTTCATCAGCCAGCCCGGCTGGGAGAAACCGCTGGGGATGCTGGCGCAGCGCCATGAAGTTGTGGCGGTGCGACTGCTCGATCCGATGGAACTCGAATTGCCTGACCTGGGGCTGATTCCGATCCGTGATGCCGAAACCGGCGAGCAGCTGCTGGTCGACACCCACGACGCCGGTTTTCGCAAACGTTTCGCGCGTATTGCGGCCCAACGCGAAGCCGATCTGCGCCAGGTTTTTGTGCGCGCCGGCGTGGACACTCTGGAGTTGTCCACCGAGGACGACCTGGTGTCGGCCATTTTGCGGTTTGCCGAAATGCGCAAACGCCGCAGCCGGATTTCGGGAGCGCGCGCCATGCCGGCACACTTGCAGGTCGCTGCATGAAGCGCCGCACAAGGAGACCATGACATGAATATCCCGATGACCCTACCCATGACCTTCATGTGGCCGCAGTTCCTGTGGTTGTTGTTGGCCGTGCCCTTGCTGGTCGCCGTGTATGTCTGGCTGCTGCGTCGCAAGAAGAAACTGGCGCTGCGTTACGCCAGCCTGTCGATCGTCAAAGAGGCGATGGGCAAGCGCATGAGTTGGCGTCGCCACCTACCGCCGATGTTGTTCCTGCTGGCAATTACCGCCATGCTGCTCGCTGCGTCGCGCCCGTTTGCGGTCATCACCTTGCCCTCGACCCAGGAAACCATCATCATGGCCATGGACGTGTCGGGCAGCATGCGCGCCACCGATGTCAAACCCAATCGCCTGGTCGCGTCGCAAAATGCGGCTAAGGCGTTCCTGGCCGAACTGCCGCGCAGTGTACGGGTAGGCATCGTCGCTTTCGCCGGCTCGGCGCAGGTGGTGCAGCCACCAACACTAAGCCGCGAAGACCTGGTCGCCGCGATCGACAAGTTCCAGTTGCAACGCGCCACCGCCATTGGCAGCGCCATCGTCGTTTCGCTGGCCGAGTTGTTTCCCGAAGACGGCATCGACCTGTCCGCAATGACGTATGGCACCGCGCGCCCGCGCGGCATACCGATCGACCAGACACCCAAGAAAGCAAAGAAGGAATTCGTACCGGTAGCGCCAGGCTCGTACAACTCGGCCGCCATCATCCTGCTTACCGACGGACAACGCACCACCGGCGTGGACACCATGGAAGCGGCCAAGATGGCGGCTGATCGCGGCGTGCGTATCTATACCGTCGGCGTGGGCACGGTGGACGGCGAAACCATCGGCTTCGAGGGCTGGTCGATGCGCGTACGGCTCGACGAGGCAACGCTCAAGGCGGTAGCACTCACTACGCAAGCCGAATACTTCTACGCCGGCACCGCCGAGACACTGAAAAAGGTCTACGAAAAACTCAGTGCACGCCTGACGGTGGAGAAAAAAGAGACTGAAATCTCGGGCCTGCTGGCGCTCGTCGCGGCGGTGCTGGCGATCACATCGGCGGCGTTATCGCTGCTGTGGTTCAACCGGATTTTGTGACTGTCCGAGCTCAATCGACTTCCGACAGTTTCCCCAGTACCAGGCTTAAGCGACGCCCGCAACGTGCGGCCAGGCTCTGGTCGTGGGTGACGACGATAAACGCGGTGCCTTGCTCACGCGCAAGTTGCAGCATCAACTCAAACACGCCGTCGGCGGTGATTCGGTCCAGATTGCCGGTTGGCTCATCGGCCAGCACACAGGCCGGCCGCGCCACCAGCGCGCGCGCGATCGCCACCCGTTGACGTTCGCCGCCGGAAAGTTCGGACGGGCGATGGTGCACCCGTTCCTGCAGGCCAACACTGGCGAGTGTCTGCATGGCCACCTTGGCGCACTCAGGTGTGGGCATGCGCCGGATCCACAACGGCATGGCCACGTTGTCCAGTGCGCTGAACTCAGGCAAAAGATGGTGAAACTGGTACACAAAACCCAGATGCCGGTTGCGCAAAACGCCTTGTGCCGCGGCATTGCGTTTCGACAGTTCCTGCCCCATCAACTGCACACTGCCGCTGGTCGGCGCATCAAGCCCGCCGAGCAAATGCAGCAAGGTGCTTTTACCCGAACCAGAGGCGCCGACGATCGCCAACGTCTCACCCCGAAACACCCGCAAGTCCACGCCCTGCAACACGCTAACGTCCAGCCGTCCTTCGGTGAAGCGCTTGGTAAGGCCGGTGGCGCTCAAGACCACGTCACTCATAACGCAGCGCCTCGGCCGGGTTCACGCGACTGGCGCGCCAGCTTGGGTAGATCGTCGCCAGAAAGGCCAGCACCAGTGAGATCAGGGCGATCGGCACAATGTCGCCGCGTTGCGGGTCGCTCGGCATGCGGCTGATCAGGTAGATGTCCTTGGGCAGGAAACTGGCGTTGAATAGACGCTCCAGCGCAGGCACGATCAGATCGATGTTGATGGCCACGCCCAGGCCCAGAAACAGACCCGCCAGCGTGCCGATCACGCCAACCATGGCGCCTTGCACCACAAAGATACCCATGATGCTGCGCGGGCTCGCCCCCCAGTGTGCGCAGGATGGCAATGTCAGCCTGTTTGTCGGTAACCGTCATCACCAACGTACTCACCAGATTGAACGCCGCCACTGCCACGATCAGCGTCAGGATGATGGCCATCATGGTTTTCTCCACCTGCACCGCCGCAAACCAGGTGCGGTTCTGCCGCGTCCAGTCGCGCACCACAACTTCGCCGGTCAGGCTGGTGGCCAATTGCGCCGCCACCACGCGTGCCTGATGCAGATCGCGCAGCTTCAGGCGGATGCCGGTCGGGCCTTCAAGCCGGTAAATTCTGGCTGCGTCGTCCATATGCACCAGCACCAGGCTGGAGTCGTATTCAAAGTGGCCTGAATCAAAGGTACCCACCACCGTCATCTGTTTCAGGCGCGGCACCACGCCGGCCGGCGTGACTTGCCCGCTGGGTGTGATCAACGTGACTTTGTCACCCTGGCGTACGCCCAGGGCACGGGCCAGTTCGCCGCCTAACACGATGCCAAAGTCGCCGGCAACCAGCCTTGCGAGGCCGGCGCTTTTCAGCGCCAGCGCCAGATCCGTTACCTCTGGCTCACGGGCCGGGTCGATGCCACGCACCAGGGTGGCTTTCATGTCCTCGCCCCGGGCCAGCAGTCCTTGCGCGGAAACAAACGGCGCCGCGCCAACCACTTGCGGGTTTGCGCCGGCCTCGGACAAGGTGCGTTCCAGGTCCGGCAGCGCGGCACCGCCCGCTGCAAAAATCTCTATGTGTGAAACCACACCCAGCATGCGGTCGCGCACTTCCTTCTGAAAACCGTTCATCACGCTGAGCACGATGATGAGCGCCGCGACGCCCAGCGCGATGCCCAACATCGACACACCCGATATGAAGGAAATGAATCCGTTGCGCCGGGTTGCGCGACCCGCGCGCGTGTAACGCCACCCCAGAATCAATTCGTAAGGTACTTGCATCGGCAAAAAGAAATCATGGAGCTTGATTCGAAGGTGAAACTGGGCCGATTGTGGCATCCCGGCCCGGTCGTGGGTCCGGTTCCCGGACAATCGGGCGATGCATCTGTTGATTCCGTTTTCCAGTTCCAGCGCGCCAGGCTGTGAACAAGCTTTGCGCTCGCTGCACTTGCCGTTTCTTGAAAAGCTGCTGGCCCGGCTGACGCCGGTGGACACCGATACCAGCAGCCCGAGCAGCCTGACACCACCACACGAGCGCGCTTTGGCGCGTCTGTTGGGCCTGGCAGCGCCAGACGGCTGTATTGCCTGGGCGGCGCACGAAGTCGCGCAATCGGGCCGCGACCCCGGTGACGACGCCTGGGCCTGGATTGCACCGGTGCACTGGGACGTCGGCGCCGACCACATCAATATGGCGGACCCGCGCGCGTTGGGTCTGCAAGAGGCGGAATCGCGCCGCCTGCTGGAGGCGATGCAGGCATTTTTCGAGGAAGACGGAATCGGCCTGGAATATGTGACCGCGCAGCGCTGGTTGGCGCGAGGCGCGATTTTTGGCAACCTGCCAAGTGCCTCGCTGGACCGGGTGGTGGGGCGGGAGATCAGCGCCTGGATGCCGTCCGTCGCGGGTTTGCGCCGCTTGCAAAACGAGATGCAGATGCTGCTGTATACCCACCCGGTCAACGACGCGCGAAATGAGCGAGCCCAGCCGACGGTCAATTCGTTCTGGGTCAGTGGCACCGGCCGGCTTGCGAAAGCCGCTGTCAACCAGCGCCCGGAGGGGTTGCTGATCGTGGACGCATTGCGCGACGCCGCGTTGCGCGATGACTGGGCCGCGTGGGCGCAGTGCTGGAGCGCGGTCGACCAGCGCGAATGCCGCAGCCTGCTGGAGTCCCTTGCCAGCGGCGAAGATGCTCAACTGACGCTGTGTGGGGAGCGCGCGGCACTGCGCTTCGAAACCGCGCCAGGCGGCTTGCTGCAACGCCTGCGAAGCCGGTTCAGACATACCACGCTGCATGAATTGCAAAGCCAGTTATGAAAATTTCCACCCGCGATGTACCTCCCCGTTCGGTCTGGGCGCTGGAGCAAGGAGGCGTGCACCCGCTGCTCGCGCGCCTGTACGCGGCGCGTGGGGTGTCAAGCCTGGACGAACTCGACGACGGTCTGAACCGTCTCTTGCCTCCGTCAGGCATGTTAGGAACCGCGCAAGCCGCGCGACTGCTTGCCGACGCTATTTCTCGGCAGCGACGTATTTGTATCGTGGCCGACTACGACTGCGACGGCGCTACCGCCTGTGCGCTCGGGCTGCGCGGGCTGCGCCTGCTGGGCGCGCGCGATGTGGGCTACATCGTTCCGGACCGGGTGCTGGACGGTTACGGCCTGACGGCTGCAATTGCGCAACGTGTCAAGGACAGCGGCGCCGACGTATTGATTACCGTGGACAACGGCATCGCGAGCGTGGAAGGTGTGGCCCGCGCCCGGCAATTGGGATTGCAGGTGCTGGTGACCGACCACCACTTGCCAGCCAGTGAATTGCCCGATGCCGATGTCATCGTCAACCCGAACCAACCGGGCTGCCGATTCGAGAGCAAGGCACTGGCCGGCGTCGGAGTGATGTTTTATGTGCTGCTTGCGCTGCGATCAGAGCTACGCCAACGCGGTATTTTCACGCTTCAGACCCAGCCCAAACTCGACGCCCTTTTGCCGCTGGTCGCGCTCGGCACCGTGGCCGACGTCGTCAAGCTCGACGCCAATAACCGCCGCCTGGTCGCGCAGGGTTTGAAGCGCGTGCGCTCGGGTTCCATGCCGGTGGGACTGGCCAGTCTGTTTGTCGCCTCCGGGCGGGTGGCAAAAGTTGCAACCGCCTTCGATTTCGGTTTTGCGCTGGGACCACGCATCAACGCCGCCGGGCGCCTGAGCGATATGACACTGGGCATCGAATGCCTGTTGACGGACGACGCCGTGCGTGCCGATACTTTGGCGAAGGCGCTCGACCACATCAACCGCGAACGCCGCGTGATCGAGGGCGACATGCGCCAGCAGGCGATGCAAATCGCCGAGTCGTTGTTCGAAGAAGACCAGCAGCCACCGCCCGCAATTTGTGTATTCGATCCTGATTTCCACGAAGGCGTGGTGGGCATCGTCGCCGCGCGCATCAAGGACAAGTTGCACCGGCCGGCTTTCGTCTTCGCCGCCAGCCAGGCGCCGGGCAAGGAACATGAACTCAAAGGCTCGGGGCGTTCGATTGCCGGTTTTCACCTGCGCGACGCGCTCGATCTGGTCGCCAAACGTTACCCCGGCGTTTTGCTGCGTTTTGGCGGCCATGCGATGGCCGCCGGTTGCACCATCGCGCTGGAGCAATTCGACCAGTTTGAGCAGGGTCTGGCCGAGGTGGCGCTGGAATGGCTCGACGCCGCGACGCTGACGCGCCGGCTCGTCACCGACGGGCCGCTGGAAGCCCAATACCGCCGCGTGGACCTGGTTGACATGCTGCACAAGGAAGTCTGGGGCCAGGGATTTGCGCCCCCTACCTTCAGCGAAGAGGTGGAGGTGTTGTCACAACGCCTGGTGGGCGAAAAACATCTGGCGCTGAAACTCAAACACCAGGGCACGCCGATTGACGCCATCTGGTTCGGCCACACCGCCAATTTACCGGCGCGCGTGAAGATCGCGTTTCGGCTCGATGCGGACGAGTGGAACGGCATGCGTAAAGTGAAATTCCTGATTGAAGGCGCGGAGATTCCCGATCGGTGACACCTATCCTGGACTTTCCGGCGAGTTCGCGCTCGCTGCCGGCGGAGCCGGGTGACCGGGTCGACCCCGCGCGGCAATCGGTTACGCGACGATCGTGAGTGACTCGGGTTCCCGGTGCGGGACCAAGTTATCTCAATTCCGCCACCGCTATTGCAATCCTTCTGCAGCCCTCTTCAATCATGCCAATCCCGGTCGCGATCGACATGCGGAAATACGGCGCTACTCCGTACGAGGATCCCGGAATCATCGCGACGCCAACCGAGTTGAGCAGGTACAGCACGACGTCGACATCGGTTCGAAGTCGGTGACCGTCCGGCGTAGCGCGGCCTATCAGAGCGCTGCAATTGACAAACAGGTAGAACGCGCCGCCCGGCGTACGGCAACTCAGGCCGGGAATGGCGTTGACCATGGCCAGCGCTTTGTCCCGGCGTGCGCGGTAAGTGGCGACAAAATCAACCAGGAAGGCGTGATCACCCTCGAGCGCGGCCAGCGCTGCCGCCTGGCTGACGGAGCAGGCGTTGCTGGTGGATTGGGACTGCAGTGTTTCCATTGCCGCAATCAGGTCGGACGGCCCGGCCGCATAACCAATGCGCCAGCCGGTCATCGCATAGGTCTTGGAGACTCCGTTGATGACCATCGTGCGCTCGCGCAGCGCCGGCTCCAGCGCCAGAATGTGCGTATTAGCCCGATCGTCAAACCGGATGTGTTCGTAGATGTCGTCCGTCATCAGCATCACGTGCTTGTGGCGCAACAACACTTCGGCCAACGCCCGCAGATCGTCGGCGCTGTAGGCAGCGCCGGTCGGGTTGGTCGGTGAATTCAGCAGCAGCCAACGTGTTGCCGGTGTGATGGCGGCTTCCAGCGCGGCGGCCGAAAGGCAAAAGCCATCTTCTTCACGGCACGCTACTACCACCGGCGTTCCATCGCAGGCCAGCGTCATGTCGGGATAAGAGACCCAGTATGGCGCGGGAACGATGACCTCGTGGCCGGGCTCCAGCGTTACCGACAAGGCGTTGAAAATCGCGTGTTTGGCGCCGCATGTCACGACGATGTCGCGCGGCTCGTAAGACAGGCCGTTTTCGCGCAGCAGCTTGTCACAAACGGCTCGGCGCAACGCCGGCGTACCGGCCGACATGGTGTAGCGGGTCTCGCCACGTTCGATCGCTTCACACGCGGCGCGCCGGATATGCGCCGGGGTGTCGAAGTCGGGTTCGCCGACCACCAGATTCACGATGTCTTTGCCCTGGCGGCGCAATTCATTTGCACGGTCCTGGGCGGCGCTGCTGGGAGACGGCTTGATGCGCCGAACACGCGACGCGATACGTGACTGGATCACAGGTAACTCCCGGGGAATGCGACTGCGTTGCACGATATTCGGTCTTCTGAGATCCGGCAAAGACCGAATTCATCTCGCCGCATAACCCACTCTTATGCGCGGGATAGTACGGATTGACGTTGGCGCAACAATTGCCTGAAGATTGCAGTTACCCAGCTACCGGTCCCGGTCCTTCGGTCCCTATTCCCAGGTGAACCTTCGGCGACTCAAATACTTTGTCAAGATTGTGGACATAGGCAGCCTCACGCAGGCTGCGGATGTGCTGCATATTGCCCAGCCCGCGCTCAGCCAGCAGCTCGCCACCCTGGAGGGCGAGTTTCGCCAGCAACTGTTGGTCCGCACCAAGAGAGGTGTTACACCCACCGACGCCGGCATGGTGTTGTACCGTCACGCGCAAATCATCCTGCGCCAGTATGACCAGGCGCAAAGCGATGTGAAACACTCCGGCCAGACCATTTCCGGACAGGTATCGGTGGGTCTTGCGCCGGGCACGGCGGCCTCGGCCTTGTCGCTGCCGCTGCTCAAGGCGGTGCGCGCCCGACACCCGGGTGTGTTGTTGTA
>JANNGR010000227.1:0-14938 GCA_031403955.1 Betaproteobacteria bacterium
TCGATATCGAATCGCCGGGCGTGCTGAAGCCCGCGCAAGGGCTGTTGCCTGGCCGGCTGGTCGCCACGCTCACCGACTACCAGCTGATCGACAGCTTGGCTGTGCAGTCCGATGGCCGGGTGGCCGTCGCGACGCTGTACCGAGGCGGTATCTCGATCGTCGACCCGAAGCACGGCGCTGTTGAATATGTCGACGTGCCGGACGAGCTATTCGTGACGAACATCTGCTTCGGCGGCAAGGACATGTGCGACGCCTACATCACCTGTTCAGGCCGCGGCAAGCTGGTGAAGGCACGCTGGCCTTACCCGGGGCTGAGACTGAATTACAACGCCTAGCCTCGACAACTATTCGCCGTCGCGGTAGGTTTGCGCCCTTGCGATGTACCGGTCGGCGTCGTCCTGGAGCAGCAAGCGTTCATGCACCAACTGCTGCGCGGCCTTGCGGACCAGTTCCACGTACACATCAGGGCTCGGATAGCGTTCTTGCAGAGACAGGCGGGGATCGCCGGCAAGACGCCTGGCTTCACGCGACTCCGCAAACCGGATGAAGCTGCCCCTGCGGTCCGCAAGCACACCTTGCGGATAGGGTGCGCGATAGCTATTCCAACCCGAGTAGGTACCGAGAGGGACACCGATATCGGGAGTCAGAATGCCGTCCAGTTCGTTGCCGTCTGCGTCCACACCACAGACCAGTGCCGTGTAACGGAACCTTGGCTGCGCCGGATGGACCCAGTCGCCAGGTGGAACGATGTCGTTGCAATCGGCTACCGGCTGGAGTCCCTCCCAGCGCGGAAACCGGAGCGCGCTCGCGGGCTGCAAGGTACCGGCTGTTATGCGCGGAACCCGGCTGTCGGGCGGAGGAATGCCTTCCCGGATCCATTGGTAGAGTGCCTGGAACAATGCGCGCAGCACCGGCGACGGATCGTGCGGGTTACAGGGGTTGGCACAGTTGCCCGGGTCAGTGCCAATGCCGGGTCGCGCATCGTGTTGCGTACCCGCGATCAGATAAACGCGCGCAGTTTGTGGCAACTCGACATCGCGCTGGCCCGATGGATCGGTGTGCAGCAGCGATGCGCCCTTTTGCCAATACTCCGACGAGGTGTTGGTCTGGACGAACAACGGATCACACGCGCTATCGGCTAAAAGCGCAGCGCTGCGTCCCGAAAAAGGATCGGTCGTGAGCGCACTCGAAAAGGGAAACTCGTTCTCTGGAAAATCATGGTCCTGGTGCTGGGTCCGCGTCCTGAAGGGCTGAGCAAACAAATCGTCGAAAAAGGCGCGTCCGACGCCCGCGATATGCACCAGCATTCCATCGAAAACACGGCGGCCCGCTTCATCCCGGTTGAAGCCTTTTCCCACGAATGCGCGCAGATACCTGCCGGCCTGCGACACGCCGATTGCCAGGGTGTCGCGAATCGGCCCGCCGACGATGTGCACCGCGCCGGCGTTGTAGCGCAGAAAACTCACCAAATCCCGGGTAGCGGCGTAGCCAAGCGGCAACACCCGTGGATTCGTCGCGGGATAGTGAACGTCATAGAGACAACCGGCCTGCGGCGCGCGCCCCTCGGGAAGCAAAACAATGCGTCGTGCGTCGAGGAACCGCCACGCTTCGCTGCCAAGCCGGCGCGGGGCGTCCCAGGCGTGCTTGCGCCCGCTCAAGGTAGTGCGGGCCGGGTCGAGCGTGGCTGCGTCGTAGGAAAGGTGGAAGTGATCGAGCGTCCCGTGACGGGTGCCCGACACGAATTCCTCGCGAATCAGGCGAACGAGCCTCATGCCGGCATCGCCGGCCAAAGGCGCATCGAGCACCAATGTGCCGGGTTGTCGCACTGCGTTGGCATCCCATCCGCACCAGGCCAGCGTGAACCCTAAGCGCAACGGCATTGCATTGCCGAGGTGCTCCAATCTGTCGAGCGTATTGCTCTGCGTCGGCGCATCGAACAGATACGGAAAGATAAGTGTCTTGCCCCGGTTCGTGGCTTCATACAAGACGCAGCCATTGCCGCGCTCAGGCCGCATTGGCCGGAGAACCACGAAAGGCGTTCGATATTCGATATCTCCCGCAGAGCTTCTGTCGGCCTTGTCCAGCCAGGCAATATTTCTGTTTGCAGGGTCGTGCGGATCGATCTTGCCCACCGCGACCCCGGCTATCCGAACATATGCGCCGCTTTCTCCGAAGGATTCACCGTTCAAAAAGGCGGCCTCGCTCAACGCGTGAAGCTCGGTAATCACTTTGCTGTCCGTTTCATGTGCAGCTGACGGTGTCGGGCTGGAAGCGATGCTGCGGCGGATTATCTTTTATGCCTCAAAGTTGGCATCTGGAGGGTCTGAAATGCTCAAGAAATACCTCATCTCAACGGACGTTCGTACGAGAGCCAGATCTATCCGCGCGACTTGTGCCGGGTAACTGTGCAGGGTTCCACGTCAGCCGTGAATCAGGCCGTCTGACGGCAGGCGCGGGTCGGGTTGTCAATCCAGTTGGTTGAACCACTTCACGTCGTCAAAAAACTTGTTCGGCTGGGTGAAGAAAGAGATCGATAGGCAACCGTTGGGTGCGCGCGCGATATGCGTATTGCCACCTGGGCGCCAGACGAAGTTGCCCATGGTTGCCGGGCCTTGCTCATCTTCCAAACTGCCCTCGAGGATGTAGGTCTGCTCGACCTCCGTGTGGGTATGCAACGGGATAAAGGAGCCGGGGGCCATGCGCGTGAGCACAGTCAGCATGCCATTGCGGTCGTCGAACAGCACTTTTACGTCGACCCCGGGAAACTTCGACTGTTTCCAGGACATGCCCAGTACATCCACAAAGGTGGAGCGAGGGGTAGCGACGATTTCGTCGTGCGTCGGGCGACGTTTTTCGTATGTCGGTATGTCGGACACGATCGGTCTCCTGATTCGAAAGAAGGCACGTTAAACGGTTGGACGTTTTTTTCGAAGGCGCCGCGTAATATTAACCGACCGGTTTTTTCCGGTGCTGTCTGGTCTAGGCCTGCAGCACTGAACAGACAATGTCGTCGTGCCTATGAAGGGCGCCATAAAGCTGACCGAATCCTAGCGAAGGGAACCGCAACGCCGAGCGAATGCAAGAAGTAGCCGGTCCGGTTTTGCACGGCACGCTCGCTGGACTTCAGGCCAGACATGGGCGGATGTGCCGGCCAGCACTCCTGACCATGGGTCGCAACGGAGCAGCGTCATGACTCGGGCGTATGCGAGCAGCTTACACCGCTCACCTAGCGGGCCGCTGCGCCGTCATTGCGCCCGCAGCAGCCGGCCGGGACGCGCGCCGGTGTGCTGGTCGTCACGCACGATCGGCACGCCGGACACCAGCGTGGCCCTGTAGCCGGTGGCCCGCTGCACCAGGCGGAGCCCGCCTGCCGGCATGTCGTACACCACTTCCACCGGGTACAGGCGCAGCTGGTCGTAATCGATGACGTTGACGTCGCCCTTCATTCCGGGCGCGATCATTCCGCGGTCCTTGAACCCCATGACCGCCGCCGCATCGGCCGTGTGGCCCTTCACCACCTTGGATAGAGATAGCCGCGGGCCGCGCTTGCGGTCACGGGTCCAGTACGCCATGTTGAAGGTGGTGATGCTGGAATCGCAGGTCATGCCGCAGTGCGCTCCGCCATCGCTCAGGCCAGGTACGCCGTTCGGATCGGTCAGCATCTCGTGGACGGCGTCGAGGTTGCCACCCGCGTAGTTCAGCAGCGGCCGGTACAGCAGGCCGTGGCCGCCGTTCTTCATCATCACATCGTAGGCGAGTTCGGCCGGACCGATGCCGCGGCGGCGGGCTTGCTCGATGATGCTGGCTTCCACCGGCGGCTCGTAGTCCGGCTTGTCATCCACCTCGAACAGCCGGTCGAACACGGCAATGCGGCCGCCGAGCGCCGGGTTCCTGGCGTGCTCGGCGAGGATGCGGCGGCGCACCTCCGGGTCGCCCAGCCGCTTGACCTTCTCCGCGAAAGGCAGCTTGGCGAGTTCGGCATACGAAGGGTAGTCCATGAACGGGTTTTGGGTGAGCTCGAAGCCGAGCACCAGCCCGATCGGGCGGCCCATCACCTGGCCCTTGATCGAGATGCCCTCATGGTTCGCATCGCCGATCATGTTCATCAGACGCTTCCAGCCGTCCGGATCGGCTTCGCGCTGCACGATGTTCAGTGAGAGCGGGCGGCCGGACTTCTGGACCAGCCGGCGCAGGATCTGAAACTCCGCGACGCCGGCCTCGCGCTGGTCGGTGATGTCGGTGACAAATTGCAGCACACCCCTGCCTTCCTGCTTCAGGCCCATAGCGATGGCCAGCAGTTCTTCCTCGGCGGAGAGATAGTCAGGCGTGAAGTTACCAGTGCGGGTCTTGTGCGAGCGAACCCGGCTGGACGAAAAGCCGACGGCGCCGGCGCGGATCGCTTCGCGAACCAGTCGCTGCATTTCTGCGCGTTCCTCGTCAGTGGACACCTCGCGGCGCACCGCGCGTTCCCCCATCACATTGACCCGCAGCGCGCCGTGTGGCACCTGCGCGGCCACGTCGATGTCGAAGTTCTTCGAAGCCAGCACATCGAGGTATTCCGGGAAGGAGCGCCAGTTCCAGGGCAGCCCCGCGTTCAACACGGCCTCGGGAATATCCTCGATTGCTTCCATCAACTCGACCAGCATCTCCCGGTGCTCAGGACGGCAGGGCGCGAAGCCGACGCCGCAGTTGCCCATGACAGCGCTGGTCACCCCGTGCATCGACGTGGGCGCAAGACTGGTGTCCCACATGACGTGGCCGTCATAGTGGGTATGGATGTCGACGAAACCGGGCGTGACAACGCAGCCGCGCGCTTCGATGACTTCATGGCGGGCTGGCGCGATCTGACCGACCCGAGCTATTCTGCCGTCGACGATTTCGACGTCGGCTTCGCGCGGTTCTGAACCGGTGCCGTCGACGAGCAGGCCGCCGCGGATGAGAACTTGCTTGGTCATGATGTTTCCCGATTGAGATGCGTTGCGAATGAAGGCACCGGCGACAGGCGTCGCGTCTGGGCACTCCGACGCGGATTTGAATTCTAGGTCCGCGCTCCAGTTGGCGCGATTCTGGTTTCTGATGGGAAGGCATCGGTATTGACGATTGGCGTCGAGCACTGCACTCGCGCGCAACAGGCGGCACCCTGACGGGGACAAGGGCGCCTGCGTCGACGCGACGCACTCGGCGATAGGGCGTTATGGCTTCCCATCACCAATCGCAATCGCACCGCGCCACCCTCGTAATTAAAATTGAATTGCCCAGCCACAAGGGCTTTGTTGTCCCCGCACCCCGGGGCCAGAACTATTTACCGACCTGATTTCGTGCAGTGGTTTCAATCTACATCCGGGCCCTGAACATCGCTGACTTGCGCGCCATTGCGCGGCGATGCTTGCCGCGAACCGCCAGGTTAATCAAACCCTGAAACGAAAGGAAGAAATGACATGAAAATCACCCGACTGGGCAACACCTTCGCCGCGCAGGCTGACGACATCGACCCGCGCCAGCCCCTCACCGTCGATCAAGTGGATGGGATCGAGCAAGCACTGGCGCGGGAAGGCGTGCTGGTGTTCCGCGACATGCCGCTCAACGACGACCAGCAGCAGGCATTCATTGAACGCTTCGGTCCGCCGTCGCAAGTGAAGCTGGAAGAGCTGAAGACCGCCAAAAGCGCCCACCCGCATTTCTTCGACGTCTCCACCGTGGAGGACGACGGCGGCAAGCTGGACCCCAACAGTGCTCGCGGTATGTACCTGCGCGCCAACCTGCTGTGGCACACCGACGGCTCCCAGGCGCAGCCGCCCATCCGCCTGACTGCGCTGTCGGCCCGCCGCTTGCCGGCTGTGCCACCGGACACGGAGTACGCCGACATGCGCGCTGCGTACGATGCGCTTAGCCCGGCCCGCAAGGCCGAGATCGAAGAAATGACGGTGGAACACAGCATCTTCTATTCGCGCTCCAAGATGGGCATGAAGATGAGCGACTGGACCGAGGACGCCGCCAAGAAGCGCCCGCCTGTTGTCCATCCGTTGATACGCACCAGTCCGCTTACCGGCCGAAAGTCGCTCTATCTCGCCAGCCACGCCTCGCACATCATCGGCCTGCCGGTGGACTCCGGGCGCGCGCTAATCGAAGAGCTGACCGAACACGCCACCCAGCGCCGCTTCGTGTACTCGCACCGGTGGGAGCCGAACGACCTCGTCATGTGGGACGACCGCTGGACGATGCACCGTGCCACGCCCTACGACGGCGACGATGCACGAGTCCTGCGCTGGTCCGGAGTGCTCGAGCTTTCCCCGGTATAAGAGAGGCATGATTCAAGGGCGGGACCATCCGTGCAGCCGTGCTGGTGCGATCCGCGGGGCGAGCATTCCCGTGGCGGGCCTGGGCTGAAACTATGTGTTGAGGAAATTCAGCGGCAGGCCCGGCACTGGCCAAGTAAGCCGCGCCAGCGTTCCGTTCTGGCAAAGTGTGACGTACGCGGTCTTCAGGTCGAGGCCGCCGAAGCAGATGTTGGTCGGCAGGCGATCGGGCATCTCGACATAACGAAGCACCTGGCCGGCCGGAGAGATGACAACGATGGCGCCGCGATAGGGGCTGGCCACACAGACATTGCCAGCGCTGTCCACCGCAAGGCTGTCCAGCAGTTCAAAGCCTGGCAGCCCCGCCAACAGCGCTGCGCCGTTGGGATAGTCGCGCTTCTTGGCCACCTGTCCCGCGCCCGTGATGTCGAAGGCCCAAACTCTGCCCGTCTGGGTCTCGGAAACGTATAACGTCCTTTCGTCCGGCGACAAGCCGACGCCGTTCGGGTGCTGCATCGGAAAGACAACTTCGGTGATGGAGGTGCCGTCGATCGTTGCGTAGTAAAGAGCGCCGCGGTCCTCCTGGCGTGGGCGCCTGGTGCCGGGATCGGTGAACCAGAAACCACCTTGACGATCGAACACGATGTCGTTCGGTGCCGACAGGTGACGCCCATTCACGCTGCTGTAGAGCGTCTGGAACGCCCCAGTTTTCAAGTCGACGCGCTGTATGCTGCCGCCGGTATAGTCCTCGGCCTGGCCGGTCGGACGCAAACTGAACAACTCATCCCCACCCCAACTGAAGCCGCCGTTGTTGCACACGTAACAGGCGCCATCCGGGCCAATCGCGGCTCCGTTGGGGCCGCCGCCAAGGTCGGCGACCACGGTCTTTACGCCAGATGCGCTGACGCGCGTCAACGCCCCGCGGGCGATCTCGACCAGCAGCACGTCACCGTCCGCCAGCGCGATCGGGCCCTCCGGAAATCGCAGCCCGGTTGCGACTTCGATGATTCCGGCAGCAGGTTCATTGCTCTCCATGTTTGCCTCCATTCGTGCACGGCCCCGCCGTCGGGGCGCAAAACTTCAATGCAACCAGGTCGCGGCGAGAGCACGACCATTGCAGCGCATCGCGGTTGTTGCCCGCACGACTTACTTCATCAATCCAGCGCTCTTGAACGTCTTCTCCCACATCTGGTTATCCGCCACGATCTTGCTGGCGAAGGCGTTGGCAGACAGGATCGGGTCGACGTCGACGCCGATAGCGGCAAACTGGGTACGGGTGGTAGGGTCGCGCAACGCCGCCAACGCAGCCGCCTCCAGCTTCTGGACGACGCTCGCCGGCGTGCCCGCAGCCACTGCGAGCCCGAACCAGGCGGGGACGTCAAAGCCCGGATAAACCTCCCCGACCGCCGGCACGTCCGGCAGCAGCTTGGAGCGTTCGCGCGAGGCAATGGCAATTAGATTCAGCTTGCCTTCCTTTGCCATGGCCAGGCCGCCTGTGACGCCTTGCATCGTTGCGGTCAGACGGCCTCCAATTACATCGCCCCAGTACCCCTGCTGGGCACCGGTGTAGGGTACGTGGATCATCTGGATACCGGCGCGCTGGCAAAGCAGCTCGCCCGCGAGATGGGTCAGACTCTGCAAACCGGAAGATCCGTAGCTCAACTCACCCGGCTTGGCCTTGGCCGCAGCCACCAGGTCCTGGATGCTCTTGATTCCGGAGGCACCATTGGTGAATATGCCGATCGGCACGCTGCCGACCATCGAAATCGGGGTGAAGTCCTTCACCGGCTCATAGGACAGCTCCGCGTTCAGCATTTTCATGAATCCGAGCGTCGACGAGGTGCCGATGAACATCATGTAGCCGTCCTTCGGACCCTTGGACACGAGGGATGCCGCAATGGCTCCGGAGCCGCCTGGCCGGTGCTCGACCATCACCGGCTGACCGAGGTGCGGCGCCATCTTCTCCGCCATGGTGCGCGCCACGATGTCCACCGTGCCGCCGGGGGCGGTCGGGTTGATTATCTTCAGCTGCCGTTCAGGGAACTCCGCAGCACGCGGGGCCGTCAGCCCCGCCGGGCCAACAGCGCCGGCCGCAATCCATTTCAGCACCGTTCGGCGCATGGGCATTTGTCTCTCGTTCATTCATCACCTCTTAAAGGTTAAAGCTGGTTACGTCCACGCATCCGACACGCGGGGACTGCCAAAGAGTGAGAATAGCCAAGATCGGGCTGGGCAGCGATCAGATTGCATGATGCCTGGCCATATCGCATATCCGAGCGCAGCGCATTTACGCAAGAATCGCGGCGACCACCGTGGAATTATTTGCCCGCGTCATCAGGTGCAATCCCAGCGTTATTGAAAGAGAGAGCATCATGAAACTGGATCAAGAGCCGATGACGCTTGAACAAAGAGTTGGTCGCCTGGAAGACGTACATGCAATCAAAACCTTGAAGTACCAATACGCCGCCTTTTGCGACGCTGGCTACGACCTTGATGGCCTGTGTTCGGTGTTTGTTCCCGATGGCCGCTGGGCGGCAAGCGGTCATGGCGACTTTAGGGGACATGCCGAAATTCGAGCGTATTTCACCAAACTCTCCGCAATGGTAAGAGATGGCGCTGCTGGACGACACCGGCAAGCCGGGCGATTCAAGCCGCGGCGAACTTGGGCTCGCCGGGCCGCAGGTGACATCGGGTTATTTGAAGAACTCGGAAGAGACCTGTAACGCCTTTTCCGGCAAGTGGTTTAAGACCGGAGATGTTGTGGAAGTCGACGAGGATGGATTCCTGTGCGTCGTTGATCGAAAAAAGGACATGATCAAAACGGGGGGGTTCAATGTCTACCCAAGCGAAGTGGAACAGGTGCTGTATCGGCATCCCGGAATTCACTTCTGTAAACCTGGAAAATCTGGCATCTCGCCGTCACTGAGGGAATCCATGGACAAGATCGAAGGCACAAGCGACACGAACTGCCAGGATGCCGATCGTCGGGTATAGCCCGGCGGTGAGGTCGCAGATCGGGATCGGCAGGCGATGTGGCTGCCCTTCGCGCGGGCCATTGATGGCCATCAACCCGGACATGCCTTGCGACATCACGTCCTATCCCCCGTGGGAGGCCATCGGCCCGGTTTGTCCATAACCGGAAACCGAGGCTATGATCAGGCGTGGCAGGCGGTGTCACAGGTTGTCCCAATCCAGATCCAGGTGGGCCATGCATTGCGCTGGGGCGGTGCGGCACCTTCGAACGCGTAGTACATCGGAAAGCTCATCCTCTCGGCCATGCTCTCCAGCATCGACACGTCGATGCGGCATCCGCGGCCGGTCTGGCTGCGCTGCAGCAATGCAGCCAGGATGTTGGAGTAGGCGTACATGCCCGCCGAGATATCAGCGATGGAGCAGCCGGCCTTGGATGGTTAATCCGGTGTACCGGTAACCGAGAGGAAGCCCGATTCGCCCTGGATCAGCAGGTCGTAGGCCTTCTTGTCACGATACGGCCCCGGGCGCCGTGCATCGTCGCCGTAGCCCGAGAAGTCGCACACGATGAGGCGCGGATGCTTCACCTGCAAGGCTTCAAAGGACAGGCCCAGGCGTGCCGCCGTACCGGGTGCGAGGTTTTGCACCAGCACGTCGGTCCGGGCGATCAATGCGTCAAATACTTGCCGCGCGGCGTCGTGCTTGACGTCGAGCGTGAGGCTTTCCTTGGAGCGGTTGGTCCAGACAAAGTGGGACGACTGACCATGCACCGGCTCGTCATAAGCGCGCGCGAAGTCGCCGCTGCCGGGGCGCTCGACGTTGATGACGCGTGCGCCCAGATCGGCCAGTTGGCAGGTACGGAAGGGCGCGGCGATGGCATGTTCCAGCGTGACAACGGTAATGCCGTTCAGGGGTCTCAGGGAGTTGCTTTCAGAACGAGCGTGGCAGGCCGAGCTTGTGTTCGGCCACGAACGACAGGATCATATTGGTGGAGATCGGGGCCACCTGGTACAGGCGCGTTTCCCGGAATTTGCGCTCGATGTCGTACTCGCAGGCAAAGCCAAAGCCGCCATGCGTCTGCAAACAGGCGTTGGCCGCTTCCCAGCTTGCTTTGGCGGCCAGGTACTTGGCCATGTTGGCCTCGGCACCCGCGTTCTGCCGGGCGTCGATCGTCTCGCAGGCCCTCCAGCGCATCAGGCTGGCGGCCTCCAGTTCGATGAAGGCCTCGGCGAGCGGAAACTGGATGCCCTGGTTCTGGCCGATGGGGCGGCCGAACACGTTGCGCTCCCGGGCGTACTTGGTGGCCCGGTCGAGAAACCAATAGCCGTCCCCGATGCATTCGGCGGCGATCAGCGTACGTTCCGCATTCAGGCCCTCGAAGATGACGCGCAGCCCCTTGCCTTCCTCGCCCAGGAGGGCGTTTTGCGGAATCTCGAGGTGGTCGAAGAACAGTTCGTTGGTTTCGTGGTTGACCATGTTCAAAATGGGACGCACGGTCAGGCCATTGCCCACGGCCTTGTTCAGGTCGATGATGAAGCAGCTTAAGCCCTCGCTCTTCTTCTGCACCTCGGCCAGCGGCGTAGTGCGCGCCAGCAGGATCAGCAGGTCGCTGTGCTGCACGCGCGAGATCCAGACCTTCTGGCCATTGATGACCCAACCGCCGTCCTTCTTGATAGCGCTGGTCTTGAGCCGGGTGGTGTCGCTTCCGGTCGTGGGCTCGGTCACACCCATGGACTGCACGCGTAACTCGCCGGCGGCAATTTTTGGCAGGTAGAACTCCTTCTGCTCCTTCGAGCCGCTGAATACGATGGTGTTCATCACATACATCTGCCCGTGGCAGGCGCCAGAGTTTCCGCCCGAGCGGTTGATCTCTTCCATGATCACCGAGGCTTCGGCCATGGACAGGCCGGGCCCGCCGTATTCCTGGGGAATCAGCGCCGCAAGCCAGCCGGCCTTGGTCAGCGCATTGACGAACTCTTCGGGGTAGCCCCGCTTTTCGTCAATCTTGCGAAAGTATTCGTCCGGGTACTGCGCACACAGCGCGCGCACCGCGTCGCGAATTTCCTGGTGGTCGTTGCGGTCTTGTGTGCTCATGGTTTGGTTCCTGCTTCAAGCCTTTGAAATGGTGGAAACGGTGGCCGATGCCTGCATGGCGAGCTGGCCTTCGGGTCCGCGTGCCCAGAGGGTTGCCACCTCGCTATCCATGCGCCCGCAGACCTCGAAGGGTGCGGTGTCGAACAGCGGGCTCAGGGCCTTGAATTCGTAGGACGTCACCACAAGCCGCGGATGCGCGCGGCGCAACTGGTCGATCAGCAGCGTGGCAATCAACGGGCCGTGCACCACCAGGCCTGGATAACTTTCCTGGTCCGTCGCATAGGGCCGGTCGTAGTGAATGCGATGCCCGTTGAAGGTGAGCGCCGAATAACGAAACAGCAGCACCGGGTCGGGGGTGATGCGGCGGCTGAACTGCTCGTCGGTGCGTGCGGCCTGGGGCGTGGCACTGTCGCCCGGCTGCGGCATGCCTCGGTACACGATGTCCTGGTGCTCGGCAATGGCGACACCCCTGGCATCGGAAATCTCGTGCTGCACCTGCACAAACACCAGCACGCCACTGCGGCCCTGCTTGACGCTCACATTGGCAATGCGGCTGGTGCGGGAAATGGCGCTGCCGGCCCGCAGCGCATGGTGGAACGCCATGCGGCTGCCGGCCCACATGCGCCGGGGCAGCGGCACCGGCGGCAGGAAGCCGCCCCGCTTCGGATGCCCATCCGCGCCAATACCGGAGAGCGGGTGCAGGGGCAAAAAGTACAGCCATTGCCAGCAGGGCGCAACGGCATCGCCCGTCTGGGGTGCCGGGTCATCGCGGTCCAGGGTAGCAGACAGGGCCTTCAGCGGAGCGAAGGTGGCTTGATCTTCCAGCGTTTCGGTCCTGCCGATCCATTGCTTGAGTGCTTCGTAGTCCATGGGAGTTGACGGGTGGTTGCTTTGAGAAATCATAAGGGTCCGCCAAGCGTAACGCTGGGGCCGCTGGCTGACACGCTAGTTGTGAGCGACCGGGGACCACACTCGGATCATCTCGAGGCGCAAGGAACCTGGTGTCGATCGCCGGGCTGGTTGCCTATGTGCTGGTGGAGAAGCTGGCACCGGCCGGGCATTTGATCGGCCGCCAAGCTGGTAGACTGAAACCAGTTGCACCATGCTAATCCGTCGCCGCACCCGTCTGATCACTGCGCTGTTTGCGCTGATCAGCCTGCTGTTCATGCAATTGGCGCTGGCCAATTATGTTTGTCCGATAGATAACGCAAAAGTCGCCGAGACTGCCGCGATGCCGCAAGCCAGCATGCCATGTGCTCAGTTCATGGCGGTGAACACGGACTATGCGCAGCCCAATTTGTGCAAGGCCCACTGCCAGGGAGACCAGCAATCGGCGGACACCTACAAGTTGCCGCCGCCAGCCGCCGCCAGCATCGCCAGCGCATTCTTCCCTCCTCCCGCCACTGCCCCCGTCACCGTGGGGCTGCCTTTGCAGACGTCTCTTTTGAGGCGTTCCACGGCCCCTCCCCTGGCCGTACGCAACTGCTGCTTTCGCATTTGACCGCCTGAACCGATTAAGCGTTGCCTGATGCATCTATGCTGCGTTAGGTAAGTCGATATTCGTGTTCAGGAGGTTTCATGTCGATTGCGTTTCCGATTTGCCTGGCCGCTGCCGCCTTTATCCTGGCCGCCTCTTCGCCCGCATGGGCCGCTGATCCATTGACACTGGAGCAGGCGCAGCGCCTGGCGGTGGTTCGCTCGCAGCAACTGCTTGCGCACACCGCGGTTGCCAGCGCAGCCCGTGAGCAATCCGTGGCAGCCGGGCAACTACCGGACCCGGTACTCAAGCTGGGCATCAACAACCTGCCCATCAACGGACCAGACCGCTTCAACCTGACACCTGACTTCATGACGATGCGCTCGGTCGGTGTGATGCAGGAAATCACCCGCGCCGACAAACGCAAGGCCAGAGCCGAGCGTTTCGACCGCGCGGCCGAAGCGGCCGAGGCCGGCCGCGCCCTGGCGCTTGCCAACCTGCGGCGCGACACCGCGCTGGCCTGGCTGGAGCGCCATTACCAGGAACGCATGCTGGGCGTACTGCATACACAACGCGCCGAGGCCATATTGCAGATCGAAGCTGCCGACGCCGCCTATCGTGGCGGGCGTGGCATGCAGACCGACCTGTTCGCTGCGCGCTTGGCGGTAGCGCAGATCGACGACCGCATGGCGCAAACCCAGCGACAGATCGCGACCGCGACCAGCAAGCTTGGGCGCTGGATTGGCGACGACGCTGACCAGGCGCTCGGCGCGCCGCCCAACCTGGCAGCAGTGGGCCTGCACACCAATGGCCTTGACGACCAGTTGGCGCACCATCCGCGGCTTGTCTGGTTGGCCCGCCAGGAGGAAGTCGCACGCGCCGAGACCGCCATAGCGCGAAGCAACCAGCGCTCGGACTGGGGTGTGGAGGTGATGTTCAGCCAGCGCGGCCCGGCATTCTCGAACATGATTTCGGTCAACTTTTCGATCCCGTTGCAGCTCGATCGCAAAAACCGGCAAGACCGTGAGGTGGCGGCCAGGCTGGCGATGGTGGAACAGTTGCGCGCCGAGCGCGAGGAAGCCACGCGCGAACATGTGGCCGATGCGCGCATGTGGCTGCAGGAGTGGCACGGCAACCGCGATCGGCTGGCGCATTACGACCGCGCGCTGATACCGCTTGGCGCTGAGCGCACGCGCGCAGCACTTGGCGCCTATCGCGGCGGCAGTGGAGCACTGGCCGCGGTGCTGGAAGCGCGGCGCTTGGAGATCGACACCCGCATCGATCGCCTGCGTCTTGAAATGGAGACGGCCGGCTTGTGGGCGCAACTCAATTACCTGATTGCGCCGGAGCACGTTAACGCGGCGCCGGATCGTCCGGTTGCGGCGGCGGAGAAATGAACATGAAGCCAAAAACATTGTGGATAGGAATATTTGCGGCTGCCGTGTTTGGCGCGGCCGGTTACGGCCTGTATGCCGTCGGCATGCAACGCGGCATGCTGATGGCGACATCAGCGGCGCCAGCGGCGCCCGGCGGCCTGCCACAGAGCATTGCGCAAGGCGAGGAAGCGACGCGCCGGCATATTGCGTCCGGCATCAAGGCCGGCGATGTCGATCCCGCCACCGGCAAAAAGATTCTCTACTACCACGACCCGATGGTGCCGGGCAACAAATTCGACAAGCCGGCCAAGTCGCCGTTCATGGACATGATGCTGGTGCCGGTCTATGCTGACAACGACGGCGATGGCAGCAAGGTAACCGTCGACCCGCGCATCCAGCAAAACCTCGGCGTGCGAACCGCGCTGGTGACAGAGGGCAATTTGTCGCCTCAAATGGCGGCCGTGGGCAGTATCGCCTTCAACGAACGCGACCAGGCCATCATTCAGGCACGCGCAACCGGTTATGTCGAACGCCTGTTTGTGCGCGCCACGCTGGACCGCGTGGCCAAGGGGCAGCCGCTGGCCGAGCTCTATGTGCCGGACTGGATTGCGTCGCAGGAGGAGTTCTTGTCGGTGCGCCGCATGCAAGGTACGGACTTGGCGGCGCTGGTCGATGGCGCCCGCCAGCGCATGCGCCAGGCCGGCATGGGCGAGGCGCAGATCGGG
>JANNGR010000228.1:0-14926 GCA_031403955.1 Betaproteobacteria bacterium
CACGGAAGCGGCCAGCGAGAACGGCGCCGGAGCGGTACTCATCGCCAAGCAGCGTGCCCGTTGGCGTGGGTGCCACCGCCTCGACTGCGCGCCAGATCTGGCCACCCGGTGCGGGCTGTTCGTCCACCACCAGCACCGACAGCCCCTGAGCGCGCATGCCGATGGCCGCGCTCATGCCAGCTGGACCCGCGCCGATCACCACCGCATCGAATTGGCGCGTCATGGCGTCACGCTCGGGCGGCCGAACTGGCGCTCCACGCGCATCCCTTCACGCACTGTGACCAGACAGGACTGTGTAGACGCCGCGCCGTCCACGATGACCAGGCAATCGAAGCACACACCCATCATGCAGTACGGCGCGCGCGGGCTCCCCAGCACAGGGGTGCTGCGGCAGGCTGGCGTCTGCTGGCGCAGCAGCACGGCCGCCACGGTTTCACCGGGTTCCGCGGTGACAGGTTGACCGTCAACCGTGAGCGTCAGCACCGGGCTGCCAGAGTCATTGATTTTTCGGAACATTGAAACGCTCATGGTGAAAGACCCGTAAGGTGGCCGGAAGTGCACCGGTGGCCAGCGCCTTGGCATACGAGCCCGCATGGAAGGAGGCCAATGTCACGCCCGAATGGCATGTGGCGATTTCCGCGCCCGGATGGCTGACCGAACTTGCGTACACCGGATTGCCATCTGGCGTCATGACCCGCAGGCAAGACCACTGGCGCACCAGCTTCGCGCGGGCCAGGTCCGGCAAGATGCGCAGGGCCTTGCGTGTCATACGCACCGCGCCCTCGGACGTCGTGGTCAGGTCGTAGCCCACGTCTTCCTGGGTCACGCCGATCATCACGGTGCCTTCACCCGTTTGGCGTAGCCCGCTGGCCGGTATGGGCAGCAACGGTGCCAAACGCTCGGTCACAAGGATCTGACCACGCAGCGGCCGCAAGGGCACATCGAGTCCGACCATCGGGCCCAGGGCGGAAACACCCAAACCAGCGGCAATGACCACGCGCTCGGCGTGCGCTCGGAAGTCGCCGGCCAGGACCTCAAAGCCGCCGCCCGGTAGCCTGCGGATAGCGGTCACTGCATGGTTGTTTCGTAGCTCGCCTCCGCGACGCAGATACGCCGTTTGCAGCGCGGCCAGCAATCGCAACGGATTGACGTGGCCATCCAGCTCCCCCAAGCTTGCGCCGGCCACATCCTCTCCGAGTTGCATGGAGGGGAAACGGCGCATCAGCTCGCCACGGTCCAGCATGCGGGTCGAAGCCGCAAGGTCCGGCGTCTGGGCGTGCAATACATCCAATTGCACGGCACGCGAGGACAGTTCTTCGTCGCTCAGACAGAAGTGCAATCCACCATTGCGCTCATACGCGAGTGCCATGCCGGTTTCTGCCTCCAACTGCGCTGCAAATGCGGGCCAGGTGTGGCAAGCCTCGATGGATAGGCGCTGATATGCCGGATTGTTGATCCCTTTGCCATGTGCCCAGACCAGGCCGAAGTTGGCTTTGGCTGCGCGGAAATCCGTGTCCGCTCCATCCAGCATCAGCACGTCGCGCTTTATGCCGGCCAATCCATATCCGATGGCGGCGCCGACCATTCCGGCGCCGGCCACTATCACGTCATAGTCATGCGCCATGGTTGGGCATCATCGAGCAGGCGAGCCGCAGTGGAGAACGATCGCGCCGGGCAAGCGCCAACCAAAATGTGCACGCCATCAATCCGCGGTGATGTTGTTCTTTTTGACCACGGCACCCCATCTTTCATTTTCCGTCTTGATCAGCTCGGTGAATGCCGAAAGCGATGCGGGCGCTGAGTCGCATCCCAAGTCGGCAAGCCGCTTTATCACCTTGGGGTCATTGAGAGCCGCATTGAATTCCGTGTTGATTTTCTGAACGACCTCCGCGGGCATATTTGCCGGGCCCAGAACCCCGCCCCATGTCATCATTTCCGCAGCGGGCACCCCCGCTTCTGCCATGGTGGGCACGTTGGGCAACAACGGCGACCGTTTTGGCCCTGTAACCGCCAATGCGCGAAGCCGGCCCGATTTGACATGGGGCTCCATGGAGGTAATGTTGCCGATCATTAGCTGAATTTGCCCCGAAGCCAGATCCAATTCCGCTGCGGGGTTGCTTTTGTACGGCGCGTGCGTGATATCTATGCCTGCGCTTGCGCGAAACAGTTCCGTAACCACATGCAGAGCGGAACCGGTTCCGGATGATCCGTAGAACAGTTTGTTCGGATTAGCCTTTGCATATGCAATGAGTTCAGCGACCGACTTGACGGGCAGGCTCGGCGTTACGCTCAGCAGGTTGGGGCTGGCACACATCATCGCGATCGGGGTGAAGTCTTGAACCGGCTTGTAGGGGAGACGCTTGGCGACCACGTTCGCCACAACAAACGTCGAGAGAGTGGCCAGCCCCAGCGTGTAACCGTCAGGCGCAGCCTTCGCAGCCGCATCGTTGGCAATGAGGCCCGTCGCGCCCGGTCGGTTGTCGATGATGATGGGCTGCCCCCAGCGTTCACTTACCGCTGTGGCCACAACGCGGGCAAGGGTGTCGGCGGCACCACCAGGAGCACCCGGAATGACCCAACGGACGGGCTTTTCTGGATAAGCAGCATTGGCGGAGTGCACCACGCCTGCACAACACAGCAACATGACAATGCTCTTGCGGCGCATTGTTGAAAAATCGAATTTCATAAAAATCTTCTCCAAGAACATCAGGGTGAGTTAGCTGGGAGACCAGCGTACCGGCGCTCATATTACCGAGCGGCGGCTAATTTGGGAACGGCAGAAACCACTAGCTATGTCGTTTTGCAATAGTTGTGCCACACAGTACCAAGCGGTTGTTTTTGTTTGTGTTTTCTGGAGACTACCTTTTTACAATAGCAACTCATGATCACTTAATGTCTTATTGCTATGGACAAGCGAATCACCCTTAGACATCTTGAAGCGTTTCGCGCCATCATGGTGCGGCGCACGGTTACCGGCGCCGCGGAAATGCTGGCAGTCACTCAGCCTGTGGTGACGCGCCTGATCGCCGATCTCGAAGAACGCATCGCAATCCCTCTCTTCAAGCGCGCGAGCGGACGCCTGGTGCCTACTCCGGAGGCCGCCCTGCTGTTTGAAGATGTGCATCAGTCATTGATGGCCATCGAGCGCATCGCAAACGCGGCCTCCAACATCAAGACGCTCAAGCTCGCGCATCTCAGGATCGCTGCCGCTCCAGCCATGGCGCTCTCCTTCTTGCCGCGCACCATTGCGAGCTTCACGCGCGAAAACTCGGAGACTTTGGTGTCATTGGAGACGCACACCACGCCTACCGTGCTGGACATGGTTCAGAGCGGCCGCTGCGACTTGGGCTTCGCGATGCTGAACATGCGAAAGTCTCGACACGGGAATAGCGAGGTCCTGGTGTCGGCCAGGATGGTGGGCGTAGTGCCGATCCACCACCGCTTGGCAAGGCGCAAAGTTCTACATCCAGAGGACTTCGAAGGCGAGAGCTTCATCGCGCCGGCGGCCTTGATGGAAGCGCGCACCAAGATCGATGCGCTGATGTTGTCGCACGGTGTCAATCGCCGCATCAACGTCGAGACCCAGTTTTCTTGCGCCATGGTCAAGCTGGTCGAAGCGGGCGCTGGTCTCGCCCTAATCGAACCCCTGACGGCCAGCGCATATACGGGGGGCTTGCTCAAGTTCGTCCCCTTTGAGCCCGAGATCGTCGCCGACTACTCCATCGTGTTTTCGCCGCGCATGTCATCCACACTCATTTTCAAGCCATTCATTGACCATGCCCGACGGGAGATCCGCAAGATGTTGCCCGCGCACCTAATTGTTCGTAGTTGAATGAATGTAACGGTGTCGACGTTTAAATGGCCAACACTATGGGCAGGGTCCGCGCCGCGAATCCGGTAGTTGACACTATGATCAAGGCATTGAGGCTTGGGCTCGAATTCCTTTTCAAGAAGAGCCTGGCCCAGACCCCTGTTGTCAACGCCAACCAGGCGGTTGCCACCATGCGCGTCGGCACCCGCGAGGCCACGCTGCTCGATCGCCTAGGGCACCAAACCAGCATCGGCGGAATCGAGGCTGTTGCACGCATCCCCAAGGACTTCTCACGGGATCTCCAGGCCAACGGACTGACTGACGCGCTGGACGCGCCGAACCAGATGCCTGCCGCCCGGCGTCTGGGTTTTGTGCTTGAGGCCTTGTGCCTCCCCAGGCTTGCAACCGTGGTAGGCAAATGGCTTGCTGCAAGAAGACGCCTCGTGCATCCGCTCGAAGCAGCGCCGGTTCGCGCCGCGACCACGACCCTTACCAGTGATCGATGGAGCATTGCGTACACCGCCCAACAAAAAGCGACACTCAAGGAGATGGCGTGATTGGGTTGCGGGAAATCATCCCCTGGCGCGCCCATACGCCCTGGAGCCACGACCCGATGGTCGAGCAGGACTACCTGCTTTGCCGGGCCCTGCTCCACGTCCTGCCTTCTCAGCGTGACTGAGCGGCTGCCACCAATCAGGCGTGCGCCGCCGCCCAGCAAGGTGACCTGTACCTGTGCCGGGGCGTCTGCTGCATGAAGAAAAATCCCAGGTCCGAGGCCTCGGGGTCAAAGGCCGACTTACCGCTGGCGCGAATCGACAACCGAACCAGCTCGGCCGCATCCGCCGTCTCCCAGTCTTGCGGCACTTTGTGGCCGGTGGTGACGACGCACAGCAACAACTGGTGGCGAAAGGTAATGTGGCACTACGTCGAAACAGCCTCTGGTCACTCCCCGGTGGGCAAAGATACTTGATGCCAAATACGCCTACCGCGTCCTCGCGGTAATCGACGCGTAACCATCCCATGGCAACCATGCGACCGCGGTGAGAAAGGTCTGCTCGCGCCTTTGAGAAGGCCCGCTTCCCGCGATTCGCGGGTCTTCCCAACGGTTGCCGCTGATGGTAGCTTCTTCTCCGCCTTTTATCGAGCGGCCCAACGACGATACCGCGTGCTGTAGCCCGAAAGCTCTGCGACCCACTGTCCGTCATCCCCAGTCTTGGGGAGACATCTCGCGCACGGTTATTGACTCACGCCTTTTCATGCCTGACACTGGGGAGCCAAAGTAGCCGCAGGGTTATGCACATGTTTTTGTCAACGCTTAGATCCCTTTCCCGGCCGATCGCAGTCGCCGTCACCGTCTCCTTATTTGGCGGATGTACGACTAATCCGATCGTGCGTTGGGAGCCACCATCGAAGAACTCCCTTACAGATACTCCGATGGTCCAGGACTACGCGCGTGCGTATTCCGATGCGGCGCGCAACGCTTATCGGCGCGCGATCAACAACCAGATCGAAACCTCGGGCAAGTTGAGCAACGGCCTCATCGTTGCCGGGGCCCTAGCTGCGGCATTCGCCGCCGCCACGGTGCACAGAGACGTGCTCATCGGCACCTCGCTGATCGGCGGCACGGCTTACGCCCTGGGCAGTTGGAATCTCGACAAGCGGCGGCTCACCATCTATCAAGCGGGGGTCGATGCCTTCAATTGCGCGAACCGCGCCGTCGCGCCCTTGAATATGAGGCAAACAGACTTCGCATCGCTCGGACAGCAGCTCCTCGAGCTCGAGTCGGCGTTGAAGGAGGCCAACGCGGCGATCGCCGATGCCGACGCGCTGGTCAGCGTTTTTTCGGCGAAATCGGCTGCGGCCTTCCAAACGGCGGAGTCGCTGCAGTTGGCCATCGCCGCCGCACGCAAAGTCGTGGCTCAGGGCAACCAGGCGGTTGTACCAGGGCGCCAGCTACATGTTAGTGTGGAGTCCTCGGGTCCCCGGTTGAAGGATGCAATCGACAAGATCGATGCTGCTATCGAAAAGGCGCTGATCGACACCTTGCCGGACCTGGCCTCGACATCCAAGGTCATCGCGTCGCTCTCCGGCTTTGCCGGGTCAATCGCGCCAGGGGCTGGCATCGAAGCCTCGATTAACGAAAGCCTCGCCAAGTTCAACACCGTAAAACCGCAGGCTTCACTCACCGAGGCCAGTGTGCCGAAAGAAGTGGGCGCCGCAATGAAGAGGATGGACGCGGCGGTCGCCCGCGTAGCAACGTCGAGCCAGGTCGTCCAGGGGCATGTGGCCGCGCACGGTAACGCACTGCAGGCCGACATGTTGGCCGACTGCGGGCTGGGCGACGTCAGCTTCCCGCTCGCCCTTACGCCATCGACATTGAGCCTGGAGCCTGGAGGGACTCAGTTCGTCGCGATCAATGGTGGCACGCCGCCCTTCGAGGTGCGCCAATCCGGTGCTCCGCTGGTAGTGACAGGCCCGGTCAAGTTGGAGCGCCAGTTCCAGATTTCGGCGAGCGCAACTGCGCCGGCGGGCAAGAAGTTCGGCCTTCTGGTCACGGATTCGTCCAATCCGGTCAAGACTTCGTCGCTTAGCGTGGAGGTGGTGGGCTCGCCGTTGAAGGCGGACGACACCACGGGCGGAGCGAAGCCGCCGGTGGTAAATCAAACCACGAAACCTGCAACCGTCCCTTCATCCCCGGCTTCTGCGGCTGCCAAACCTAACGCGCCGTCCGTTCTGAAAACGCCGCTGCAGATCGCGCTCGACAAGACCGCGCCGTTCAAGACGCCGGACCAGACGACGATCTCAATGGGAGGTAATACGGTCATCGCTTCGGACGGCACGATCACCGTCACACTCAGTTGCAAGGTCACGCCAGCGGCATGTATTGCGCGCACGACTTTACGAGAGGCGTTCGCAGGTGCCGTTGGTACCGCGGTCGACGCGCAGACGCTAGGCCGGATCGGCATCGTCACGCGGCCGGCAAACTGCCAATGTCCGCCATGATGACTCGAGAGCAACGCTGATGGCAGTCGGACGAAACGCCAGACCAGCGGCGGGCACAAGCTCACGCAAGGCGTGGTCGAGCCACGTCGAGCGCGCCACAATCGTTATGCCTGACCCAGGGCTAGACGAGGCGATCAGTCGCTTCGAGGCCATCGGCGATCTGGCCGAGCAGATGATGCTTGCCCAGGAGATCGCCAGAACCAGGCAAGCCGAGTTGACGCTGGCCTACGACAACGTCGTTACCGTAGCCTCCGGGTTCAAGACGCGTTGCCTGGACGGCTCCGAAACGCTCACGCGTATCCCCTCGGTGCTCTTGATCGTTCGGCGCAAGTGGAGTTCCAAGCGCGCGAGCCTGCAGCGCATTCCTTCGCATCTATTGACCTACCGAGGGAGCGGCGTCGGGCGCGAGTTGGTGGCGGTGCCCACAGATGTGCAGTCCCAAAAGCACTACAGCGGCGCCAGGCCGCATGGGCCGAGCGGAGTATTCGTTGAAGACGGCACCGCCAGCGGCTCGGGCGCGCTGGCCTGCCTGGTCGAACTTCGCTCGGGCGCCAAGCGCCGACGCTTGGCGATGAGCGCGCTCCATGTGCTCACAGTGTCGGTGGATGTGGATGCGAACACCTTGCCGAACGGCGCTCAAATCACCCGCCGCAACAGCGTCCAGATGCCGGACGGCACACCCAGCATGGCCCTATCGAGCGTGATCGGTGGTCGCTACCTGGTCGCCAATGGCATCAGTTTCGACGTGCAGCTCGCCGAGCTGACCGATCCGCATGCGGCTAGGAGCATGCTCGGTGATCTGTCCCTGGCCGTCAAAGAGCCGTTCGTCAAAAGCCCCGCACGACTAAATCAGTTGGTAGCGACGAACGCACCGATAGAGATCATGGTACCCGTCAACCATGCAGCCTTCATCGGGGGAGACCGTCCGAGGATGTCGGCCTCGTTTACCGGGGCAATGGGATCCAGCTTCGCGATCCCGTATGTTTTGAAGACCGGAGGGCGCTTCTTAAGAGCGCCCCTGCACCACGCGGAACTGATTCGACTACAGCCGCTGGGCGGTCAGGCGACGCTGGAAGGCGACAGCGGTTGCGCGATCGTTTGCTGGCTCGACGACGACAACTGCACGCTGCTCGGCATGCTCATCGCTGGAAACGATGACTTCTCATACGCCATTCCCGCGTGGCAGTTGTTCAACAAGAGCAACTACTTCGGGTCGCTCGATGGGGTGACCTCGTTCCAACCGGTGCGCGCATGAAGAGTCGGCCGGACTTACATAGAAAGCCACCGATATGAGCCGTATCCTCTTCTCGCGGGGTCAACGCGGCGCGACGACGACCCGCATCCAGAGCGATCTGTTGCGGCAAGGCTTCTTTAGTGGGCCAGTCGAAGAGTTCGTCGACGGCAGGTTCGGGGGCGTCACCGAAGCGGCTCTAAAAGACCTCCAGGCGCAACGTAGCTTGGAGGTCACCGGTGCGGTGGATGAGGGCACCTGGTCTGAATTGACCCCCGACCCACTGCCGGGCATGTTCGAACGATGCCTCGACCTGACCGCCGACTTCGAAGGTCATGGGTTCGAATTGCTGCAGGGAAACTTCGATGGCGCTGGGTGGACATGGGGAGTGATTGGCTTCACGCTGGCGAGCCGCGAGATCCAGGGACTGCTGACCGAAGCGGAAGGCACGTCGCCGGGCATTCTCGACCGTAACCTCGGGGCGCTGGCCGACGGTTGGAGAGCGATTGTTCAACAGCCGCTGAAAAAACAACTTGCCTTCGCCGACGCGCTGAGCGAGGGGCCATCCAAGGCGTCGGTCCGGCACGATTGGAAACTGGCGTTCGCCGCGCTGGGACGCGAGCCGGTCATTCAAGGCCTGCAAATGGAGCGTGCGCAGAAGGGATTTTTCGTACCGGCGCAACGCGCCGCGCAACGCCTGAACCTGGTGACCGAACTCGGAATGGCCTTGGCCTTCGACGTACATGTGCAAAATGGCGGCTTCAAGCCCGAAGCCTTTGCGCTGGCAGCGGACCTGGGCGACAGCGTGTCCGAATTCGAACTACGCATGCGCCTGGCCGACGTGGTGGCCGATTCGGCCCGGCCCGAGTTCCAGAGCGACGTGCGGGCGCGCAAGCAGACGCTGGCATCGGGGCAGGGCTTTGTTCATGGTAGCCAATACAAGCTGAACTCCTGGGGGCTCGATGAATTCCTGGCCATTTGATCCAGTTCGGCTTCCGTTACCTCCAAGCTTGAGTTGAGGCACAATAGCCACGGGTATCGGTATGTCCGCAGAGCCGAAACGCATTGAGGAACTGGTCCGCGGTGCCACGCAGTTCTTGCTTGCCATCGGTGCATTTTTGGCCGCGGTCGGTGGCGGCGCTGAATGGTTGCAAAAAGTCCTTGACGGCTTGATCGGAACGCGAGCCGCCCTGCTTGCAAGCTGGTTTATCCCCGCTGTGACGGCAATCGGGTTAGTTGCCTGGGGCGCTTCCACCACGCGCAAACGTTCTACGCTGAAGAACAACGCGGCCTTCGATCTACATGTGAATGGCCGAGAGCAACTGTTCGGCCGCGAAAACGACGTGAGAAACCTGTTGGAGGCAATCTCCGTTAAGCGGATCGTCTTCCTCACAGGAGACTCGGGGGCCGGCAAATCAGCGTTGGTAGCCGCGGGGTTGATTCCGGACATCATGAGGCAAGGGCGAATGTTGCCGATCCTGGTTTCCCGCTACGGCTCCGATTGGGTGCAAGGCCCGCTCCAGGAGACGTCCTTCGCGCTTTGGGAATCGCTCTCGCCTGACGAGCGCGAACTGCTTGGCTTGAAGCAGCGCCAGGCACCGTCGTCTGTCAGTTGCGATTCGGCCCGGGCATGGCTCGCCGCGATCCATGACAAGCTGGGTCGCATACCGTTGCTGGTATTCGACCAGTTCGACGACTACCAGGCACGCCACCGGGAACGCTTTCTGACCGGACGCCAATCCTGGCTGGCCAAGGATGAGCTGAAGCTGAAGAACGACTTCTGGCGCATGGTCAGCGAGCAGGTCGCCGCCGGCACGGTGCGCCTGATGGTCGTCACCCGAACCGACTCTGCCGATGGTCTGGAGTGCATCCGGTTCACGGACGATCTGGAATCGAAGCCGCTGAGCCTGGTCGACGGCATCTACCTTCCGCAGCTGCTTGACTCGCTAGCGCCCGAGGGCGTCGATCCGCCGGTCATCGCAAACCCTGACTTCGGGTGGACACAGCTGAAGGTGCGGCTTGCCGCGGATCTGCAGGACAACGGATTGGTGCTTCCGCAGCGCGTCCGCACGGTCCTTCAGGGTCTTCGCACGCTGCCAGCCTTGACCGTGGGCGAATACAAACGCGCTGGCGGCGCCGAAGGGGCCGAAGCAGCGTTCGTCTTGAATGCCATCGGTAAGGCGGCACGCGCGTCCGGCTTGGAGCCGGGCTCGATTCGCTCGCTGCTGGCTGCACTGGTCGATCGAGGGGATGGCCGCATCCGCCCCAAGGCGCGTCCGCGCAGCAAGAACGAGCTGGAGCAGATTCTCGGGCAAGGCAAGCGGTGCCAGAGTGCCATCGACGCGCTTGAATTGTCCGAGCTGCTTCGCCAGGTCCCCAATGTGGAAACCGGGGAGATCGATTGGTGCCTGGATCACGACTACCTCGCAACTGCTGTCATTGCCGAACAGCGCAAGTCGAATCGCGATCTCACATTGCTTCGGGACGGCGAGGCGGCCTGGCGGAGATCGACCGGCGGCTGGCGAGCAAGCTGGCGGACGCTTCTGCCAATTGGCACTCAACTCGCTGTGTTGTGGTCGCGTCTCAGGGGACGGCTGCGCTACCAGGAGTTCGGGCGTTATGCGTTGTGGAGCACGCTGCGGTTCGCACCGCCATTGATTGTGCTGGCGGCCATCCCCAGCGTGACCTTCTACGTCGCTCTGCATTTGAGTGCGGTGCGTGACGCGGAGATCATCGCAGGAAAGCTGGAGAAAGATTCCACGATTGCTGCCGGGGTCGTGTTGGAACTCTGGTCCGCTCCGCAAGAAGTGCGAGCGCGCGTGTTGAACAAACTCATGGCCAATCCTCAGCGGCTGCGGGCTGCCGGAACGGATTGGGTCCGCGCTGTCGCCGGCCTGGATGCTTCGGTGGCGCGGGATATTGCGGCCAGGACCCTTGCTGTTTCATCAACCTTGGATACGCCGTTTCAACCAGCGTCGTTCGACATTCTGGTGGCGGTGGCCCCTCGGCTGGATGAAGAAGGGGCCGACTTCGTGGCGGGCAGCCTGCGCCGTCGTTTGACTGAGATGAGAGCGGACGATCAATCGTTCCGTTTCTATCAGACCTTCCGCGCGCTGGGCGCCGTGGCTCCGAAGCTGAGCTCTACAGCCGCTGGCCAGTTGCTGCGCGACGCTCTTGGCCGCCTGGATACGGCGGCCTCGACATGGGGTGAAGGTGCGATGATTGGGCTGGCAGACGCGCTCAAAGCAGTCGCCTCCCGGCTGGAAGACGACAAGGCGCGCGAGCTCGGGCACGCCATGATCACGCGCCTGGCTGCTCCGCGCAAGGCGAGCGACGAGAGACATGGCGACCTCGTTGGGGTGCTGGCCAACGCGGCGAGAAATCGGCACGAACAGACCGTTCAGGGACTGGCCGACGATTTGAACTCGCGCTTGGCGAAGGCGGAGCTGCAGGATGACCAGCAGACTGTGTACAACATGATTCACGCGCTTGGTGCCGTGGCGCCTGGCTTGAGCAGCATTGCTTCGAAGAAGCTCGCGCACGACCTGCTTTCACGACTGGACAAGGCGCTCCGCGACGGCGATGCCACCAAGCAGACACTGCTCGCCAGACAACTTGTCCCGATAGCCGCCAAACTCGATGAGGGCGCGACTCTGGTGTTCTTTCAGGCTGTCTCAGCCTGGTCACAGCTCTCCCTGGATCGTGAAGTGATGGGCGCGATGTCCATGCAATTGGAAGCGGCATTGCAGGCCTCTGGGCGCAAACTTCATCCCGCAACCGCTCGACAGCTCGTAAGTCGCCTCATCAACGATCTCGATGCCTCATTTAATGGAGACAACCAGGATGGATTGTCCAGGCCTGAACTCGGCGCCATTCGCGCAGCCACGCGCGGCCTTCGAGACACTGTTGTGCTGGACGACGTGCTCGCTCGCTTGAACAAGGCTGATCAAACAAACAACCGTGCCAGCCGCAATGCGATGCTCGCGGCGCTGGCTGTTCTTGCGCCGGACCGAAGCCAGGACGTTGAACTGATTCGTCTCGACAAACAACGGCCCTCTTCCGCCGCGATGGCCATCGAGACGGCGCAAGCCCTTGATCGTAGAAGTCCCGTCGACACGAACATGGTTGCCCTGGAAGGAGTGGCGGGCGAACTGGCCAAAGCCCTCGTTCAGCAAGTACTGGATTCGAAAGCTGGCGCATTGGACCAACAATGGCAGCGCCGCGAAGCGCTGCGTGCATTGATTCCTCGCCTGAATGCCGACACGTCCGCGGCGCTCGCGACAACAATCGTCGCAGCTCTGGTCTCAACGCGGGAACCGTTAGCTGAGCTTGGCGACAAGTCGAAGCAGCCGTCAGATCGGCTTGGCGACGAACACGGTGTTATTGAAGCCTTGGGCATTATTGCCTCAAGGCTCACTGAGGAGCGGGCGTCGGTGCTTGCCAGTGAGATTGCAGCCAGCTTGGAACGAGGGGGTTCCGGAAGAGTGCGCGGCATAGAGTTGAGATTTGCTTGGATGTTGCGGGCCGTGGTCCCAGCGCTTGGCAGGGAGGCTGCCGCTCGTTTGTCTAACAGCCTTCTTGGGAAAATTCGATACTCCATCCGCGAAGAAAACGAACTTGACGAGCAGATCCTTGTCGAAATTATTGGCGCTTTGTCTCCGAATCTGGACGGGTCCGTCGCGAAAGCCGCAGCGCTTGAGCTGTCCGATCGCCTCATTGACCAACGAAAAATCGGGACCAGACGAGCGACTTATGAAACCATTCGGCAACTGAGTTTGTCTGCGTTGGCTGACCCGGCGAGAGTCGTCGATGGTGTCAAGCTCACTTTGTGGGTGGCGAGTTACCCTGTGCCGGCGGACGTTGTCGGCGGCTTTCGCTCCTACCTGAACCCTCGACAAGGGTCCGAGTTGTCTCCGCTGGAACTGGTCGCCAAACAACCGTTCAATGGCGACTTGATCCGCGCCGCACAATGGGCTCGCAAGACGTATGGGATCGATCCTTCGACGGTGCGGTGACCTCGACAGACGCCAAGTTCGCTCGCTCTCGACATTGTCGAACGGTTCAGAGCGCGGTTGTGGGGCCCCTTTGTCAAGCCTGCTGGGCATTGAACTATTTACAAGGCGAAGTCATTCGCGGGAATGGCGCATGAAAGATTCCTGCCGAGTCTACGGTTTCGCTTCCCCGCGACGTTGAGCGTGGCCGATCTTTCAATGCGCCCGCATCTTGGCCCTTAAACGCGCGATCGACTGGCTGTGCAACTGGCATTCCTTTAGGTTCATGTCCCGTTCGTAATGAATGCTCGTGATGAATTGCTCGCGCTCGGACGGCACTTTGATCGCCTCTGCCAGTGATCGGCGTATCCGCTGGACGCGCAGCCGCTCCATCCGGTCGGCGTTGTCGTCCACCTCGTGGCGATCAAGGAATCTGTCTTCGCCGTCGCCCCAACAGTCCCAGATTGCGCGCGTATTCGCGCAGTCGCTGGTGGGTGCCGACGGTCATGCCGACATTGGCCGCCCCATGTTTTTGCGCACACAGGCCGGCCAGCTCGGCTACGTTGGTGGTCTTGCCGATACCGGGGGCGCGGCCCAAGTGCGTAGGTTCCGCCTTGTTCGTACAGGAGGGCCGTCGAGCGCTCGCTGCGTTCATCATTCCTGCACGATTGCAATCCACCTGCACCCGTGTTACCACGAATAGACAAAAGCAGCGGTGGCGCTATAAAGTTACCGCATGAAATTTGTATGGGACCCCGCAAAGGCAGCCATAAATCTGCGCAAACATGGCGTCTCTTTTGAGGCAGCGGCGCGAGCCTTCGAGGATGAGCTGTCAGCGACGTTCCCTGACCCAGACGATTCCCGAGGTGAGATTCGGCTAATTACTTGCGGGGTGGGGTTTGCTGGAAAATTGCTGGTGGTCTCCCACACTGAACGAGGCGACACGATCCGGATTATTAGTGCCCGAGTAGCAACCAGCAAAGAGAGAAAACGTTATGAATCCTAAAGTTCCAAAGGACCCAAGCGACGAATTGCGCCCTGAATACGATTTTGATTTCTCTAAAGCAGAACGCGGGCGTTATGCCCATCGTCTGAGGGATGAGGGATCAAATCTAGTACTAGTTGATCCTGAACTGGCCAAGTCCTTTCCGGATTCTGCATCGGTCAATGCTGCATTGCGTTCAGTGGTTGAGTTCGCGAAGTTGTCGGCCGGTCTGACGCGTCGTTCAAGTGGACGCGCAGTCAAGCGGCGCACCGCTTGACACGGCGTGTGTGCCGAGCATGGCAGGAAGCCAGTTGGATGCAGAGCATCGGGTGAGGTTTTGCTGAGTTTGGGCGTAGTGCGTACAAAGGTCTGGCGACCTCAACTGCGACTCACTTCTGTTCAGATGCCGCACGTGAACTTTGGGTCTTCACCCAATCAACTTCAACCCCGGCGGCAGGGATTCACCCAGCATGCGGCGCTCGGTGGCTTGGTCGAGTTCCACCCGCTGGAGCACCATCTGGACCCAGACAGCCGGGGCGTTGATGGCGCTCAGCCGCGCGGCTATGCGCTCGCGGAGTTGCGGCGAGAGGTCGCGTGCGCGGTCGTCGGTGACGCGGGCCAGGTGGGTGGCGGCAAAGGCGGCGGGCTCCAGTTTTTTCCAGTCGAGCGCCAGCAGGGCATCCAGCCAGTGGGCGGCGGTGTCGATGGGCACTACGTCGTGTGGGCTTGCGTAAAACGGCTGGCGTGCGCCAATGCGGCCCAAAGTCCACAGGTGCAGGGCATCGCTGCCCGCGCTGGCGTTGGCGCGCGCCTTGGCCAGTGATTTGTGCAGGCGCTTGAGCAGCCAGTCGCCAATCTCCGCTTTGTAATTTGCCGGTATGCGCTCCAGCGCCGCGCCCAGGCGC
>JANNGR010000229.1:0-4991 GCA_031403955.1 Betaproteobacteria bacterium
GCGCCACCTTTGCCCTGTCCCCTGAAAGCGTCTATCGGGTTGGATCGCACCGGCACCACACGGATGCTGCCGTTGTCCAGTATCCATTCCAATCGATCAGCGGGGCCCAGGTGGAGTTGGTTTCGTATCGCAGCGGGCACAACGGTTTGTCCTCTGGCGGTGATGGTGCTTTGCATGGTGAACTCACTTTGGTTGAATTACTAAAGTTACTTAATTGTAATTCAGTCGCTATGAGAACCGTCGCATGCAAGATGGCCGTACCTCATACCCATGGACGAGCCGATTTCCACGGTAAAGAGGCGTACCTGAAATTCCGCGAGCGCGAACATCAGCCCGCCACCCTCTGCACCTTGAGCATGACCAGCCATATCGACAGCACCGGCGTGGCGCGCTACCCCGTGGGAACCTGCCCGGTGATGGACCCCGCAACCGGAGCCACGTTGATCGACGCGCTGGGCCATCGCTCCTACACCACCAGCATCGCCTTCGGCCCGACCATCGGCTAGAACATTGCCCTGGCCTACCTGCCGCATGCGTATGCCGAAGTGGGGCGCGAACTGCAGATCCAATACTTCGCGGAAGTCTATCCGGTCAAGGTCGAGGCGGTGGGCTACCGTTCCTTGTACCAACCGGAGAACATCAAGCCGCGGTCCTGACAGCGGCGGCCATCCCACAGCGCCTGGAGCGCCAGCCAGGCCAGGGTTTTCGGGGGCAAGGCCCAGCGGTTCTACCGGCTTGAAGCGTAAATCCCGAAAATACGCTTCAGAAGTGAGGCGCATTTGCATAAAATGCGCTTCATGTGGATCTGGCAATCAAAGGCGTGGCCGAACTTTGAGTACGACGCGCAGAGGCTGCAGCCCGCGCTGGCGTCGGCGCCCATGGCCCAGGGGCGCATGCTGGGCGTGGCCAGCAGCCTGAAGCTGGTTGACTTGGCTGCCCTGCAACTGGACGGATGGGCTGAGGAAGCCATTGCCACTGCGCAGATCGAGGGGGAGGTGCTGCAGATCAATTCGGTGCGCGCGTCCGCCGCGCGCCGGCTGGGGCTGAAAGGCGCCAGCCGCGCCAGGTGGGACGCGCGGACGGAAGGGACGCTCGACATCCTGCAAGCCGCCGTCCAGGGTTGGGACAAGCCGCTGAAGCAGGTCGCCTTGCTGGACTGGCACGCGGCGCTTTTCCCTACAGGCCGCAGCGGAGTTGCGCGGCTGTCGCCCGGCGCCTGGCGCACCCACACGGAGCCCATGCAGATCGTCACCGAGCGGCTGGGGAAGTCCGATGTCGTGCACTACGAGGCGCCTGCATCCAATGCTGTGCCGGCCGAGATGAAGGCGCTCCTGGCGTGGTTTGAAGCGCATCGCATCAAGCCCGGGATGGATGGCATCGTGCGCAGCGCCATTGCGCACCTGTGGTTTGAGGTGGTGCACCCGTTCGAGGACGGCAATGGCCGCATCGGCCGGGCCCTGAGTGAACTCGCGCTGGCGCAGGACATGCACAGCAGCCAGCGGCTGTTTAGCCTTTCTCACCAGATGCTGCAAGACCGCGCTGGTTACTACGAGCAACTAAACGCAGCCAGCGCGCAGCGCCGGATGGACGTGACGGCGTGGGTGCTCTGGTTCGTGCAAAGTGTGGAGAAAGCCTGCCTGGCCACACTCGGCCACATGCAGTACGCGAGCGCCAAGACCCAATACTGGTCAGTATTGAATGAAGAACATCCGAAGCTGACGGCAAGCCAGAAGAAGGTGCTGAACAAGCTCTATGACGCCGGCCCTGGTGGCTACAGCGGCGGCATGAGCACGGAGAAGTATGTGGCTATCGCCGGTGTGTCGCGCGCGACGGCGTATCGCGAGCTGACCGATCTGGTGGCTGCAGGCTTGCTGCTGCGTACGGGGCAGGGCAGGGGGACGCGGTACGAGATTGCCGCGCCCTGAGTTTGCCTGCGCCAGGGCTCAACTCAACCCCGCCGCTTCCTTCGCCCGCATCTTCGCCGCGATGTATTCGCCGTGCGTCACATGCAGCAGGCCGGCGGTCTTGCCGATGACACAGCGGCTTCTCCGTGAACGCCGGCGTTTGCATCGGGGCACCGGACCGTGCTGGCCTGGAGCGGCTCCTGCGCTACTGCGCACGTCCACCGTTTGCTCTGGACCGGCTGCGCCAGCGGGGTGCCGAGTTGGTCTACTATTGTCCCAAACCCCAGAGCGGTGGCAAACAGGCCGACCTGGTGCTCACGCCGCTAGAGTTGATCGAGCGCATCGCCGCCCTGGTGCCGCCGCGCACGCACCGGCACCCGAGCCATCCAAGCGTTTCCCGGCGCACGACCTCTGGGCGGCGCTCATCGCGCGCATCTACGAGGCTCTTCCGCTGGTGTGCCCCCTGTGTGTGGCGGCAACATGCGCCTGATCGCGTTCATCCGGTCAAGGTCGAGGCGGTGGGCTAACGTTCCTTGTACCACCCGGAGAACATCAAGCCGCGGTCCTGACAGCGGTCTGGCTCGCTACAGCAACACATTCAAAGTCCGATCACCGCCGATGACTTGACTTCGGCCTACCGTATGCAGTACACACTTGAATCATGCAGCTCACAAAACACGTAGGCCTCAGAACGAGAGCTAGTTTGGCAGTACTTGTCGCATTACTTGTCTTGTTGATTCTTGCCCCCGCCTTCCCATGTGACGGCAGTGGATAAATGGGCGAAGCTGGTCAAGCAGGCCGGCATTCAGCCGGAGTAGCGGCCCCGAGCGCGGTTCTCCAATGTGCGACCGCAGCTGCCACCCGCGCTACCGACATGTTTCTTGCGGAACTCGGCGTCAATCGCGGAGACATCCGCAAACTAAACGCCACTGCCGCCGACCGGCTGGTGCAAGCCGCGCTGAGCAGCGTCGCAAGGCTTCCCCCTATCGCGTCTTTTGCATCGACACTGCCAGACGGACTTTGGTTCGCACCGGTGATCGATGGGCTGGTTCTGCACGATTTCCCAACCGATGTCATCGCCGCTGGCTCCGCCCAAGACATCCCGATCCTGATCGAGAAGGCAAAATTTGAACACTTCGATGGCCGTGCGCACGAAGGGCTGCAGTTCGGCTCTTTGAACCTGTCGGAACTGCGCGCTTACGTGCGCGGTTGCCTCGGCGAACCTGGTGACGCGATTGTGGACACCTACTGCAAGACCAGACCCGGCGCATCGCCCTCGACGCTGCTTGCGACCATTGTCACGGATGCCAATTGGCGCATACCTGCGATTCGAGTGGCTGAAGCACAGTTTGCGGCGGGAGGCAAACCCGCCTATCTGGCCCACTACGAGCTGGAATGGTCAACCTTCAACGCGATGCTGTTCAACAATACACATCTATTTGGCGGGACTTCCATCTCGGCAGTCGCGCACCAGGTGGTGGATGCCGCTGTCAACTTTGCGCGTTGCGGTGACCCCAACCATGCCGGCATTCCGCGCTGGGCGACCTACACTCCGGACCACCGGGCTGAAATGTTCTTCGACTACGAATGCCGCGTCGAACAAGATGCGTGGGCCGAGGAACGTACGGCGTGGTCGGGCATCAGGTAATGCGCACGAGTACGGCGCGTGGCGGGCCGGCCGCGCAAGGTATTGGAAGAATTGACCCATTACCACGGTAAAGTAGCAGCATTGCATCATGCAAAAAACGCAAACAAAACTCACGTCACAAAGGCAGGTTTCCGTGCCGGCCGCCGTGCGCAATTTTCTGCATTTGATACCTGGGTCGGTGCTGGTATGGACGCAGGAGGGCGACCGAATCGTGGTGGAGCGTGCCAAGCGCCATAGTACGACCGAGGTACACCAGGCTCTATTTTCAGAAGGCCCACCGAGTACCGGCCCAGCCAAAACCCTTGGCGAACTCAAGCAAGGCATTCGCCAGCATATGCTACGTCGACATGCTGGCCGTTGACACCAACGTGCTGGTGCGTCTGTTGGCGCGTGACGATGTGAAGCAGGCGCGCGCGGCCGATCAGGCCATTGCCGCGGGCGCGTGGATTTCGCATCTGGTGCTGGCCGAAGCGGTCTGGGTTCTCGATGCGGATCTACACGCGCACCCCGGAAACAACTGATCGCGGCGTTGGATCTGCTGCTGATCCACGAGAGACTGGTGCTGCAGGACGCCAATGTGGTAAGTGCCGCGTTATCTCAATTCCGCGCCAAGCCAGCTCTGGGCTTTTCGGATTGCCTGGTGCTTGAGATTGCCCGCAAAGCCGGACACGTGCCGCTCGCCACATTTGACAAGGCGCTGGCAAAGTTGAGCGGGGCGCGGAAACTGTAAAGGGTGTCTTGGTGGCGTGGACGCGCATTCAATCAGCCCGCGCCACTTGCGCCAGGCGTTTGTCCGCGGTGATGCGCGAAGCGCTCGCAATGGCGAGGCGACTCGAGTTCGATCTACCGGATCAGATCGATGCATGGCTTGACCCATACCGCGACAAGCCGGTGCGGCCATCGATTTTGCAGGACTTAGAGTCGGGTCACGAACCCGAACTCGATAACGGCATTCTCGCAATCCGCGCCATCGCTGCATCTTGATGCGTCGACGTTCCGATAATGACCACCATCGCGGCGCTGTTGAATTGAAAAAGACCGGAAGTCCGCATAATGGGCCGCTACAGCGTCATGCCGCCAGTTACCAAGGTAACTGAAACTTGAGTTTGGAGTTCATCCATGAATTGGCCAACCGTGATTTACAACGAAGAAGTGATGCGAGAGGGCTTCGGTATAGAAGACGTTGCTATTCCTCTGGCGGCCAAAGTGGAGTTTCTGGACGCCCTGTCCGAAACCGGCCGGTCTAATTTTTTATAACTCCTTCTTGAGTTGGCAAACTTTTATCTTTTTCAGTTTTTCAAAAAAAAAATCTTTGCCGATCCGCCGATCGCGGTGTGTGAGATCCAGGGTTACGTGTTCGACGCCAAACGCCGGACGGCGCGGCTCGCCCGGACGGTGTGGGACGACGAGGCGCTCGCCGATCGTCTCGAGGGTGAGGC
>JANNGR010000230.1:0-13741 GCA_031403955.1 Betaproteobacteria bacterium
AACCTGATCGCGCCGCAAGCCTTTGAGGTGCGCCACATCGCCGACTTGCGGCAGGAGATTTTTGGGCCGGTATTGCATATCGTGCGCTGGAGCGGTGACCCGATGGCTGTCATCGAGCAGATCAACGCGCTGGGTTACGGCCTGACCATCGGCATCCAGACCCGCATCGACAGCCGGGCACAGGCGCTGGCACGAGCCGCCCATGTGGGCAACGTTTACGTCAACCGCAACCAGATCGGCGCGGTGGTGGGCGTGCAGCCGTTTGGCGGCGAAGGATTGAGTGGAACCGGTCCCAAAGCCGGTGGCCCGCACTACCTGGCGCGTTTTTGTGCCGAGCAGACCATAACCATCAACACCACGGCAGCCGGAGGCAATGCGGCGCTGCTGGCGGGCTGAGCGCGCACTAGATGGCGGACCTTCGGGCGTCTGGAGTCTTGCGCGGCCTCAATGCAGTTGCGATAAGGTAGCAGCCAATTCCCGCACTCCAATCGCTTCAACATCCTGGCTGATCGGGTACCGCTCAATGCCCGCGTGAACCACCAAACGCCGAGCGGGTTTCAAGTCTTCGCAGGCTTCATAAAACCCTCTGGCAGGCTTGGCGACACGGCTGCGTTTGACCTCGATAGCCCAGCGTTCGCCGCCGGGCAATTCCAATAGCAGGTCTATCTCAGCCCCGCCGGAGGTGCGGTAATAACCCGGCACCACACGTGTTGGCGCGGCGTTAAGTCTGGCTGCTCAGCTCAAGTCCTGCCGCCAAGCGTGAGGCATTGCGCAACCCACCCTGGTTGTGTGCCAGCATGGTCCAAAAACGGCGCAAGGTTTCCGCTGGAACACGCGAGCCGAACATCGGTACGTCAGGCCCAGTGCTTCACCTCCAGAATCAACAACCCGCGCCGCGGACTGAAAACGACAAAGTCCGGCTGCCGGCCCTTGGGACCAATCGGCACGTCATGCCAGATCGTGTAGTCGTCCGACAGGCAGCGTTTGAGCTGATGCAGCACGGCACGCTCGCCTGCGTTGGCACAGCGCCGGTCGATGTTGCTAAGACCCTGGGGATAAGTGGCCACGGCGAGAATCCGCGTGAACGCTCAGGCGCCAGGCGCCTCGGAAACGTCAACCCCAAGATCCCCCGCGATCAGCTTGAACTGCTCTAGCGCGGCCTGCAGGTCTTCAACGATTTCCTGGGCTATCACATCTGGCGGCGGCAGGTTGTCGCTGTCGGCTAGTGAATCATCCTTGAGCCAGAAAATGTCCAGGCTGGCTTTGTCGCGGGCGGTCAGCTCGTCGTAGTTGTACATGCGCCAGCGGCCTTCGGGGCCGGAATTGGACGCCACGTCCACCTGGGCACACCACGTCGGCTGGCGCCGGTTGCGGTTTTGCACGTTGTAAAGCTGCACAAACTCGGCCAGGTCATCGCGGCTGAGCGGATTGGTCTTGAGCGTGAAGTGCTTGTTGGTGCGCAGGTCGTAGATCCAGAGCTTTTTGGTCCAAGCCGTTTCGCTGGCGGGTTTCTTGTCGAAGAACAGCACATTGGCTTTCACGCCCTGGGCGTAGAACAGGCCTGTGGGCAGGCGCAGCAGCGTGTGCACGTCGCACTCGTGCAGCAGTTTGCGGCGAATGGTCTCGCCCGCTCCGCCCTCGAACAGCACGTTGTCAGGCAGCACCACCGCCGCGCGGCCATGGATGGCAAGCAGCGTCTTGATATGCTGCACAAAGTTGAGCTGTTTGTTGGAAGTCGTGGCCCAGAAGTCGTCGCGCTCGATGCTGTCTTTCTCCGTGCTGGTGCGTCCGTTTTCGCCGACGATGACAGTACTGCTCTTCTTGCCAAACGGCGGGTTGGCCAGCACCACCTCATAACGCTCGTTGGGGTCGGACGCGAGCGCGTCGCACACCACCACCGGCACCGACTTCTCGGAGCCAATGCCATGCAACAGCAGGTTCATGGCACAGACGCGCGCCGTGGCCTGCACCAGTTCGTAACCCGTGAAGGCCTTTTCCTTCAGATGGCGCAGTTGGTCGCGCGTGAGGTTTTTGTGGTTGGCCACCACGTGGTTGTGCGCGGTAAACAGGAAGCCACCGGTGCCACAGGCCGGGTCGCAAGTCTTCTCGCCGGGCTTGGGAGCAATGCAGTCCACCATGGCCTGGATCAACGCGCGCGGCGTGAAGTATTGGCCGGCACCGCTCTTGGTGTCTTGCGCGTTCTTCTCCAGCAGGCCCTCGTAGGCGTCGCCTTTGACGTCGGCACCCAGGATCGTCCAGGTCTCCAGGTCGATCAGGTCCACGATCACGCGGCGCAGCTTGGCCGGGTCCTGAAACTTGTTTTGCGCCTTGCCATAGATCAGGCCCAGCGTTCCCTTTTGCTGGCCGAGCGCCTCCAGCACGTGGCGGTAATGGTCGAACAATTCATCGCCGTCCTTGGCCAGCAACGACGGCCACGAGTACGCGCCGGGAACGATGCTGGCCTGGTTGTACGGCGGCTGCGCGCGCTCGTCGGCCATCTTGAGGAACAGCAGGTAGGTAAGCTGCTCCACATAGTCGCCATAACTTATACCGTCATCGCGCAGCACGTTGCAGTAGTTCCAGAGTTTCTGGACCAGGGTGTTGGTGTTCATGTTGGTTCTATCGGCGGCAATGCATCCAGCTTGCCAGCCACTTTATGACCGGCGTTGATCAGGTCTTTTACGATGCGCTCATCCACCGTCAAATTGCCTTCGTACTCTCCCAAGTTGCGGATGTCGTGGCATTTGGACAGTACGCGCCACACCTCAGGGCCAAGGCCCAGCGTGTGCGGTAGCAGTTGGAACACGATGTAGCGATTGCCCGATCGGTAGCCGTGCCAGCGCAGCGCCGCCAGGCACAACACGTGAACCGCGTTGTAAGCCAGGTCAAACCGGCTTTCCACGGCCAGCCCGGGCTGAGAAGCGTCTTTGAGCCGGATGAGGCCCGAGCGCTGCAGGCCCGCAAACTCCCTGGCGTCAGGCGGTTCGGCTCGAAGCGGTTTGCCGGGGCCAGCAAGGCTCTCAAATGCGGAGGTCATCTTCGCCCCCGATCAACCATAACTTGGGCTGGGCCAGCACACGTGTGATGAAAGCCTCACCCTGTTTGATGCGCTTGGACAGTTCCTTCACCGTCAAGATGGTGGGGTTGACCGTACGACCCAATTGCGCGCTGGCCGCCTCCAGCGCCGCAAAGGTGTCTGCATAACTCACGCTGTCACTCACCAGCATCAAGTCAATGTCGCTGGCCGCAGTATCTTGCTTCTTGGCCACCGAGCCAAACACGAACGCTGCCTTGATCTGCCCCACCAGCGGCGCCAGCGCCCGACGCAACGGCTCGGCCAGGCCCACCGTCTTGCGCGCAATGCCGCACAGCTCGGCGTAGATGGGTGAATCGGGGTTTGCCTGGTAATGCTTCTGGTTGCCCACCGGTCGCAAGGTAACCAGACCACTCTGTGCCAAGCGCGCCAGCTCACGCTGGACCGCGCCCGAGCCCGCGCCTGCCAGGCCAATCAGCTCCGTTGCGTAGAAGCTGCGATCCGGCTGGCCAAACAACAGCCCCAGCACGCGCTGCTGTGTGCCGGAGAACAAAGCGGCAGCAAGGCTGTCGTTACGCGAGGCTACAGGGGCGCACACCGGTTTTATACCCATTTTGGGCATTTTAATACCCATAATGGGCATCTAGTCAATCCCGAACTTTAGGGCGAAAGATGGCCTGCGCTAGTGGGGCCGGCGGATAGACCGTGACCCCTTGAAAAGTCTTGCCAAAACCCGGCCCGAAGTGCATGCGGTCGCCGGTGGACGAGGGCTTCGCACTTCAACGCAATCGCCGCCATCAAGATCGGGCGATCTTTCTCGGGCAACCAGGCGACGCTGGCATGCGCCACGACAGGGTATTGCACGGGGCTCACTTCGATTTGCGCGAGCAGTGCCTCCAGATAGTCCAAGGCATTGACCGGCGTCTTGGCGACCATGTTGCGGCGCGCCTCCGTGGCCACGTATTCGTCCGCCACCAGGGTGTGGCTCTCGAAATGCAGGTCTTGCAGCAATTGTCGAACGGCACCGGCGCAGAAAACAGGATGTTGGCGTCCAGAAAAATGCGCATGGCCTTACCCCAAGCGTCAGCGTTTTCGCTTGGGCGGCGTGGCGACCAATTCGGCCTCGGCGTCGTCGAACTCCTGCACGCGCTCGGCCGTGTAAATCTCCAGCGGCAAGGTGATCGCCTGCCGCAACAACAGGCCCAGCGGCGTCGTCTCGGCAATCAACTGGTCGTCCGCCTTCAGACCCATCGCCTGGCGCAGTTTGGCCGGCAACGTGATCACGCCGCGCCTGTTTATGGTAAGAGTGGCCTGCATGAATGCAGTTTCGCTGAATTACTGCAATTCAACCAGTTTGTGCAATGATCAGCGCTATAGCTGCAAATACCCACCAACAAAACGACACCCCTCGCCGCAAGGGCCTTTACACCAGGGGCACGCACGTTGAACGCGCTCTTGCCGGCAGCGACCCAGACTATGTCTCGCCGATAGGCCGCCAGCGGGTTGCCCCTGAGCCAACCCATCAACCAGGCAAGCTTCTTTCCGACTTCGCGAACATTGGCGTCGCTACGGGCGGGGTGAAACTCAATCCAGTGGGCCAGATGCTGGTTTCCCTCTGGGTGCCCCACCAGATAATCCCATCTTGCAGCGTTCGGCAAGGCCTCCGCAAGCGATTGGTCCACATTCGCACTGCCCAGCAGTTCCCGTGGTCGCGTGATCGACACATGCGCTCTGTCTGCCGGTCGCAGCGCTCCCAAACCGGTATGAAATGCGTCCGCTCCCAAGGCGTGTATGACGTCAGCCCTGAAACTCATGCAGGTTCCTCAAAAAGGTCGCCGGAAAGAAACTCGGCAGAATTGGCGACAGCCTTGGCTACCGTTTCATTGGCACGCGCGCTGAACTCAAGGAGTCCACCCCAACTTGCCTCCTGTGCCACCGGTGACATTGGGTCGAGTTGGGTCACATCGAGCACTGCGCTGGCTGGATCAAAGTAATAAACCTTGGAAGTTTTCTTGAGCGCCGCCTTGGCCATCGCCTTGAGCGAAGCACTCTTCGGCGCCCCGAACAAGGCCATCAGGTCTTCCGGTTTGCCCCTGTTCTTTCGCAAAATCTCCAACGCCCAAACCAGTTCAAGAACCTGCGGCGAATGGGTTGACAAGATGACTTTGTAACCGCGCGTCAGCAATTCCAGAACAATCAACAACACCACCGCAATGGCACGCGGGTGCAAACCCATTTCAAGCTCCTCGATGATTACCCATTCAATTTCGTTGCGCCTGGACACCTTTGCTGGCGGCATCAGCCAGTAGAGCCCGAGGAGCAGGGGCACAAACTCACGCTGGCCAGCCGACCAGACCATGAAGGGCAGGGTTTCGCTGCCGACGCCAAGCACCAGCCGTTTCTGCGACTGCACCTTATCGACGGAGAGTTTGAAATCAGCGAACACGCTGGCCTGCAACAACTTGCGGTAGTCGGCCTTCAGCCGGTTGGACCGCGGGAACAGCGGCCCACTGTCGTTGAACTCACGCTCCATCAACAAACGCAGTCCTTCACTGAATGCCCTCACCGCATAAGGGTCCCCCGATTGGTAGTCGGTAAACGGGCGGGGCCAACCGTTGGCCAGTGCCATAACGCGTTGTGCGGGGATCAGAAATACAGACTCGGTCTTGTTGGCCTGCTGCCTTGCAATGCGCTTCTTGACATCCACCGCCTTGCCATCGACCGCGACTTCGCTATCGGCCCGCCAAATGGAATGCATGCCCTCGCCAAAGTACACATCCAGAAACGCCGGAAGTTGCCCATCGTAGTCCAGCCCGTAGGTATGCAACTGCTGCTGAATCAGGCCAGTGTCCTGGAGCAGTCTGACCCACTGCAATGTGATGCTCTTGCCGCTGGCCTGCGGCCCCACCAGAACAGTCAGGTCACCGAAGCTCAGTTCGGCTTCCTTGATCTGGCCGATGTTTCGGAGCGTCAGCTTTTTCATGGGTGAGCCTTCCTGTACATCATGACACCGACGGTATTTGGGGACGCCCGGGCCAGGGTCGCCTGGAGCGGTCGCCTATCGATGAACTGCGGGCGGATGAAGACACTGAAGACACCCTCGCCCACGGGGTCACCATCGGCGACGACGATGTGGAGAAAGAAAGGCTCGACGCGGATTTCATCGATTGCCTGCGGCAGTCCGATAGGCTTGATCGGGTCGATTTGGGACGTCCGGAAAACGCAGGATAAGCAACTTTTTCTTCACCAGTCCCGCCAGAATACGACCCTGCAAATTTTCCGCGTCACGGTTCAGCAACATGGCCAAGTCTTTGGTGGTCAGCCAACGAGCCTCACAAAGCTTCAGTACCAAGGCGTGCATTTCTGTGGCCGGGAGCCTCGCCTTGAGGCGCGCAGGCTCTGCCAATGACAGGAGTTCGGGGGCGTAATGAGGGGAGCCACCGTTCTTATGAGGGGAGTCCGGTGCCAATTGAGAGGAGCGTTGGGGGGAGTCCGCACGCCAATGAGGCCCAATGAGGGGAGTCTGCGTCGAACTGAAGGGAGTCTCCCCCCACGCGATAGCTGGCCCAGCGGCGCTGGTTTTGCTGGGTCAGCAATCCATCGCGCACCAGGCCCTGCAACACGGCCGTAATATCCTTGGCGTGTTCCCCCGTGATTTCCTGCAAGCGGCCATTGGTAACGCTGCCTTCCAGCTGGGCAGTTGCCACATCTTGTACCTGCGGAAGCAAGGCACGCGAGAACCTGAGCGACTTGCTGACTCAGTTGGAGCGCTCCACACGGCGCGAGCCGTCCGAGCCACCGTCGGCGAAGAAGATGCGGAGGCAGAGCGCGCTAATCATCGTCTTCAAGCCAAGAATCTTCCCCATGGTTTTCGACGTAGCCACGAGATGCGATGCCCAGGTACAGCACACACGCATTGTTTAACGTCCGGGCTTGGCCACAAAACAAACCGCGGGCATCCAGAAATGTTCTTGAGCCCAACTCCGGCCGCAGTCGCGTGGGGTCACCCGCCCCTTGAAATCCGGAGCAGTGCCACAAAGCCTGCCTGCTCGAAGTGATGATCGTATGTCAGTGCTTCGCCCAATCCACGTTGACGCATGATGACGAAGGATGAGCAGTCGGTCAGGCCCCACTCCTTGTCATGATGACTGCGGTACAGCACCAGCGCCTCGCGAAACAGCATTGCCGTCTGCGGCACCACCTCGGTATTGGGGTCCGCCATGATCGCCCCAATGGCGGTCGCTACTGCACTGCGCAAGTTCAAGTACCTGGCCAGACCATTGAGCACTTCAGCAAGCACCATTTCAGAGGTCACAAGCCGCGTCTTGACCAGGCTGGCCGACGCTTTCACTACGGCTTCGTGAAGCTGATCCTTCGGGTAGAAGAGTCCAATCCAATAGGCCGCGTCCGCGAAAACCGTACGCATCAATCGGCCTCGTTGCTCGTATAGAGGTAGTGATCCAGACGCTTGCTCAGATCGGTCGGCACCTGGTCCCAAGCCTCATCCGGTACCGCCGCGCCGATCTCAGCCAGCGTCTGCCAGATCGGCTTGACGCCTTCCACGTATTCGGGCGCGAACGTTGACGCCGCGGACACCGAATCAACGCGCACCAATTTGCGCAATTGACGGTCCGCCAGAGAGAATTCGCCCACGCCACGCACCCGCAGTTGGGTAGTAGCGTGGGCCTGCAGCGCGCCCAACACCTCAGCTTCTTGAGTGTCTGAGAACTTGCCCTTCAGAGTTGGCTGCCCAGCCGCCACCGTCAGCTCGAAAGCGCCACCGCGCACATTAGCCATGCAAACCTCACCCACCACATCAACGGCGTCTTCATAGGTGGCCTCGGTCCAGTCCGCCAACCTCTGTCGCGCCCTTGCGGTATACGGGGCGGCTACCGATCTATGCCGTGACTGCAGGTAAAGAGTTTCCGAGTCGCGCAGACTCCGACCGAATTCGCGAAAAAGCGGAATCACGTTACGCGGAAATTCCGCTGGAAGCAAATCGTCGCTATCGGCCGCGGCAATAGCATCGTCGATCAGCGCCGCAGCCTGATCAAACTCGTCGTCGGCGAAGTCGAGGCCCGGCTGTACTTGGGCGACGACGCGCCTCAGCGGAACGACTGCAGAACCGGGTGCAATCTCCTCGAACTGCAGGGTCAGCCGTTCTTCAAAGTTCTTTGGCAAACGCTCGTACGCGGGATTGGCAAACCGCCAAAGTTCCTTGGCGCATTCCATCACGAGTCGTTTGTACACCGCCAGCTCGACAACGCAATCGACGTCCAAGGAATGATTCTCGAAGCGCGCGCCATCGAACCGAAGCGACGCGAGCGGGATTGTCGGTGTGCTCATGATTCCGGTTCTCCTACGATGGCCGTATTGTCTCGCTTGCGCCCGCCGTCGTAAATGCCGAATGTAAGACGGACTGGCGCATCGCCTGTGCGCGCTTCAGATTAGCGTCGATCTCGCGCTCGACCCCATGAACCAGGGAAAGGCGACGATCGATTTCGGCAACGATGCGATGTTGTTCGGCAAGGGGTGGAAGCGGCACAGGCAAATTTCCGATCTTTCCCGTACTCAGCGTGTGCAATCCCGTTGTCGAGCTCGACACCAATTCGATCTGAGTCCTGCCGCCCGGCGACAGCAACCAGTTGAGGACCCACGTCGGCGGCGCCATCGCCACCCTAACTTTGATCAAGTGGTTTTGATGAACGCACGGGTCAATCAAACCATCCCACATAGCAACGCGACCAATCTGATCCGGACTGCCGTTGCCCTCAACAACGAGAAGGTCGCCTTTCAAGACCAGTAGCTTGTTCAGCTCGTTTTCGGCGACACCGATCTCAGCCATTTCGCCGAGCCGAAGTTCGTTCGCATAGACGTTCGCAACGCGTTGGGTTACAGCCTGACCATCGGCATCCAGACCCGCATCGACAGCCGCGCACAGGCGCTGGCGCGAGCCGCCCATGTGGGCAATGTCTACGTCAACCGCAACCAGATCGGCGCGGTGGTGGGCGTGCAGCCATTTGGCGGCGAAGGTTTGAGTGGTACCGGCCCCAAGGCCGGTGGCCCGCACTACCTGGTGCGCTTTTGCGCCGAGCAGACCATAACCGTCAACACCACGGCGGCCGGAGGCAATGCGGCGCTGCTGGCGGGGTGAGCGCGCATGATGTGGCGGACCTTCAGACGGCTGGAATCTTGCGCGGCCTCAATGCAGTTGCGACAAGGTAGCGGCCAATTCCCGCACTCCGATCGCTTCAACATCCTGGCTGATCGGGTACCGCTCAATGCCTGCGTGAACCACCAAGCGCCGAGCGGGTTTCAAGTCTTCGCAGGCTTCATAAAACCCTCTGGCAGGCTTGGCGACACGGCTGCGTTTGACCTCGATTGCCCAGCGTTCGCCGCCGGGCAATTCCAATAGCAGGTCTATCTCAGCCCCGCCGGAAGTGCGGTAATAACCCGGCACGACACGTGTTGGCGCGGCGTTGATCAGGTTCTCAATCACAAAGCCTTCCCAGCTTGCACCCACCACCGGGTGCCCGAGCAAGTCGTTGCGGTCCGCGAGGTTGAGCAGGGCATGCAGCAAGCCACTGTCACGGATATAGACCTTGGGCGACTTCACCAGGCGCTTGCCCACGTTGATGTGGTAGGGCTGTAGCCGCCGCACCAGCAACAAATCCACCAGCAAGTCGGTATAGCGGCTGACAGTCTGGCTGCTCAGCTCAAGTCCAGCCGCCAAGCGTGAGGCATTGTGCAACCCACCCTGGTTGTGTGCCAGCATGGTCCAAAAACGGCGCAAAGTCTCCGCTGGAATTCGCGAGCCGAACATCGGTACGTCGCGCTCCAGGTAGGTCCTGAGCAGGTCTTTGCGCCAGTACAGACTTTGGATGTCATCCTGCGCGAGAAAGCTATCGGGAAAGCCGCCGCGCACCCACAGTGTTTCATGCGCGTTGGTGGGCACCTCCGCCACAGTCAGCGGCGTCATGTCGATGTGGCTGATTCGCCCGGCCAGGCTTTCGCCGCTTTGGCGCATCAGGTCCATCGATGCGGAGCCAAGCAAGAGGAATCGCCCGGTGCGCCGGCCGCGGCGCCGGCCCTGGTCAATCAGTCCGCGCAAAGTCAAGAACAGGTCAGGGGCGCGGTGAATTTCGTCCAGGATTACCAGCCGGTCTTCGTAAGCGGACAAAAAGTCCGATGGGTTGCTCAGTTTGTCGCGTTCTTGAATGTCTTCCAAGTCAAGGTAGAGGCTGTTTTGCTCCTCGCCAATTTGCAGCGCCAAGGTGGTTTTGCCCACCTGGCGTGGACCGATCAAGGCAACTGACGCTTGACGCGACAGGGCCTGTCGCACATTTTCCAGGTCTTTTCGGATCAACATCTATGCAAATTTACCATGATGCGGTAAATTTGCAATGATAAGTGTGCTTGTCGACCCAGCCTTGACGTGTGGTTACCAGTCAAGCCGGGTTGCGCCGCGTATGGCGAGCACAGTGAGAAGCCGCCTGGGCCCATGCTTGGGCGACTGCGCCACGATACTGATTGGATACTGGCCGGGCAAATCCGTCCCGATCAGCGCCGGCCATGCGACGAACATTGCCTCGCCTGGATCCAGCTGGCGGGCACGAAACACCAACGGCTCGATTCTGCTATCGGCGAGCGCATGGGATTCGATCCAAAGCTCCAGCTCGTTGATCACATCGTTGGACTGGTTGACGATCTCGGCTGCCAGGAATCCCGCGCTGGCTCCTGGCGCCGACGGCTGCGGCCGGCGCGGCGGCGCGGTCGCCTCGTCGCACCAATACGGCGCGTGCAACAGCGCCACTGGACACGCGCCGGGCGGCTCGACGACCGGTGTTTCGCCGATCCAGTCCGGATTCGATGTCGCCAACACGGTGGCGCCACCGAACATACCATCGCTGCGCCGCTCGACGATGTTGAATGCGGCGACATCGAAGCGCTTCGGGTCTGGCTCTTTGGCTACGTCGATCAGCAGCGCATAAACGTGGCGCTGGCCGGGTTTCAGACTCAAGCTGAGTTTGGGCAGCGGCTTGACCTCTTTGCGAGACGTCAGCCGGCCGCACGGGTAGTCGATAAATCCGACGCTCGTCACATCGAGCTTGCCCGACTTTTTCTTTAGCAGCGCCAGCGATGCCACGTTTGCCAGACTTGCAGGGTTGACGGCGTCCACCGTCACCTCGACATCCACCGGCTTGTCGCCAAAATTGGCGATGGCATAGGGGGCGATAAAAAAAGGCGAGTTGGGGGCGAGGATGGTCAGGTTGCGTTGCGCCACTTGGGCGAAGGCGAGAACATTGAACGCGGAGCCGCTGCGCTGCTTGGCCTGGAACGGTTGCGCACCGGCCACCGAATAGGCTTCGGCGAACGCACAGCGGTGGTCGGTCGCGGAGGTCATGGCCGGCGCCAGATACTGCGACACCACGATCACTTCCTGGGACTGTCCACGGTTGATGCGGGCGATATAAGCGCTGGCACCCTGCTTGGACACGTTGGACGGCAATTTCAGGTTGGACGGATCGTTTTCGTTGATGCTGCCGGCCGGTGTGGTTATCCACAGGTGCACCTGGACCGCGCAGCGGGCGCGAAACGGCGGGTCGATGGTGTTGGCGCTCGTCGCAAGCCCGGTCGAAATACCGGATACCGTGATCCCGCCGTACGCCGTGCCATCGACGACGCTGATGTTCGCGTTCAGGTTGGTGAGCATGAGCGTGCCGCTGCCATAACCGTTGTAGCTGACGTCGAAGACGCGCCCCGAAGGCAGCTCGTAGAGTTCGAGCGACTGGTTGGTCTGTGGTGGAATCAACGCCAGCAGATCACCCGCCGGGCTGAACCGAATCTGCCCGAACATGCGTCCGCTCGAGCGCGGCGCGATGCTGACCCGGTTCGGATGGAAAGCGCGCTCGCCCAACTCCACTACGGCGTAGGAAAGAAAGTTGGTCGAATCGAGCCAATTGAGCCACAGACCGCGGCCACCGGGAACAAAGCTGAAGTTCAAACCGGCGTAGGCGGAGTTGTTCCAAATTCCGATGAAACTCAGGTTGATCAGGAACACCGATAACGCGCCGGAAACAACAATCTCGCGACCGGCCGGCAGCGCCCCGAGCGGCTTTGCGGTGAACACCCGGACATCAACCGTCTTGCTCACCAAATGGTAGTCGAGCAGCACCACGAACGCGCCATCGGGGCTGAACACAATGCCTACACGCCGATCGGCGTTCCCTGGATCGAGCAACGACTCCATCGTCGTGAATGTCATCGAGCCGGAGCCGTTCTGCAATTCGAGGCTGTAGTTGGATCCGGCGGCCACCAGTTGCGCTCGCGCCGCGCCACCGGGTGCGCTTGCGACGGTGCGCACGCTCAATGGCCAGCATAACCCTCCGGCACCCGTGAGCGGGACGACGAAAGACCCGGTTGCGCTGCTCTCGATCCACGGCACCGCGTGGTCCGCGCTGGCGGTGCCGTCGTTGTACACGCGCAGCCTGAAGTCGTAACGCTGTCCGGTGGTCAACTGCGGCGTCAGCGTGAACATGCCACTCGACGCCTGGCCGGCCTCGATGTCAGGGCTGAGCCATGGCATCAGTGGCGGACCGTCGGTGATGCGAAGGCTGATTGCCATTTGATTCTCCTGGTTGGTTGCGGGGCAGCAGCGTCGAGTATTCAGCTACCGCCGCAGCAGTATCCTAGGCCTTGGTAGCCGAAGTCAATCGGAAAGTCTGGGTTTGCCCGCAGTCTTGAGCGACGGCCATTGCCAGGCCATATTGATTGACGAAAGCCACGACAGTAAAGGCTGGTAAGGGCACGGTCTTGTCAAATTCCCATCTGTAACCGTTGAGCGTGGCAGGTCGAGCACTGGCGCGTGGGCACCATCGCGCATCAGTTGAGCGTGCACCGCGACACCGTGCGCGGCGTGCTGGCGCAGTCCTGCGTCATGCGCCCCGCGCAACCGGGGCGACGCAGCCGGGTGGACCTGTACTTGCCCTTCATCCTGGAGACGCTGAGCAAGTTCCCCTCGCTCACGGCCAGCCGACTGCACACCATGGTGCAGGGGCGCGGCTACGTCGGCGGGGCCGACTACTTTCGCCACATCGTGGCACGCCACCGTCCGCCTCCAGCGGCAGAGGCTTACCTGCGTCTTCGCACGTTGCAGGGGGAACAAATGCAAATTGACTCGGCCCTTTTCGATCACATCCAGATCGGGCGCGCCCGCCGTCCGCTGATGGCCTTCGTGATGGTGCGGAGCTACTCGCGCCACGTCCTTTGTGCACTTCAGCCTGAACGCACGCATGGACAAAAACCCCTCGATTACCAGCATCTGATTGCGCATCCGCATGGCCACGCATTCGGTCCAACCACTGGCGATATCGGTCAAGGTGAGAGTGTGGACGTAGTCACCGTCGGTCTTCGGACCACCACAGTGTTGGACCATGTCAATCTCGAAGAATCCGGGTGGCGGATCGCGCCAGTCGGCGAAGGTGCGCACCGGGATGCTGCGTCGGATGGCCGCGCCCACACCCTTACGGCGCTTGCGTTGCCCGTCGATGTGCAAGCGCGCAGCAACCAGTATGCGATCAATGGTCGCCGCGCTGACCTGCAAGAGCTTGGTTTTGATGACCGGGTCCAAGTCGAGATGGCCGTGTCGTTCCATCGCGTCTACCAACATCGGAATCAACGCCTTCAGGCGTTTGCCGCAGACTCGAT
>JANNGR010000231.1:0-1961 GCA_031403955.1 Betaproteobacteria bacterium
GAATGGCTTCAGGTTTTGCCCGCCTTCTAAACACCTAGACTCCAACTTATGAGAATTCTTTTGACCGGCGCGGCGGGTTTCATCGGCATGACCACCTCGCTCAGACTGCTGGCGCGCGGGGACGAGGTGGTGGGGCTCGACAACCTGAACGACTATTACGACGTGACGCTAAAGCAAAGCCGCCTCGACCGCCTGATGCCGCACGAGAATTTTCGCTTCGTCAAGCTGGATGTGGCCGATCGTCCCGGCATCGAGCAACTTTTCGCCACTGGCAACTTCGACCGCGTGATTCACCTTGCTGCCCAGGCGGGGGTGCGTTATTCGCTAAAGAATCCGCACGCCTATGTGGACAGCAATATTGTCGGGTTCGTCAACATACTGGAGGGTTGCCGCCATGCTGGCGTGTCGCACCTGACCTACGCGTCGAGCTCCAGTGTTTACGGCGGCAACACCAAGATGCCGTTTTCCGAGCATGACAGCGTGGACCACCCTGTTAGCCTGTATGCCGCGACCAAGAAGGCAAACGAGCTGATGGCCCATACCTACAGCCACCTTTATGGCCTACCGACAACCGGACTGCGTTTTTTCACGGTATACGGTCCGTGGGGCCGGCCCGACATGGCGCTGTTCCTGTTCACCAAGGCGATTCTGGAAGGTCGCCCGATTGACGTCTTCAACTATGGGCAGATGCAGCGCGACTTCACCTATGTGGACGATATCGTTGAAGGTGTGATCCGAGTCATGGACCGCACCGCCTCACCCAACCCCGCCTACGACGCCGTGCAGGCCGACCCGGCTACGAGTAATGCGCCGTACCGGGTTTTCAACATCGGCAACAACAACCCGGTTCCCTTGCTCGACTTCATTGGCTGCATCGAAGACGCCTTGGGCAAAAAAGCCGAGAAACGCCTGTTGCCACTGCAGGATGGCGATGTTCCCGCCACCTACGCCAATACCGACGCGTTGCGTGAGTGGGTCGGATTTGTGCCCGGCACCAGCGTGCAGGAAGGCATCGCGCGGTTTGTGGCCTGGTACCGCGATTACTACAGGGTCTGAGGGTCAACGCGAAACGCTCTGGCAATAATCGATCAGCCCGCGAGCGCCAACTTCACACAAATCGAGCACCCGCTCGAACCCCTGGGTGGCTCCGTAATAGGGGTCGGGAACTTCCGTTGTGCCCACTTCGGGCGCGAATTCCAGGAATAGCCGCAGTTTGTGGCTGTGCTCAGACGGACATAACTGGCGCAGATCGTTCAAATTCGCCTGGTCCATCGCCAAAATCAGATCGAATCGCAGGAAATCCTGCTCTGTGACCTGCCGCGACTTGATCTTGGGGATCGTATAACCGCGTTTGCCCAGCACTGTCCTGGCTCTCGGATCGGGTGGTTCGCTGAAGTGTCCGGCGTGTGTGCCGGCCGAATCCACTTGGTATGCGCGCGCCAATCCGGCTTGCCCTACCCGATGTAGCGTAACCGCCTGGGCCATCGGGGAACGGCAGATGTTGCCCATACAGACCATCAAAAGCTTGTTCATGGCGTCAGTCTGTCACAAGCCGTGGACACCAGGGCCCTGTTTGAGTTAAATTGCCCTTGCATGCGGAATGCCGGCGCATGGGGTCTTTGCCAGGCTATTGGAAAGGAGCTGCCCGTCGTTCGCCCAAGGCAAGGTGAAAGATGTCGGCAAATCTTACAGCCGACAGGGGGGTAGAAACCTAAAATCGTTAAGAATCAAGGCATTGCGATATTGGCACAGAACATGCTTTATATAATTGCGCGCACACAATTGAGCCAGCAGCGCTTAACCAACCTACCAGGAGAAATCCAAATGACATTCAAATTTGCACTGAAAGCCGGTTGCGCCGCCGTGGCGCTTGCGGCAGCGGGGGGCGCTTACGCTGGTCCGTTCTACTTGGATATTGGCGCCGTCAACCCCCCACCTGGAGACAAGGTTTGTGCCACTTG
>JANNGR010000232.1:0-9459 GCA_031403955.1 Betaproteobacteria bacterium
CGCCAGACGTTGGAGCAGATCAAGCCCGGCTGCACCGCTCCACCGAGCCGAGTGAGAATCAAATCTCCAGTTATTTCGCGGACACCACACTAGTTCTTCAATACCCTTCCGGCCCAGCGCGACCGATAGCTCCGTTTGCGCGCGTTGGCGCTTGTCGGGATCACGGATTTTGTCCACGACATAACGCCGTGTGCGATAGGCAAAGCGGCTGCGCCACATGGCGTGCTCGGGGTCGTTCTTGTTGGCGGCCAATTCGATCAGTTGCAGCAGGCCGTAGACATAGCCCGCGGACAGGTCGTAGACGTCGCGCAAGCGGTCCAGTTCGGTTTGTGCGGCCAGTACCTGGCCCCAATCCGGCCAACGCACCCGCTCTCCGAACAGCAATAGTGCGTTTTTCTCTGTGCCCTTGGCCTGACCTAATGCCTCCTCTGCCTGTGTGGCAAGCGTGTGGATTGGCAAGCCGGGCTTGGTCATCGCCATGCCGGCCGAGAATGTGATATTGGAGTTTCCCGCGACGTAGGTTTTGAACTCATCAGCCATGCGCTCAGCCAGCTTTTGCGTGCTGTGCCACGGGCCGATCAAAAAGAAGTCGTCACCACCCGCAAACACGGTGTAGGTGTTGGGGAAGTCAGTCTTGCACACCGCTGGCAGCCAAACGGCAAAAAAAGCATTCATCTGACGCGACAGCGCGGCCATCTTGGCAAACGTCGGATCCTGTAGGCCTTGCTGAAAGATGGTGCCAAGGTTGTCCACATCTCCTTTCAGCGTCATCAGGGCAACTTGCCCCTGCCATTTGTCCGGATCGATCAGACAACTGCGGTCCTCGCACGCAATGTGATCAAGGGTCTTGCCGGAGTCAAGGCGCAGGTCGTCCCGGTTCACGTCGTGCTCCAGCCCCTGGTACTTGGCGCTGCTCTGCAAGTCCAGTTGCGCAAACCGTGGCACATAGGCGTTGACGAAGCGCCGGGCGTAGCCGTGCCAGAGCGTGTCTGTCAGACTGTCCGGCAGGCTGAAATCCCAGCACCGCAGTAGCGCCCCTTCTTGAGCCAACGCGCCGAACTTGCCGGTCGCTTCTTCACTGCTGGTGAAAGCCACTCCATAGCCAAACACCGGTACTTCGAGCTTTTTTACAGCGTTGCCAGTCAACGTGTTGGGGTCGCGAACGATCAGGATGCGATCCTCTCGCGTCAAGCTGGCGCCCAGGGTAATCTGGTCCCGTGACAGCGCAGCGGAAGATTCTCCCGTACCTTCAGACCGATCAGCCGGCAACCCTCCGTTGTATTGGCACACACCATTGGAATAGTCCACGGCGAAGACCGGATTGGCGTCCGCAGTCAGGTCAAAGCGTTGGAGCTTGGCTTTTTCGAGATCACTGAATAAGTCTTCCATCAGCCCCTTGAAACGGCCTTTGAGGAAGTCATTGCAATTGGCCGGTTTGCCCACCAGCCCCAGGCCTGCCAGACCAAAGCTTTGCCGCAGGAACCACTGGTTGATCTCCTGGCGCGCCCTCTCAAGCTGCGCTCGCACCGGCGCCGTGTTAGGTGCAACGATAAGAAACTTCCCGGCTGCGTTGGTGATTTGGCTGGTGGGCGGCAACGACAAGGCGTCCAGCACCTTGAGCGCGGCCAACTCCGTGAACAGCGACACCTGGAACGAGCGGCCGCGCAGCAGTTTGGCAGCAGCCTTATTGGTTTGGCTGCCTTGAGCAAAGATGAAATCCTGAATACCGAAAAAGTCTCCCTGGACCAGCAGAAACTTTTCGATATTCCAGTCGGCGCGTTGTTTCAGCCGAGCGGCAGCGGCGGTGTCAGTTTGACCTTCGGCCGCGTGCCAGCGCCACAAGGCGGTTGCCAGCGCAGCGGTAGTTTTGCTGTGGTCGTACAGCGACACCTCGGGCTTGGTACCAAAGGCGGTGGCTGCCGGAATGGCCTGGGTGAAGGTCAACCACGCCGTGTCGAAATGGTCAAGCCACAGAGGCCAGTTGCTGCGGTGCGAAGCAGGAATGTCCCTCAGGGCCTCCAAGAACTCATCCCAAAGTACCTTGTACTGCGCTTGTGCAACTTCGTCATTGCCGGGCTCACATTGTTCGCGCAACTGCGGGAAGATGGCTGACGGCGAAAGTGCTTTCAATGGGTAGCGCCATTTCAGGTCCTTGGCCGTGACCTTGTGTTGCTTTCCATCCAACCTGATTTGCTCAAAAAGCGAGAGTTGGCGGGCCTGGTAATGGTTGCAGCCGGTTGCAGTTTCGGTGTTCTCGTCTTTGGCGTCGTTGTACCGGGCAAACTCATCTCGCTCAAAGCCGCTGGCTACGCGGTCGGCAGTGGCAACCATCCATTGCAAAAAGGTTTCGGGCCGGTGGTGGGCGGCGGCCGCGTTGATGATTGAGTCGGTGGATTGGGTGTGATCGTTCTGCAACTGCTCTCGGTTGACGAAGGGAAACATGTCGCCCTTGATCAAGTCCGGCGCGGATTTCTCCACCAAATCAAATGCCAGCCCGGTATAAGCGGCGTGTTTGTGGGTGTGGTAGCCGTTTTTGCCACCTGCGTCCAAGGTGCGGAACGGGCAATATTGCGTTACATGCGCCTGTAGCGAGTCCTTGGGCACTTCAAACCTTGCGCGCTCGGCAAACTTGCCAAGGTCATGCAGGTAGGCTGCCAGGGCCACACGGCACGAGGCCGCCAATAGTTCGTTATCACGCATGGTCATCAAATATCCTCCCGGAACGCCACGTCTGACGCGAAGCGTACTGCATCGGTACTCAGGGTTAACGCGTAACGGCGCGGACGTTTGCCACCATCGTCAATCCGATACGCCGCGGCGGCGGGCCCAAGGGCGGCCATCAGGCGCCGTTCTAGCTTGGACTTGCGCACCGAGAAATACTCACCGTCCATGCCGTCGCGCAACGCGCGTTCAGTGCCTTCGATGTCGGCCAGCTTGCCGGTGATGGCCCGGTACTCACGCAGGTAACTGTCGGCCCAGGCACGGTCGCCGGCACCCTTGGACGGGGCAACGATCGGCCCCAGCCCGAGCTTGAGCCGCCGCGCGAATACCGCCAGCAAGGCCAGTTCGGCCGGTGGCAAGGCAAGTTCCCGTCCACCGGCGTAAATGCGCTGTCGCGCCAGATCAAGCACCAACTGGGGCGGTGCCAGGGCCAGGCGGGCGGCCGAGACGGTTTCGTTGAAGCTTGCCTGCCCGGCCAACAACGCGGTGGGCAGGCCATGGCGCAGGCTCACAAACGGAATGTCGGCCAGGGTAACCTGCGCCGTCGCGGTGTCGGCCAATTGCCCATCGCGGGTTTGCAACACGCGGCTGTAAGGGGTGGGGTAGAAGAATTCGTAGCTCGACTCGAACGGCTCGCTCACCAGCACGTGGCTGAGGCGGTCCTGCGCGCGCCCGTACAACGACAGGGCGTAGCCCAAATAGAAACCCATGGTCTTGCGTCCGCCGGCGATGGACGCGTGCAGGGCGCACGCCGGGTCGGCAGTAAAGGCGCGCACCTGCGCGGTGATGAAGTCGGCAGCGGCCTGGTTGTCCTGCGGGCTGCGGATGTCGTCCAGCGGCCGGCCGTTGGCGCCGCGCACGGTATGGATGTGGCTGCGATCAAAACGCACACCGGGCAGGTGGTAGTCGGCGCATAGTCTGTGGAACCAGCCCAGGTCGTCGCTGAGCAGCGACAACTCGGCGCGCCGTGCACCTTCAGCGCTGGTGATCAGGTGTACCTCGGTCGGCACGAACGGCGCATGTTCGTCGGCCGCCAATGCGTACAGGGTTTCGGTGACAACCTGCGGCGTGAGGCCGCTGACGGCCAGCAACACGCGGCGCTGGAAGCCGCCCGGCTCGCAACCCGAAGAAGAAGTGAAGTCAGTCGCGGCGTCTTGATTCATGCCGGCCAGTGTAGGCCGCTGATTTCGGGCCGGCCCCCTGCGGCAAGCTTGCCGTGCGCCAAAGCGCACGGCATCGGCGCCGCGCTCTGGCCCGGGCTACGGCAGGAAGTTCAAGACCTCTGGCAGGGGCGGCACGATCGGCATTTCAAAGAAACCTCCACCCATGTCCGGGTCGATCGTCACGATGCCATCGGTGGCGAAGAAGACCGCGATCTGGGTCTGGGCCGCGACGGCGAATGGAGCCGAAGCGGCGCTGCCAATGTTGGTCAAAAACGTGTGCGGGTTTTTCGGTATCGCCCCGCCGGATGCGATGTAGGCCAGATCGTTGCGGAAGTACATCGCCCGGTCAGCGAGATCGCCGGCCCGTACCATGACGTCTTCTTGATCAATAACGCGAAGATCGTCAAGAAACCTTGCCGGGGTTCAGCACGTTGTTCGGGTCCAGCAAAGCCTTGATCCGGCGCATGAGCGCCAGTTCTTCCGGCGAGCGGATATAGGACAGTAATGCGGACACGGTGCCGCCCTATCCGCCGATCGGCGTGACCTTAAACATCGGCTGGTTCAACGCTTGAACAGCAGGTACACAATCAAAATTACGATGCACCCAAGAAGAACTTTCAGGAACGGGTGACTTTTCGTCGCTTGACTCTCGCGCGAAAGCTCTCGTGTGGTCAGCACCGAAATGATTGTTGAGTCCTCATCCAGGTCGAAGAAAGAATTTCGCATATGAGTCGTCCTTGTGGAGTCGCATCATTGGACAAGCACGAATTGCGCCACTAATCCAGAAACGTTCAAAATCATCGCGTTACCTACGGCAGTTTCGCCAACCGCACGGGGATGTAAGAAGCCTCGACATCCTCGCTGCAAAAAATGTTATCCACTGAACCAGAAGAATCGGTGGTGATGCACCAACTCGGGTCACTGAACGTCCACTTCAATGGTTTTTCATTGGCCGCCCTGGGGTAGTTTCACAAACTCAGGCGCCATCACAACCCCTTTCGATCAAGTCTTGGGAATACTCCCGGATCCAGCACAAGGTATTGACCAGCGCCATCTGTTCCGGTGTTTGGCATTTGATCGCCATCAGCGCCGGATTGGCGATCACGACGCCCAAGCACTTGGCGCGGGACACGGCAACGTTGAGTCGGTTCTTGCTGTACAGGAACTCTATATTGCGTGGCAAATCCTGCTCGCTGGAGGTCGTCATCGACACGATCACCAGTTCGGCCTCCTGGCCCTGGAACTTGTCGACCGTGCCGACCCGGGCACCTACGGGTAACGCGCGCCGCAGCATGTTGACCTGCACGTTATAGGGCGCCACGACGAGTATGTTGTTTTGCGACATGGCGTGCTCGCGCCCTTCCTTGTCGGTGCAGCGCTGCCGCATTGCGCTCGCGTACAGCTCGCCAACCAGGGCGACCTCCGCCTCGCAGCCTTGTGAGCAGCCGGAGTGCTCAACCGGCGCGTGCACGATGCCCGCGGGCCGGAGCAGCGGATGGGCGTCATCAGAAAGCACCAGGGCTCTTTTGGCGTTTCCGGCTTCCGGCTCGAGCCGGCCCTCATATACCGCGTCCGAAATGAAGCGGCACACCAGAGGATGCATGCGGTAACTCGTCGCCAGAAAGATCCCTCGGTCCGGTGCAATCGTCGAAGCGCCATCCAAAAGGTAATCGAGCGCGGAGTCGCCCGAGCGCCCAGGATGCACACCCTGGACCGGCTGGCTCAACTGCATCTGGTCGCCCAGCAAGACGATATTGCGCGCCGCGGTACCGGCGGCAATCAGGTTGGCCAAGGCCACCTGCCCGGCCTCGTCTACAACCAACACATCGAACTGCTGGTCCGCGCGCGCGTCGGCAAACAGCCAGGCGGTTCCGGCGACCAGTTGCGCCGCCGAAGCCCAGACATCGTCGTTGTTGTCAACGTTGTCGACACCGCCGATGGGATAGTCGAACTCGGTGCCCGGGTTGCCCGCCGTGAACTTCTTCACCGCATGCAGATCGAGGCCTTGCTGCTGCACGACCTTCATCACTTCCGCCAGCAGGTGGTTGATCGCCTTGTGGCTGTTGGAGGTGATTCCTACGCGCAGCCCACCTGCCAGAAGGCGCGCGATCATGCGGGACCCGGTGTACGTCTTACCCGAGCCCGGCGGTCCCTGCACATACAGATGGCTTTGCTCCATCGCCTGAACGGCTGCAAGGCTGGCGTCCAGCAGGTCCCGACCTGCTGTCACTATGGGCTGCCCCGGCGACCAACCCCTAAGCCTGGGTGGTTCGCGGCGCAACAGCCCTTCCAGTGCCGCGTACCGGCCATCCTTGGCCAAGAAGCTGTCGGCAAACCGGTAAACCGCGTTTACCAGCACCTTGGACTCGATAGGGCCCGTGGGCCCGATATCCAATCGATCCGGTAAGGGCTGATTTTTCGGCCCGACCTTGATGCGCAGGCGGCCCGCCGCCTCGTCAAACTCGATGGCAGCCAGGGGCTGCCCGGTATCGCAACGGGTGCAACTGTCGCCATCGGCAAGCTTGGTTTCCTGCGGCGGGACACTATAGGTGTAGAGCAACGACTTCTTGACGGCTTGCGGCGGATACTCCGGGTCCAGTTCCAGGCCAGCCAGGCACTCCGGGTCGTCCAGCAGTTCTTCCTGTGCCATGTTCATGCGCGCATACAGCGCCCACCAGGCCGGCTTCTCGGCCCGTCTGTGAAAGTCCAGCAGTTGGTAGGTCAACTCGCCGACGTTGTCGCCTACCGATCGTTGAGATACATCCGCCGGCAACTTGTCGATCAGGCGCTCCCTGTAGGGCACCAGCCGCTGTTCCGCCGCCTGCGCGCGCGTGGGCGCCTGGGCATCACCCTGCTCGGTCGTTGCAGGTACTGGCTCACGCGTCCTCCAGGGCAACCCGGAAGGCCGCTGCGCCACCAGCCAGTCGCGCAATTGCTGGGTGGACTCCACATCGTCGCGGTTGTAGTCCGCAATGTCCTGCAGCACCTGCCCGTCCTGGGTTTCACGCCAGCGTTCGTAATACACGATGCTTGCGCCCGCGTTCTGGACATCGCCTGAGCGCGCCGGGCGGTAGAAATGCTCCACATTCTTGATCGAATAACTCGGCTCGGAGATGCGGATGCCCTCGCGCACCACCTTGTACAGATCCACCAGCACCCCCTGGCGCAGAAGGTTGTCAACATCCACCTCGCGCGTCGCGTGTGTTCCGGCCAACCGCTTCAGCGCGGATTCTTCATAACTCGCGTAGTGGTACACATGCGCGCCGGGGTATGCGATGCGGCGGGCCAATACGAAGTCGATGAATTGCTGGAAAGCGATACATTCCTGCGCCCGATCGTGTGCCCAGAACGCCCGAAACGCCCACGCGCCGTCGTGCCGGAACCAGACGCCAAACAGGTATTCCAGGCCTCCCTCGTCCAGCGGGTCGCCTTCCATATCGAAAAACAGGTCCCCTGCATCCGGTACTGGCATTCGATAGAAGCCGCGCCTGGCGTCCGGGTCCAGCGGCAGCACCAGCACGCCACGTTTCCCGGTACGCCGGGCCTCGTCCTGCAACGCAGCCTGTGAACGCAACCGCTCCAGCGTGTCGGTGTGTATCCTGGCCACGGCGCTTCCCACGGGCAAGGCTGCAAGCTTGGCCATGGTGTCGATGCCCTGCCCCTGCAGCTTGGTCCATTGCACACGCGAAATGTTGGCCACCTGGCACAAGTGGTCGTCCGCGACCCGCTGCGCCTCGCAGCGGCCGCGCCACGAGCACAGATCGCAGTGTGCGCAGGGCTCAGGGTAAACCTCCGTGCCGTTGCCGGCCGTAAGGGCCTGGACACGCTCCAGGAAGCGCGTCAGCAGAGCCCTGAAATAGTGCATGTAATCTGCGCAGCGAAACGCGCGTTCGGACTGATCACCCAGTACCACATGCATCCGCCGCGGCTCGATCCCCTGCGCGGACGTCAACAGATGGCTGTAAAAAGCCAACTGCACCAGAAACTTGGCCTTGGGCGAGCGGGCGAGTTTTGTGTCCGCGACTTCGTAACACCAATTGCCGAATCTTGATTGCACCCCGTCGACGCGCATCAGGAAGTCGGCGTGGCCAAACAACTGCCCGTCGCGCAGCGTGGCCTGGTAAACCACCTCGGCGGCGCCAGCCATTGCCGCCAAGGTGCGCTGCACCTTGGCGTCCACGCTGCCACCTGCCTTGGCGATGTCCACAACTTGCCTGCCGTCGGCGCGCAAGCGCTGGAGATAGGCCAGTTCATGTTCGGTGCCTTTGCGGGCAATCAGCGCGGCAGACTCATCGTCGGCCACCTTCTCGGCGCGGACTGCCGCATCGTGCAGGCTTTGCAGGTCGAGCGCCGTAAGGTGCCCACACTCCAGGTATCCGACCACATCGGTCGCGGAAAAAAGATAGTGCCCGTCACGCAGCTGCATATTCGCTCAGACCTTGCCGTCGCCAGTGGCCGAACGCAGTCGCTCCACCTGGCCCGTCAGGCTGCCGATACGCTTGGTGATCTCGTCTTCCATCAACTGGGCGCGCTTGAGAATCTTGTCACCACCGCTGACAATGGTGCGCGCCGATGTCCGGATCTCCTCGAAGCCGGCAATCTGTTTGCGCACCGCTTCTATTGCCACGTCCATCTCGGCCAGGCTTGCGGCCTCTTCCTCGCCTTGATGGCCAGCCCGGACACACAATGCCTTTGCGAGCAGGAAGCCGGCCTTCAAGCGCACGTCGGTGGCCGGGTCTTGCGCATCCCAGACCAACACGATGTCATGACCCCAGCGGTGCAGTTCGGGCATGCCTGTCGGCGCGGTTTGCGTGGAATGCACAAACAGGCACACGGAGGCGGAACGGTTGCGGCGCGCCTCGTCAGCCTCGGCCAGTGTTGTCTTAAGGGTATAGGCGCCTCTGGCCTTGGCCTCGACCACAATGTTGGCGCCGGCCGCGGCCGAATCCGGCCCCAGGGTGACAACAAAGTCGCCGATCTTGCAACGCGGGATGACTCCCGAGGATTCACCCACGGCGTCGAACATATCGTCAGTCGACAAACAATAGTTCTGAAGCTGCTGTCCTACCAGCTGCTCGAACTCATTGCCGTGAACCGTTGAGCGCCGCGCTTCCTCGCGCCGGGTAACCAGCCGTTCGAGCAGCGAGGTCACGCGCAATTCAAAATCCCGCGAACGCTCAGTCTGCGCAGCCTCGAAGTGCTCGAGCTTCTGCACCATGCGCGTCAGCCCCGACTCCGGGTTGTCGAGCGAGAACTGCGCGCTGATCTGGCCCTGAGCCTGCTCCACCCTGCCCACCAGTCGCGACAAGGCGGAGTCCTTGTTATCAAGAGAGAACTCGCCCACCACCGATGTCACGCGCTCGCCCAGGTTGCGCTCCAGGTCGCCATGCCGTTCTTTAAGCTCCCGTACCAAGCGGCTCAGCGCGCTGTCCGAGCGATCCAGCGAGAACTCACTGGAAATCGCCTCGCTCTGCAGCTGCAGCGCCTGCGAAACCTGGGCCCGCAAGGCTGCGATAAAGGCGTTGCCCTCCTCGGGACTCAGCATCCGGCGCAGCGGGCTGTCGTCGCCCAGGTG
>JANNGR010000233.1:0-6226 GCA_031403955.1 Betaproteobacteria bacterium
ATCTGGTTGTCGCGCGGATGCAGGCCAATCGTCGGCTCATCCAAGACATAGCAAACGCCTTGCAGATTCGAGCCTAACTGCGCCGCCAAGCGGATGCGCTGCGCCTCGCCGCCGGACAGGGTTGGCGCGGCGCGGTCCAGGGTCAGATAGCCCAGGCCCACCTCTTCCAGAAACTCCAACCGGCCCTTGATCTCGCTGACCACATCCCGTGCAATTTCGGCGTCACGGCCCAGCAACTCCAGCTCGGCGACCCAGAGCCGCGCATCCTTGACGCTCCAGGACGCCACCGTGCTGATGGCCTGATCCTCGAACGTGACCGCCCGCGCCGACGGGTTCAGGCGTGCGCCATGGCACTCGCCGCAGGGCTGATCGGCCAGGCCCTCGATCTCGACCTCGGCGCAAGACCCGTACATCGCGGCACCTATTCCGTGGGAAGGCTTCAAAATGGTCGTCGAGCGGCTCAAGCAACGCAAGTAATCCAGCGAGGCGGCGTTTATCGTGAAAATCAAGTCGATCCAGGCCTTCGCGATTCGCAGTGATCTGGTGGGTAACGGCGCGGTGACGCCTGCGCAGCGCCCGAACTGGACGCACGACGCCGAGGTAGCCAACCCGATGTCACGTTACCCGCGCTTCAAGCGCCTGCGCGCAAGCTGGCGGCCACAATGGCCTTCCGTCGGCTGCCTGGTGACCGCCACCGACGGCAGCTGGGGTTTCGGCATGACGCGTTACGGCACGCCGGTGGTCGACATCGTCAACGAACACATGGGGCCGCTACTGGTGGGCGAGCCGTGTATGGCAATCGAAAAGTTGTGGGACATGATGCTGCGCATCACCTCGCCCTATGGCGGCGGACTCGCCTCGTATGCCATGAGCGCCGTGGATCTCGCCTTGTGGGACCTCAAGGGCAAGCTGCTCACGCGCCCGGTTTATGAAGTCATCGGTGGCCCGGCACGCGAACGCATCGAGTGTTATGCCACCGGCAACGACACCGACTGGCATTTGGCAACGGGTTTCAAGGCCACCAAGGTCGCCTGCCCGTACGGCCCGGCCGACGGGCTGCGCGCGCTGGCCATGAACGAGGAATTCATCGCCGCCAAACGCAGCCTGGTGGGCGACGCGGTCGACCTCATGGTTGATTGCTGGATGGCCTTCGACGTCGACTTCGCGGTCCGCTTCGCCGAGCGCATGCGGCCCTACAAGCTGCGCTGGATGGAAGATTGCCTGATGCCCGACGACCTCGACGGCCAAGCCGAATTGCGGCGCCGGCTGCCCGCCGACACGCTGGCCACGGGCGAACACTGGTACACGCTCGGGCCGTTCGCCCACGCAGCGGCACGCCACAGCGCCGACATCCTGCAGCCCGACATCGGCTGGGCCGGCGGCTTGACGGGTTGCCTCAAGATCGCCCATATCGCCGAAGGCGCCGGACTCTCGGTCATCCCGCACGCGGGCATGAACACGCCCTACGGCCAGCATTTCGGCATGGCGGTTCCCAACAGCCCAATGGGTGAATACTTCGTGGCGTCCGCGCCGGGTGTTCCGTTCAAGGAAGCGCGGTTGACGCCCAACATGCAAACGCCGCTGGACGGCTTCGTGGCCCCCGATGACACGCCCGGCTTCGGCCTGGGTCTGACGCTGCAGGACATCACCGACATGCGCGTCTGACGGGGTATTGCATGCTGGCGCATATCTCCCAACGCCTGGGCATGACGCTGTTGGTCGCGTTCCTCGCGATCACGATCAACTTCCTGATCCCGCGCGCCATGCCGGGCGATCCGATCGAGCAGCAGCTCAGCCAGCTGTCGGCCACTTCGGGCGGCAACATCGGCGACATCAAGGCCATGGTGCAGGCCTACCGCGAACGTTTCGGGCTCGACAAGCCGTTATGGCGGCAGTACCTGAACTATCTGGTTGACCTCTCGCGCGCAGACTTCGGCTACTCGCTCACCAATTACCCCGAACGCGTGTCCGACGTGATCCTGGCCGGCCTGCCCTGGACGCTGGCGCTGCTCGGCACTGCCACGCTGGTCAGCTTTTCGATCGGCACCATCCTGGGCGGCCTGCTGGCCTGGCCGGGCAGCAGCCGCTGGGTACAGGTGTTGGGTGTGCCGGTGATCCTGCTGTCGGCCGTGCCCTACTTCATCCTGGGCATCGTGTTGATGTTCGTTTTTGCGCTCACCTATCCGCTGCTGCCCGTGGCCGGCGGTTATTCGTTCGGCTTCACACCGGGCTGGAACTGGGCCACGGTGGCCCAGATGGCCCACCACGCCATATTGCCGGCGCTGTCCATCATCCTGGCATCCATCGGCACCTGGGCCATCGCCATGCGCGGCATGGTCATCAGCGTGCGCGGCGAGGACTACATCATGCTGGCCGAGGCCAAGGGCCTGCCGGCGCGCCGTGTGTTCTTTTCGTACGGCCTGCGCAATGCCATGCTGCCGCAGCTCACGCATCTGGCGCTCACGCTGAGCCACATTGTGTCGGGCGCGATCCTGGTGGAAGTGATCTTTGCCTACCCAGGCATCGGTTACCGCCTGTACCAGGCCATCCACGCCAAGGACTACTTCGTGATCCAGGGCATCGTGCTGCTGCTGTCGGTATCGATCGCGTTCACCATGCTGCTCATGGACCTGATCTATCCGCTTATCGATCCGCGCATCCGCCAGGCGCGCCAACCATGAGCGGCCAACCCGGTGTGTTGCGCCGCGCCGGCCGCATGCTGGCCGCCGAACCACTGCTTGCCAGCGGCCTGTTGCTGCTGGTGCTGATCGGTCTGTTCGCGCTGGTCGGGCCGCTCGTGATCAACGTGGAGCTGGCGCAGATCGGCGCCGCCATTCCGCGCCAGCGCCCCGGCGCGGACAACTTGCTGGGCAGCGACGTGCAGGGGCGCGACATCCTGGCCGCGCTGGTGCTGGCGACGCCGCAGACGCTCAAGATCGGATTCTTCGCGGGAATCATGGGCCTGGGGCTGGGCACCGTGCTCGGCTTGCTGGCCGGTTATTTCCGCGGCTGGACCGACACCGTTGTCCGCACCTTTGCCGACGTGGTGATGACCATCCCCGGTATCGCGGTGTTGGTGCTGGTGGCCACCAATGTGCGCAGCATGACGGTCGCGCTGATGGCCGTCATCGTGGCCGGCCTGGCCTGGATGTACCCGACCCGCACCATACGCGCCCAGACGCTGTCGATGCGCGAGCGGCCTTATGTGGACATCGCGCGCCTCAACGGCATAGGCGGTGTCGAGCTCGTGTTCACCGAAATATTTCCCAATCTGCTGCCGTATATCGCGGCCAGCTTCGTCACCGCCGTGTCGAGCGCCATGCTGGCCACCATCGGCCTGGAAGCACTGGGCCTCGGGCCGCAGAACGAACTCACGCTGGGCATGATGATTTTCTGGGCCCAGTATTACGGCGCCATCCTGCGCAATATGTGGTGGTGGTGGGTGCCGCCGGTGGCCATGATGGCGCTGATCTTCATCGGCCTGCTCATGACCTCGACCGGCCTGGACCGCCTGGTGAACCGGCGACTGCGGGTGGAAGCATGAGTGACAAGCGTGGGGGCGAAGGTTTCGACGCCGGGCCGCCCCAAGGCGAAATGGGCCCCCTCGGGGGGCAGCGCAGTACACGAAGTGACAAGCGTGGGGGCAATATCATCCTCGACGTGCGCGACCTGCGCGTCGAGTTCCCCACCGCCACGGGCCCGGCGCGTGCCGTGGACGGCGTGTCGTTCACGCTTGACAAGGGCATGCGGCTCGGCCTGGTGGGCGAATCCGGCTCGGGCAAATCGACCACGGTGCTGGCCCTGATGCAGCTCATCAAGGCACCGGGACGCATCAGCGCCGGGCAGGCCGTGCTGGCGGGCGACGACCTGCTGGCGATGTCGGCACGGCAGATGCGGCTGGCGCGTTTTTCGCGCATCGCGCTGGTGCCGCAGGGCGCCATGAATTCGCTGAACCCGGTGTTGACCGTGCGGGCGCAGATCGACGACCTGCTCGATGCCCACGGCCAGAAGCCCGACCCCGGCGAACGCCGCAGGCACGTGGCTAGCCTGCTGCAGCGCGTGGGCCTGCCGGAAACGGTGGCCGAACAGTTTCCGCACCAGCTCAGTGGAGGCATGAAGCAGCGCGTGTGTATCGCGATCGCGATCACGCTGTCGCCGCAGGTCATCATCGCCGACGAACCGACCAGCGCGCTCGACGTGATCGTGCAAAAGCAGGTGATGCAGACGCTGATCCACGCACAACGGGAGATCGGCGCGGCCATCATCCTGGTGGGCCACGACATGGGGCTGATGGCGCAGTTCGCGCACGTGGTAGGCGTGATGTATGCCGGCCGACTGGTGGAGATCGCGCCGGTGCAGGAAATTTTTGCCAACCCGCGCCACCCCTACACGCGTTTGCTGATCGCGAGTCTGCCGAGTTTCACCACGCGCAAGGTGTTTCGCGGCATACCGGGCGTGGCGCCGTCCATCGTCAACCCGCCTTCGGGTTGCGCCTTCCATCCGCGCTGCCCGCGCGCCGAAGAGCGCTGTGCGCGCGATGTGCCGCCCGACGACGTGTTGTCGCCGCGTCACCATGTGCGTTGCCACTTTGCGCGCGAACCGACCCCGGCCACGGCCACGGGAGCTGCCCTTGCTTGAACTCCGCGCCGCCACGGTGGCCTTTGGCGCCCAGCGCGCCAACACGCTCAAGCTGGCCTTGCGTGATGTCTCGCTGGTTTTGCCGACCGAGCCGTCCATCACCGCCATCGTGGGTGAAAGCGGCAGCGGCAAGACCACCATGACGCGGCTCATGCTGGGCCTGCTGCAACCGACACACGGCAGTGTGTGGTACGACGGGCAGGACCTGCGGCAACTCGACCGGCCGGCGTTCGCGCGTTACCGGCGCGAGGTGCAAGCCGTGTTCCAGGACCCGTACAGCGTCTACAACCCGTTCTACAAGGTGGACCGCAGCCTGTTGTTGCCGCTGCGGCGTTTTGGCCTGACCCGAACCCGCGAGGAGGCCTACGAACGTATCCACCAGTGCCTGCAGGCGGTTGGCCTGCGGCCCGGCGACACGCTCGGGCGTTATCCGCACCAGCTCAGCGGCGGCCAGCGCCAGCGCATCATGATTGCGCGAGCGCTGTCGCTGCGCCCGCGCGTCATCGTGGCCGATGAGCCGGTGTCCATGGTTGATGCTTCGCTGCGCGCCACCATCCTGGAGAGCCTGTACCGCCTGAAGACCGAGCAACAGGTGTCGCTGCTGTATGTGACACACGACCTGACCACTGCCTACCAGATCGCCGACCGCATCATCGTCATGTTCAATGGCGAGATCGTGGAGCAGGGCGAACCCGAACGCGTGATCCATGCGCCGCAACACGCCTACACCCGCGCGCTGGTGGCGGCCGTGCCGCCGCCCGACCCGACCGTAGACTGGGGGTTGGAGGTGCAGGAGCTGCCGGCATGATCATCGACGCCCATTGCCACGCCTGGCAGCACTGGCCCTATCAGCCAACCGTGCCCGATGCACAAAGCCGCGCCTCGGCCGAGCGCCTGGTGTGGGAGATGGACCAGAGCGGCGTGGCGCAGGCCGTGATAATTACCGCCGCCATCGACCACAACCCCGATAACGCCGCCTACACCGACGCCTGCGCACAGGCATCGAAAGGCCGCCTGCTGGCCTTCCCCGACGTCGATTGCCGCTGGCACGCCACGCACCAGACAGCCGGCGCCGACGCACGGCTGCGCGACGTGGCGCGGCGGCTGAACCCGGCGGGGTTTACCCACTACCTGCACGAAGACCGTGACCCGTCGTGGTTGTTGTCGGCCGATGGCCTGGCGTTTTTTGCGGCGGCTGACGAACTGCAACTGATCGTGAGCCTGGCCTGCGGCGCCCGTCAGATGCCCACGGTGTGCGCCCTGGCCGACCGCTTTCCCCGCACGCCCTTTTTGATCCACCACCTGGGCCGTGTGAAGGCCGAGCCACTGGACACCGAAGGCCTGAATTGCCTGCTGGCCGGCGCGTCGTCACCCAATGTCTACGTCAAGCTTTCAGGCTTTGGTTATGCGCTGGACCGCGGCTGGGACTTTCCGTGTGCGCCCACGCAGGCCATCGTGAAGGCACTGTATGAACATTTCGGCCCCGCGCGCCTGTGCTGGGGCTCGGACTACCCGGTCTCGCAGCGCTACATGACTTACCGCCAGTCGCTGGAGATTGTTCGCAGCCATTGCAGCTTTATCCCCGCCG
>JANNGR010000234.1:0-4956 GCA_031403955.1 Betaproteobacteria bacterium
GTCCATACCCAGAATCGCAATAATGTCACGCAACTCCTTGTAGCGCTGCAGCGTGCCTTGCACGGCGCGGGCAGTGTTGTAGTGGTCCTCGCCCACCACATTGGGCGATAACTGGCGGCTGGTAGAGTCGAGCGGATCGACGGCCGGGTAGATTCCCAACGCGGCAATGTCACGACTCAATACGACAGTCGAGTCCAGGTGGGCAAACGTAGTGGCCGGGGAAGGATCGGTCAAGTCATCGGCCGGCACGTATACGGCCTGGATAGACGTGATGGAACCGATCTTGGTGGAGGTAATGCGTTCCTGCAGGCGGCCCATTTCTTCGGCCAGCGTTGGCTGGTAACCGACCGCCGAAGGCATACGGCCCAGTAATGCGGATACTTCGGTACCGGCCAGCGTGTATCGGTAAATGTTGTCGACGAAAAACAATACGTCCTTGCCTTCGTCGCGGAACGACTCGGCAATCGTCAAACCGGTCAACGCCACACGCAGACGGTTGCCCGGAGGCTCGTTCATCTGTCCGTAAACCATTGCCACTTTGGATTCTTCGAGCTTGTCGCTGTTGACGACGCCCGACTCCATCATCTCGTGGTAGAAGTCGTTGCCTTCACGGGTGCGTTCACCCACACCCGCAAACACCGAAAGACCGGAGTGCGCTTTGGCGATGTTATTGATCAACTCCATCATGTTCACGGTCTTGCCAACACCAGCACCACCGAACAGGCCCACTTTGCCGCCTTTGGCAAACGGGCACACCAGGTCAATCACCTTGATGCCGGTTTCCAGCAACTCCTGTGACGGGCTGAGCTCATCGTAGGTCGGGGCCTTGCGGTGGATGGAAGCGGTCTGCGTCGAACCAACCGGGCCGCGCTCGTCAATCGGGGCACCCAACACATCCATGATGCGGCCCAAGGTGGCTTTGCCCACCGGCACCATGATCGGATTAGCGGTGTTTTGCACGATCATGCCGCGCCGCAGACCATCGGAAGACCCCAGTGCAATGGTACGCACAATGCCGTCACCCAACTGCTGCTGAACTTCGAGTGTCAGCGTGGACCCATCCATCTTGAGCGCGTCATAAATCTTGGGCATCTGGTCGCGCGGAAACTCCCCGTCTACTACCGCGCCAATACACTGAACAATCTTGCCTTGGACCTGAGCCATTTTTTGCTCCAAAAAATAAAATGCGTCTAAACCGCCGCCGCACCGGCAACGATTTCTGAAAGCTCTTTGGTAATCGCAGCCTGGCGGGTCTTGTTGTAGACCAGCTTCAGTTCGGCAATCACGCTACCGGCATTGTCAGTGGCCGACTTCATCGCCACCATGCGCGCGGACTGCTCGGATGCCATGTTTTCCGCCACGGCCTGGTACACCAACGCTTCGACGTAACGCAGCAGCAGATCGTCTATCACGACTTGCGCGTCCGGCTCATAGATGTAGTCCCAACCTTGCTGCGATCCGCTGGCTTGGGCCTCGGCCTGCATCTTCGCGGCGGACAAGGGCAATAACTGCTCCAGCACCGGCTCCTGCTTCATGGTGTTGATGAAGCGCGTATAACTAAGGTAAACCAGGTTGACCTGTCCCTTGGCGTACGCATCGAGCAATACCTTGACCGGGCCAATCAGTTTCTCCAGGTGCGGTGTATCGCCGAGGTGCGTCACGTGCGCCACGACCTTGGCGCCAATGCGGTTCAGAAAGCCTAGACCCTTATTGCCGATGGCCACCGCCTGGGTCGAACCACCAGCCGCCTGCATCTCGCGCAACTTGGTTGTCACGACACGCAACACATTGGTGTTCATGCCTCCGCACAGCCCCTTGTCGGTGGTCACCACAATCACGCCGGATGACTTGGCGTTGTTGGCGCGCATGAACGGGTGCACGTATTCGGGATTTGACTTGCCGAGATTGGCCGCGATGTTGCGAATTTTTTCACTGTACGGGCGGGCCGCGCGCATGCGCTCCTGCGCCTTGCGCATCTTGGAAGCGGCAACCATCTCCATGGCTTTGGTGATCTTCTTGGTGTTTTCCACCGATTTGATCTTGCCGCGTATCTCCTTACCTGCTGCCATAGTTACTCCCGGCCCTTGACGCTTGTGTCATCCGCTAGACGGTCAAGCAAAAGTTTTCTTGAACGCGCCTGTAGCCGCGGTCAACTCGGCTTCGGCATCCTTGTCCATCGCCTTGTCGGATTCGAGTTTGGCAAGCAGGGCGGCATGTTTGTCTTTTAGGTAGGCGTGTAGACCATGCTCAAACGACAACACTTTCTTGATCTCGATGTCGTCCATGAAACCCTTGTTCACCGCGAACAGCGTAGCGCCCATCAGGCTGATGGGAAGCGGGCTGTACTGCGCTTGTTTTAGCAACTCGGTAACGCGGCCACCACGATCAAGCTGCTTGCGGGTCGCTTCGTCCAGATCGGATGCAAACTGGGCAAAAGCGGCCAGTTCGCGGTACTGGGCGAGATCGGTGCGGATGCCGCCAGACAAATTCTTGATCAATTTGGTCTGCGCAGCGCCACCGACCCGCGACACCGAAATACCGGCATTGATGGCCGGGCGGATACCGGCATTGAACAGCGAGGTTTCCAGAAAAATCTGGCCGTCCGTGATCGATATCACGTTGGTCGGGACGAACGCGGACACGTCGCCGGCTTGCGTTTCAATGATGGGCAGCGCGGTCAGGGAACCGGTCTTGCCTTTTACTTCGCCCTTGGTGAAATCCTCGACATACTTCACGTTCACGCGCGCGGCGCGCTCCAGCAAACGGCTATGCAGGTAGAACACGTCGCCTGGATAAGCTTCACGGCCTGGCGGGCGACGCAGCAGCAAGGACACCTGCCGGTAGGCAACGGCCTGCTTCGACAGGTCGTCATAGATGATCAACGCGTCCTGGCCGCGGTCGCGGAAATATTCGCCCATGGTGCAACCGGAATAGGCGCTGACGTATTGCATTGCCGCCGATTCCGAAGCCGTGGCCGCGACCACGATGGTGTACTCCATTGCGCCGGCTTGCTCAAGAGAACGCACCACGTTTTTCACCGACGAGGCCTTTTGGCCGATCGCCACATAAACGCAGGCCATGTTCTGGCCTTTTTGGTTGATGATGGCGTCAATCGCGACGGCGGTCTTGCCAGTCTGGCGGTCACCAATAATCAACTCACGCTGGCCACGCCCGATCGGCACCATCGAATCGATTGACTTCAGTCCGGTCTGCATTGGCTGGCTAACCGATTGGCGCGCAATCACGCCCGGCGCTACCTTTTCAATCACGTCGGTCATCTTGGCATTGATCGGGCCTTTGCCGTCTATCGGCTGGCCCAGTGCATTGACGACACGACCCAGTAGTTCAGGACCGACCGGCACTTCCAGAATACGGCCCGTGCATTTGACGGTATCGCCTTCGGAGATATGTTCGTATTCGCCCAGAATCACGGAACCGACTGAGTCGCGCTCCAGGTTCAGCGCCAGACCGAAAGTCGGCAAACCGTCGCTACCGGCGGGAAACTCCAGCATTTCGCCCTGCATCACATCGGACAGGCCATGGATACGGCAAATGCCGTCCGACACGGATACAACCGTTCCCTGATTGCGGATATCGGCACTGACTGACAGGCCTTCAATGCGGCTCTTGATCAATTCGGAGATTTCTGCGGGATTGAGTTGCATGACTCTTTCCTTCTTTCTTTAGTGGGCTGCCTTACCGGAGCAACAAGCTCAGGCTGTCAGCGCGATTTTCATTTGTTCCAGGCGGGCTTTGACAGATGTGTCGAGCACCTCGTCGCCCACCACCACCCGAACACCGCCGATAAGCGACGGCTCCAATGCCACCGAAACGTTTAGCTTGCGATCAAAACGCTTCTCCAAGGTGGCCGCCAATTCAGCCAGCGCGCTGCCCGCAATCGGAAAGGCGCTGTACACGACCGCGTCGGAAGAGCCGCTTCTTGCATTCTTCAGCGCGTTAAACTGGTTGGCGATTTCCGGCAAGACATTCAGCCGTCCGTTCTCGACCAACATGCGCAAGAAATTTAGCGCTGCATTGGTAAGCGGCGTGCTGGCCAAACCAGAGATGAGGTCAAACGCCTGGTCATCGGTCGTCTTTGGGCTATCGGCAAACTGCTGCAGTTGCGGGCTGGCTGCAATCGCCGCAAACTCGTCAAGCCAAACCGACGTATGGTTCATGTCAGCCGCCGGGTCAGAGACGACGGCCTTGAACAATGCGTCGGCATAGGGTCGGGCAATGGTTGCAAGTTCAGCCATGGTGCCCTCTTACAACTCTGTCTTCAGACGAGACAACAAATCCGCGTGCACGCCGGCATTGACTTCCTTGCGCAATATCTGCTCCGCCCCCTTGACCGCCAAAGCCGCCACTTGCTCGCGCAGTGTCTCGCGGGCTTTGACCACCTGCTGATCCGCCTCCGACTTGGCGGAGGCAATGATCTTGCTTCCCTCTTCGACGGCACGCGCCTTGGCCTCTTCAATTATCGCCAGAGCGCGCCGTTCGGCGTCACCGAGCCGCTTGGCGGTCTCGACACGCGTCAGCGCAAGCTCCTTCTCAATGCGGTCGTTGGCCGAAGCAAGGTCCGCCCTGGCCTTGTCAGCGGCGGCCAGGCCGTCCGCGATTTTCCGGCTGCGTTCGTCAATGGCATTGACAAGTGGCGGCCACACGAACTTCATCGTGAACCAGATCAGCGCCCCAAAGGCGATCATCTGGACCAACAAGGTCGCATTAATGTTCATGAATTGCTCCTGAGCAAGAGGTCAACCCGCTTACTTGATGAGCACAATGAAAGGATTGGCAAACAACATGTACAGCGCAATACCGACACCGATCATGGTCACTGCGTCGAGCAAACCAGCCACGATGAACATCTTCACCTGCAATTGGGGAATCATCTCAGGCTGACGCGCCGCGCCTTCAAGGAAGCGACCGCCCAAAATACCGAAGCCGATGGCGGTG
>JANNGR010000235.1:0-4902 GCA_031403955.1 Betaproteobacteria bacterium
CCCGGCTTCTGATTCCAGGATGCCGCTGCAAGCCGCGAAGAATTTCTTCATCACTGACCTTGGTCGATTCCATCGCCTCGCGCCTTTCCGGTGAGTTGGGTAATGCCCGAACTCTACGACACATCACTTTGAATCGCACCCCCTTGGCTGGGCACGATCCCGGAAAAGCGATAACTACGGATTCCGTGAGTAGCTGCAATTTCGCATTTTCGTCTGCTTGTGTACTACACTATGTATATTTATGGACGATCCACATGAGCACCACCCAGACCCATCGACCATCCCGCACTTCCACCCCGACTCGCACCAACCCGGCATTGCGCAGGCCACCATCGGCCAAGCCCACGCGTGTTTTGTCGGGAAAACTGGACAGAACCTCAACCGGGGCCTATGTAATGGAACTGAATGCCGCCACACCGCTCGACCTGGTCGAGATGGAGCGCCGCGGTGTGCCCGGCTCCCTGATCAAGGAGTTGGCGATCAAGATGGCGGTGCCGGCGGTTCGAATGTTCTCGTATTTGGGAATTCCCAAGGCCACCGTCGAAAAGAAGGCGGCAGGCAACGAAATGATTGCCGGGGCCGCAGGCCAGGCTGCGCTTGGCATGGTCAAGCTGCTTGCAATCGCGCAGTCGATTGTCCAGAACAGTGACTCTCCTGAAGCGAAGGACTTCGACTCGGCGAAGTGGCTTGGACAGTGGATCGAGCGACCGCAGCCTTCGCTGGGCGGGCGCAAGCCCGCGGACCTGCTCGACACGCCGACCGGCTTCGACCTGGTCGCACGCCTGCTGGGCGCGATCGAGAGCGGCGCTTACCAGTGAAGCTCTGGCGCCTCGCGGCATCGACGCGCACCTATGGTGCCGATGACCTGAGCGGTGTTGGCGCGGCGAAATTCCCGGGGCGCTGGAACGAAACAAACGAACGAGTGGTGTACTGCGCCGAGCATGCATCCCTCGCCGTGCTCGAGACCGCCGCGCACATCGTTGACGCAGGGCTCCCATTGAACCGTTTCCTGGTCGAGATCGACCTGCCCGATTCAGTGTGGGCACGGCGCGAGATGCTGGATGGTTCGACTCTTGGCCCGACGTGGGAGGCGATCCCGGCGGGGCGCGACAGCGTGCGCGCCGGGTCCGCATGGTATCGATCGGGTAGGACTGTCCTGCTGCAGCCGCCCTCAGTAATCGTTCCCGAGGAGCGAGTTGTCGTAATCAACGCCGCGCACCCGGATGCCGCGGGCATCACGGCGCGAATCGTGCGCCGGTTCGACTACAACCGCCTCTTGCGTGGTTGAGCGTGTGGGCTGAGCCAGACCGACACTCACGCCCCCACCACCCGCAACACCTCCACGCCATAAGCCTCCAGCCTTTTGGCGCCCATACCGCTGATGCCCTGCAGGTCGTCCAGCGAGCGCGGCGCGCGTTGGGCAATTGCGGCCAATGTGGCGTCGTGGAAGATGACATAGGCCGGCAGGTTGTGCGAACGGGCCACCTCGGCGCGCCATTCGCGCAACGCGGCATAACGCTGCTGCGCGGCAGCGTCCAGCGGTACCGGCGCTCTCGATGCAACGGGGCTCTTCCCAACCGGGCTTTTGTTGCCAGCGCCGCGCCTGGTTCTTTCAGTCGCCGGCAACGCGCTGGACGCACGCAATTGCACCGGCACCTCGCCCTTTAACACGGCACGCGAGGCAACCGTCAGCTTGAGGGTGTTGAACGCCTGCGCGTCCACGCTGACGGCATTGATGGCGATCAGTTGGCGCAATACCCCCCGCAACTGCTGCTCGCTGAAGTCCGAGCCGATACCAAACGTGCTCAGGCGCGCGTGCCCGTGCTGCGCCACCTTATCGGTGTTTTTGCCGCGCACGATGTCCATGATGTGGCCGGCGCCAAACGTGATGCCGCTGGACTGTTGCACGCGATAAATGGTGCTCAGCAGTTTGCGCGCCGCGTCGGTGCCGTCCCATACCTGGGCCGGAAACAGGCAGTTGTCGCAGTTGTTGCAGCCGCCGCGACCGTTTTGGCCCAGATAGGCCTCGCCAAAATAATGCAACAGCCGCACACGGCGGCAATCGGTGGCTTCGGCCAAGCCCAGCAAGGCGTCGAGTTTTCCGCGCATCACCTGCTTGAAATCTTCGCCTGCGGGGCTCTCATCGATCATGCGGCGCTGGGTCACCACGTCCTGCAGGCCGTAACCCATCCAGGCATCGGCGGGCTCGCCGTCACGCCCGGCGCGGCCGGTTTCCTGGTAATAGGCTTCGATGTTCTTGGGCATGTCGAGGTGCGCGACAAAACGCACATCGGGTTTGTCGATACCCATGCCAAACGCGATCGTCGCGACCATGATCACGCCTTCATCACGCAGGAACCGGTCCTGATTTTGCTGGCGCACGCGGGCGTCGAGCCCGGCGTGGTAGGGCAGGGCGTCCATGCCGTCCTGGCACAGCGTCTCGGCAATCTCCTCCACCCGTTTCCTGGACTGGCAATACACGATCCCGGCGTCACCGGCATGTTCACCGTTGACGAAACGCAGCAGTTGCGTGGTGGCGTCCTTCTTTTCGACAATCGTGTAACGGATGTTGGGCCTGTCAAAACTGCTGACAAAAGCGCGCGCATCCTGCAACTGCAACCGCTCCAGTATGTCCTCGCGAGTCAGCGCGTCGGCGGTGGCGGTCAGCGCAATGCGCGGCACCGCCGGGTAACGTTCGTGCAACACCGTCAAAGCCCGGTATTCCGGGCGGAAGTCGTGACCCCACTGGCTTACGCAATGCACTTCGTCGATCGCGAACAGGCTCAGGTTTCCGCGCTCGACCATCGAATCGAGCTGGGCCAGAAAACGCGCCGTGGTCACCCGCTCCGGGGCGGCATACAGCAACGTGATTTCGCCGCGCAACATGCGTTTTTCAACCAGCGCGGCCTCCTCCCCCGACAGCGTGGAATTTAGGAAAGCGGCCCGCACGCCGGCTTCATGCAGGGCGCCGACCTGGTCGTGCATCAAGGCAATCAGCGGCGAAATGACAATCGTCGTGCCATGCCCGGCGCGTTGGCGCGCGATCGCCGGTATCTGGTAACAGATCGACTTGCCGCCGCCGGTGGGCATCAGCACCAGCGCGTCGCCGCCGCGCGTCACATGCTCCACCACCGCCTGTTGCGGCCCGCGAAACTGCTCGTAACCAAACACATCGCGCAGGATGCCGCGTTCGGTGGATAACGCCTCTGGCGACGGCATCAACGCGGCGTTCAATACAGTCTGGCTCCCATGCCGGCTATTGTCCGGGCAATTTGGCGCCGCTGGCCGGCTGAAGCCGGACTTTCTACAATGCAGGGTCCATGCAAACACTCCACTACACCCGCGCCCAGGCTCTGCCGGGCATTCTGGCGCGCCGTATCGCGATTCTCGACGGCGCGATGGGCACCATGATCCAGCGCTTTCGGCTCGACGAGTCCCAGTACCGCGGAACCCGGTTCAAGGACTTCCACAAGGACGTCAAAGGCAACAATGAATTGCTGAGCCTGACGCGGCCCGACGTGGTATCAAGCATCCATGAGAGTTACCTGGCGTGCGGGGCCGACCTGATAGAAACCAACACCTTTGGCGCCACCAGCGTGGCTCAGGCGGATTACGACATGGCGCATCTGGCGCGCGAGATGAATCTGGCCTCGACCGCGATCGCGCGCGCTGCGTGCGACAAGTTCTCGACACCCGAGCAGCCGCGTTTTGTCGTCGGCGCGCTCGGGCCCACGCCCAAGACCGCCAGCATCAGCCCCGACGTCAACGACCCAGGGGCGCGTAATGTCTCTTTCGAGCAGTTGCGCGCTGCCTACCAAGAACAGGTGACAGCCTTGATGGAAGGCGGCAGCGACGTGTTGCTGGTGGAGACGATTTTCGACACGCTCAACGCCAAGGCGGCGTTGTTTGCGATCGACGAAGTTTTCGAGCAGACCGGCGAGCGCCTGCCACTGATCATCAGCGGCACTGTCACCGACGCTTCCGGCCGCATCCTGAGCGGCCAGACCGTCACCGCCTTCTGGTACAGCGTGCGCCACGCGCGCCCGCTGGCAGTCGGGCTGAACTGCGCGTTGGGCGCGGCGCTGATGCGGCCCTATATCCAGGAGTTGCACCGGGTGGCCCCCGACACGTTCATCAGTTGTTACCCGAATGCCGGTTTGCCCAACCCGATGTCGGAGACCGGTTTCGACGAGACACCGGAGGTCACCTCCAGGCTGTTGCGGGAGTTCGCCGGGCAGGGGCTGGTGAACATTGTGGGCGGCTGTTGCGGCACCACGCCGGAGCATATTGGCGCCATGCGGGACGCCGTCCGTCGATTGAGCACCCGCGCGCTGCAACCAGCATCTTTCTACCGGGAAGCGGCCTGAACCATGACCGGCACAGTTCCACCCCCAATGTTGCTGTCCGGCCTGGAGCCGGTATCGATCGACGCCAACTCGCTGTTCGTCAACATCGGCGAACGTACCAATGTGACCGGCTCCAAGGCGTTCGCGCGCATGATCCTGAATGGCGAGTTCGAGCAGGCGCTGGCGGTGGCGCGCCAGCAGGTGGAAAACGGCGCGCAGATTATCGACATCAACATGGACGAGGCAATGCTCGACAGCCAGGCGGCGATGGTGCGCTTCCTGAACCTGATCGCCAGTGAGCCCGACATCTCACGCGTACCGATCATGATCGACTCGTCCAAATGGAGCGTGATCGAGGCCGGCCTGCGTTGTGTGCAGGGCAAGGCGATCGTCAACTCGATCAGCATGAAAGAAGGCGTGGACGCCTTCAAGCACCAGGCCAAATTGTTGCGCCGTTACGGCGCGGCCGCGGTGGTGATGGCATTTGATGAAAAAGGCCAGGCCGACACCTACCAGCGCAAGACCGAGATCTGCCAGCGCGCCTACCGCATCCTGG
>JANNGR010000236.1:0-4447 GCA_031403955.1 Betaproteobacteria bacterium
TACTTGAGATGCTTGGCGAAAAAGCCAGCCGTCCGGCTCCAGGCGAGTTGCGCCGCCACCGGGTCATATTTCAGGAACGCCAGGCCTTTCGTATCGGCGGTCTCATTGGCAAAGGCGTGTTTGGCGTCGTAGCGGTGGAACTCGAAGTCGACCTTGGCATCGCGTAGTTTTTGCTCCAGCTCGGCGACTTTGGCAATCGGGAAGGGCACGTCTTCGGTGGCCCAGTGGCCCATCAGCGGCGCCTTTATCTTCGACGCATTGATGTAGTCCAGGGGCGGGAAGCCGTACCACGCCACCGCTGCGTCGAGTTCGGGCACGTGGACTGCCGACAGAAGTGTCAACGCACCGCCCATGCAAAAGCCGGTGACGCCCACCTTAATGCTGCCGGACGCCTTTAGGTGATTGACGGCGCCGCGAACGTCCTGCCCAGCGGCATCGCCGAAGTTGAGGTCGTTCATCAGGTGCTCGGCTTCATTGGCGGCCAGCGCGACCTTGCCGCGGTACAGGTCCGGTACCAGCGCCCGGTAACCTTCGCCGGCCAGCTTGTCGGCAACACCCTTGATCTGGTCGTTCAGGCCCCACCACTCCTGTATCACGACGATGCCCGGGGCAGGCCTGGCGCCTGCGGGTTCGGCCAGGTAACCGTCGACATCCTGGCCATCCGGCCGCTTGAAGCTGATCGTCTTTCCCATGTTGTGCTCCTGATATTTGCGGGACAAACCGCGGCTTTAAGACCGCAAGTTGTGTCCTCAAGTGACCAAAGTTGGGGTGTGTCGTGCGGCCACAATTCTAGTTTCGACCTAACTTGCGTACAAGTGGTGATGACTCCCCCCGGTGACGCCGGGTGCATCGCCGTCAATGACCGCCTAGGGCTGGAGCGGCTGGCGCGTTTCCGCGCCTGCCGCGTCACAATACTTTTCGCGCGCGCTCTAGCTGGGCGCTGCGCTCGCGCATGCGCTCGATGGCCGCGATTTTTTGCTCCCACGTCATCGCGCGTTCATGCTCGCGCCAAGCAGCCTTCACTTTGGCTACATGTGCCGCCAAATCGGACGGGTTTATCGTCGTCGTAACGCGCGCATCGGCAGGGGATTCAAGTGGTTCGTTTGACATATATTTCCCAGCGCTGCGCTAACGCAAATCGGTTAATCAGTGTGCTCAAGGCTTCGCCTTGCACATGACCAGATTCGATCAGGGTATGAATGCGCAGGTAATCTTTGGGCCGACCGGTTTGCAACGCAATCGCGCACAAATAATTGGCATCCACGACACGAACCGTCAAATCTTCAAAAGCCCGGTCCACCGCGCAAGTGACTGCCTCTTCCACCAGTGGTGTATAGGCGGGCAATATTTGCACCGGCCATGTGCCGATCACAACGTGTTCGCTCTCAATCCGAGCGCCCAACTCCTTTAAGCGCGCATACAAGGGAGTCAGCACCAAAAGCCCCGAGGCCGACGGCTTGAGAAAAGCGAAGACATCAAGATCTTCAGTTGCCACAGCCGGCGTGTAAAAACTCGCCGCGATAGCTCCGCCAATCGCAAAATCAGCCAGCGTGCCTTCATTGCGAAGCTGAAGCAGAACCCTTAGTGCGTCTCGCATCAGAAGATATTAGCACTGCCAAACCGCCAGGACCGGCAAAACTGACGCCGTTCGAGGATCGGATCGACACGCCGATATTTCATTGCGGCCCGGTTTGCCAATCGGCGCCAGCGAGCATGAAGCGAACAACCGCGGACACCAACCTTTTCATCCACGTGGCCGACCTGATTCGCCACACCATGCGAAGGCGCGGTATTTTTTTGATGACGCCTGCCAGGAGCGCAATGGCAGCGAGTTCGTGCTGTGCGAGTTGGTGTTGCTCGAGCTTTACATGCAACTGCGCAATGCCACGGTTTTTGCAAAACCCTACTCGGCTCGGGAATCAGCGGCTTTTTGTCTGGCCTTGAAACAAAATCCGAACTGGCGTTGTGTTGACTAAGACAACGCGGTATCGATCAAACTCTGGCAATGGGCATCAACAACCAAGGCTGGGTTTCGGCGCATCATTGACGAACGTCTGGGCTTGACGTTGCGCCACCACGGTGTAACCCAGCTCGCCACGGCCCATACAAGAGATTTTCAGGAATCTGGATTTCAGCGCGGGTGGAACCCACTGGTTGGGTAGCCGCGCGATTCAGCTTTCAGCCGGTGTCAGCCTGGCATTGGATCCACTGCGACAGCAAACCCAGGCGTGCTACTTCGGCTTCGACAAAGGCGCGGTCGATTTCGGTCGCCGCCAGCATGAAACGGATGTCGCGCACATGCTTGTCTTGCGCACCTTCTCGCAGGTATTCAAGTTTGCGCAGGATCACGTATTCCGGAGGCGCGATCCAGGCGCCGCCATCCTCCAAGCTGATTCTGCGGCGTTGCCCAAGCGCCCAGGCATGTAACAGGTCGCGCCCAGCGAGATAGATGTCGGCCTTGAACTGGGTGCCGTGATGAATCAGGTTGAAATGGCCGCGACCGTCACGTGCCAGTTCCAGGCGCATGGTCTCTTCTGGCGGGACATGGTACTCAGCTTCGGGAAAAGCGGCGCGCAACGCAGCAAGGTTTCCCAACTTCAGTAACAAGACAACATCGATGTCGGCAGTTAAACGCGGCTCTCCATAGACGCTGGCCGCCACTGAACCGGTGATGCAATAGGGCAGCCCCAGCGCCTCCAGCGGTTCGAGAAAGGGCGCCAGCGGGCTGGTGTACGGCATGGTTCAGGTGCCGGCGAAGAGTAGCGAGCGGCGCGCCTCAAAAACCAGCCGCTGCTCGGGCCAGTCCGGGTGCTTGAGCCGCAGCCCAGCCGCCCTGAGCTGGATGCCCGCGTTATACATATCGGCCACCATGCGCAGTTTCTGCGCTGGGCTCATGCGCCGGAAGCCCTCGACCTGGGAAGGATGGAATGCCTCTTTCATGCGTGGATTATCGTACCGTCGGCTCGGCCTGAAAGGCTGCACTGGCTCAACTGCGGCTAACATGCAGCGCAAATGTCAGTCTGCGCTGAAACTCCGTTTTCTCAATCCAATCGAGTGCCTGCTAAAGGCCGCTCGGCATCAGGAACCGCGAGACGGCGAGCATGAACAAGAGTGCTGTAACACCGTTGCCCGACAAGTCGGGCAAGGAGCCGTCCCCAACCGTTGCCGCGGAGTCGATTGCCCAGACCATCGCCGCCGTCCGTGACCTGGCCTGGGCTGGGCGGCACGCGCAGGCCATCGAGGTTTGCGCGCGCGGGCTTGCGGCCCAACAGCCAACACCCACACAGCGGATGGAACTGCTGGACCTGCGGGCCGAATCACTGATTGCCGAGGGGCGCTTTGCCGACGCGGCAGATGTTGCCAAAGCGATGCTGGCGCTGGCGGATGCGAAAGACTCCGCCGCCTTGCTGCTGAGTGCCCTGATGCGCCAGGCCGTGACCTTGATGCGGCTGGGCCAGGTCAAGCCGGCGCTGGCGGTGGCGGAACAAGGCGCCGCGGTGGCTGCCAGGTCCGGTCGCCGCGCCATGGTTGCTAAGAGCCTGTTGTGTTTGGCCGAGGCGCAGCTGCGTGCCGCCGTTCCCGCGGACGCAGTGGATACCGCCGGGCGCGCAGCCGCGATGTTTGAAGCCCTGGGCGACACCGTCCCACTGGGGCGAGCCCATTGGGTGATTGCATTTGCGCAGACGCGGCTTTCCAGCAACCAGGCTTCGCGCGTGGCGGCCGAACATGCGGCCGCATTGGCGCGGCGGACTGGTGACGAATACGGCCTGGCCAATGCGCTTAACGTTTTGAGCTTCAGTTGTACCGACATCGCCGAGCGCATGGTCCTGTTGCAGCAGGCTGCACAGGCCTTCGAGCGCTGTGGCTACGCGTACGGAGGTGCACTGGTGGTCGGCAACCTGTCGCTGGCCTTTGCCGAACTGGGCCTGTACCGCCATGCCTGCCGGCTGGGCGAACAGGTCATGGTCCCCTTCGAACGTATGGGCGCCCGACTGAATCTGGCGCTGGAGTTCGGAGCTGTTCTGCGCTGGAAGATCGCGCTTGGCGAACTGCCGCAGGTGCGCGCGCGCTGGCCGGAGTACGACGCCATGGTCAGTTCGCTGGACGAGCCCATCACCCGCAAGGACCGCGAGTTGTGGGGCAGCGCCCTGGAACTGGCCGAGGGCGACACCCACGCCGCGCTGAAGCTTCTGCGTGCCTTCCTGCGCCGCGTGCGGGCCAGCGATCCCGGATTCGAGCTGTACGTGCTGATTCCGCTGGCCAAGGTGCTGCTGTTGCGCGGTGACGTGGCCGGCGCCCTGCGCGGCACCCGGCGCGGCGTCCGGCTGCACGGCGAACGCGGCTTCGCCCGCGCCAATTTCGGTCAGAGCCAGGATATCTTTTGGTGGCACAGCCGCGCCCTGGCCGCCAACGGCGCGGAAGATGAAGCCTGGGCCGCGTTGCAGCG
>JANNGR010000237.1:0-4127 GCA_031403955.1 Betaproteobacteria bacterium
GTAAGGGGCCGGTGCCATGTAGGGCCAATGCGGCTTTACGTAGCTGAGGTGCAGCACCCAGGGCCGGTCCCCTCGCTCGCGCATGAACTCGATCGCGCGATCCGTCGTGTAGGCCGTCTCCGAATGGCGTTCGGCCACGCGCGCTGGCAAGTGCACGTTGCGCATGTGCCAGCCGCTGACGATCTGGCCGGTTTCGTCGATCGCCGAGATGACATGGTCGGTCCAGGGTTGCGGGCCGTCATAGCCGTGCTCGCGCAGCCAGCCGGAATAGCCGTCGGTGTCGCGGGTCTCATGGTGGCCGTCATGGCGATCGATCCGACACAAGAAAGACAAAAGGGTTAGCACGCGCTAACGTGCTAACCCTTGTCATTATTGGTGCGGCTGGCAGGAATTGAACCCACGACCCCTTGGTTCGTAGCCAAGTACTCTATCCAACTGAGCTACAGCCGCTAAAGCGTGGAATTCTAGCACCCTCCTCAAGGGCTCCGGGCCGCGTGTAGCGTCGGTCAGGCCACGGCGGCTTCGTCCTGCATCTTGACCAGCCGTTCGGTCTGCGCCAGCGAGATCAGGTGCGCGTAAACCGCCGGCAAATAACGCTTGTTCTTGATCGACAGGAACAACTCGTCCGACAGGTTATTCAGACGTTCTTCGTTGATCACATAACAACCGGCAATGGTCTTGGTCTGGCTGGCTTCGCGCACGCGCAGGTTCAACGGCGTGAACATGTTGTGTTCGGCCAGCAAGGTGCAAAACTCGCGCGTCAAGACCTCCATTTGTTGCAGTTCGGACAAGTAGCGCTTCACGTTTTCAATTACCTGGGTCGGAGCGCCCTCGGCATCGAACAGGGCCGCTCCCTCGGTGTCGCTGACCAGGCTGCTGCCTTCATCAATACACACCACAAACTGGCCGTCATTGCTGGGGGTCAAGGTAAATGGATAGCGGCGGATCACTGCTGGCACATAAGAGGCCTGCCACTTGCCGGCCGGGTCGACAAAAAGATTCTGACCGGGGTTGAGCCCCAACATGACCACCGGACGGAATTCGTCCTTCTCCTTGTCTTCCAGAAACACAATCGGGAATATCGAGGCGGCTCGGGTGAACTCCTGCATCGTGACATAGGCAATATGAAACTTGGACGCGAACTCGAAACTCGATATTTCCTTGACTTTCTTGAGGGCGTGAATCTGGTTGTTAACTGGAACGACTTTTTGAAACACAAAAAACTCCTGATGAAACTTGGGGCCGATAGTGCGTCCCTGGTCCGGCGCGTGCAAAGTTTACACCGCGACTAAACGAAGTCACTTGACGCCCTCATGCCGAAGATGGAACCAGGAAGTCCCGGCTGATATGCAGACCCAGATCATTGACGCGGTCGAGGAACTGGGTCAGATAGGCGTGTAGTCCGGTAGCCAGGATCTCGTCGATGCGGCCGTACTTTAGCTCGGCGCGCAACTTTCCGGCGCGGCGATGGGTCTCGCTGTCCGGATCGTTGGCCACCATGGCCAGGTTGCTGACCACTTCGTTAAGACTCGCGTGCAGCGAGCGCGGCATGTCCGGGCGCAGTATCAGCAACTCGGCCACCCGCTCGGGCTTGATCACGTCGCGGTACACCTTGCGGTAAATCTCGAACCCGGACACGCTGCGCAAAATCGCGCTCCAGTGGTAGAAATCGTACTCCTGGTCTTTCGCGCTGGCGGCGCCAAAAAAATCGCTCTCGACCGCATGAAACTTCACGTCCACCAGGCGGGCGGTATTGTCGGCGCGCTCCAGAAAAGTACCCAGGCGCATGAAGTACAGCGCCTCGTCCATCAGCATCGTGCCAACCGTCACGCCGCGCGACAAATGCGAGCGAAACTTCACCCATTCAAAAAACTGGCCGGGGTCACGTTCGAATTCTCCGGCACTGATCATGCGCCGCACTTCCAGCCAGGTCTGGTTCTGCGTCTCCCAGACTTCGGTCGTCAAGGTGCCGCGCACGGCCCGCGCGTTCTCCCGCGCCGCGCCCAGGCACGACACGATGCTGGACGGGTTGTCTTCGTCCTTTACCATGAATTCCATCACGTCCCTGGCCCGGATTTCGCCATATCGCTCGGTGTAATCGGGCAGCAACTCGCTGATGCTGATCAGTCCCTGCCACCCGACCAGCGCCACCGCCTCGGACTGGGGCAACAGCGAGGTCTGGTAGTTGACGTCCAGCAGGCGGGCGGTATTTTCCGCGCGCTCGGTATAACGCGACATCCAGAACAAGTGGTCAGCGGTACGGCTTAACATGGGCGCTCCTTTTTGATCAGTTGGGGACAGATCTGGCTCACTTCGTGTAGCTGCGGTCTGTCCCGCAAGATTTCAGATCCATCAGGTTTCTCATACTTCCAAAATCCAGGTGTCCTTGGTGCCACCGCCCTGGGACGAATTGACGACCAGGGAGCCTTCCTTTAGCGCTACCCGGGTCAGACCGCCGGGCACCATCTGCACGCTTTTGCCACTCAGCACATATGGCCGCAGGTCGATGTGGCGCGGCGCGATGCCGCTCTCGACGAAGGTCGGGCAACTCGACAGGCTCAAGGTGGGCTGCGCTATATAACCGCTTGGGTTGGCGCGCACGGCGGCCGAGAAGTCTTCGATCTCGGCCGTGGTCGCGGCCGGGCCAACCAGCATGCCGTAACCGCCGGCGCCGTGCACCTCCTTCACCACCAGGTCTTTCAGGTTGGCCAGCGTGTACTTCAAGTCTTCGGTATTGCGGCACATGAAAGTCGGCACGTTATTGAGGATTGGCTTTTCGCCCAGGTAAAACTCGATCATCTTCGGCACATACGGGTAGATCGATTTATCGTCGGCGACGCCGGTCCCTACGGCATTGCAAATCGCCACATGGCCGGAGCGGTAGACGTCGAGCAATCCGGCACATCCAAGCGTCGAATCGGCGCGAAAAACCTCTGGATCGAGGAAGTCATCGTCAACCCGACGGTAAATCACATCGACCCGCTTTGGCCCTCGGGTGGTACGCATGTACACAAACTTGTCCTTGGTAAAAAGGTCTTGCCCTTCCACCAATTCGACGCCCATCTGCTGGGCCAGAAACGCATGTTCGAAATAGGCACTGTTGTGCATGCCGGGGGTCAACACCACCACCGTCGGTTCGGCCGTCGTCGCCGGGCTGCAAGCGCGCAGCGTCTCCAGCAGCAGGTCGGGGTAATGGGCGACCGGCGCGACCCGGTGCGCGCTGAACAACTCGGGAAACAGCCGCATCATCATCTTGCGGTCTTCCAGCATGTAGCTCACGCCGCTGGGCACGCGCAGGTTGTCTTCCAGCACGTAATACTCACCCTCTCCCTGGGCGTTCGGCGCGCGCACGATATCCACACCGGAGATATGCGAATAGACGTCACCCGGCACGCTGACACCCACCATTTCGGCCCGGAACTGCGCGTTCTTGAGAATCTGATCGGCCGGTATCAGAGCGGCCTTGATGATTTCCTGGCCGTGGTAAACATCATGGATGAAGCGGTTCAGCGCCGTGACCCTCTGCACCAGTCCCTTTTCCAGGCTGACCCACTCATGCGCCGGGATGATGCGCGGAATCAGGTCAAACGGTATCAGCCGCTCGGTACCGGCGCCGTCTTCGTCTTTGTCACCGTACACCGCAAAAGTAATGCCGACGCGGCGAAAGATCAGTTCCGCCTCTTCGCGCCGCTTGGCCATCATGTCGCCAGGTTGGCGCGCCAGCCATTCGTCATAAATCCTGTAATGTTCCCGGATCTGCTTGCCCCCAGAGAAAAACTCGTAAGGCATGGCGGTATACATCTCGTCGAATTTATGCATGGGCATTTGCTCCTGGTGTGAGCTTAGCAAGTTTCAGACCAATTCGGTCGCCCGTGCTCGGCCGGGTTTTGCCTGGCGCGTAGCTGGCCTGCCGACCGTCAGTTCGCCACGATGTTTCGGGTCTTGATCAGTTTGCCCCAATAGTCGGTCTCACGCACCACCAACGCCCCTAGTAGTCCGTTTCACCAAAATCATTACATGAAACCGCGGCTTTTTCCGCCATGCGTCGTTGCAGCCCCTTGCCGCACTGCCAGTGCGGCTGCGGGTCTACGCCTAGCCTGGCGAAAAAATCCATCGGTTTCATTTCG
>JANNGR010000238.1:0-5068 GCA_031403955.1 Betaproteobacteria bacterium
GCCTGGGAAAGCGACTGGCGCCAGCGCAGCCAGGGCCGCGCACTGGCCGTCGTGCGACCGGCCGATAGCAACCAGGTGGCCCAGGTCGTGCAGTGCTGCGCTTTGCATCAAAAGACATCCGGCGTGAGCATCGTTGCGCAAGGCGGCAACACCGGCATGGTGGTCGGCTCCACACCCGATACCAGCGCTCGCCAGGTGGTGTTGAGCCTGCAACGCATGAACACCGTGCGCGCACTGGACGCAGCCAACCTGAGCATGACGATGGAGGCCGGCTGCGTGCTGCAGAACCTGCAAGCCGTTGCGCATCAGGCCGGTTTCCTGTTCCCCCTGAGCCTGGCGGCCGAAGGTAGCTGCACGATCGGCGGCAACCTGGCCACCAACGCGGGCGGAACGCAGGTGGTGCGTTATGGCAATACCCGCGACCTGTGCCTGGGGCTGGAAGTGGTGACTGCGCAAGGCCAGATCTGGAACGGCTTGAGTGGCCTGCGCAAGGACAACACCGGCTACGACCTGCGCAACCTGTTTGTCGGCTCCGAAGGCACACTGGGCGTAATCACCGCGGCGACGATGAAGCTGGTACCACTACCGGCGGCGCAACTCACGGCCTGGGCCGCCGTGCCGTCGCTCGAACATGCCGTGGCGCTGCTGGGCCTGGCGCAGCGCCAATTGGCCACCGGACTGACCGGCTTCGAAATAATGGGCCAGTTTGCGCTGGGTCTGGTGGCGCGGCACTTCCCGCAGCAAGTGGTTCCGTTGCTTCATTCGACCCCTTGGTGCGTGTTGCTGGAAAACTCGGACCATGAGTCGGAAAGCCATGCGCGCGAACAATTCGAGCGCCTGCTGGAGACCGCGCTCGATCTTGGCTGTGTGACCGACGCGGTGGTGGCCGCAAACCTGGCGCAAGCGCAGCAGTTATGGCAAGTCCGCGAGAACATTCCGCTGGCGCAAGCCAAAGAAGGCCTGAATATCAAACACGATATCTCAATACCGATCTCCAGCATTCCGGAGTTTGTGCGCGTCACCGATACGTTGCTGCAACAGGCGCTGCCGGGCGTGCGGCTGGTCAACTTCGGCCACCTGGGCGACGGTAACCTGCACTACAACGTGCAAGCCCCCGAAGGCGCCGATGGCCCGGCTTTCCTGGCGCGCAACGAGACCCACATCAACACGCTGGTGTTCGACTCCGTGACGCGATTCGACGGCTCGATCTCGGCCGAACACGGCATCGGCAGCCTGAAGGTCGACAAACTCGTGCAGCACAAATCCCCGGTGGCGCTGGACCTGATGCGCGCCATCAAACTGGCGCTGGACCCGCACAACCTGATGAACCCGGGGCGAGTGATCCGGGTTTGACGGTTGACTTCTGGCGCTCTAATTTTGGCATCGCGCATGAAGCAAATCGGTTCTTGCGCGCACACGCCAGGCTGATCAGAATGCGTTTGGGCCCACCAACTTCAGGAGAATGCAGATGAACCGTTCAACCAATTTGACGCGCCGCCGGCTGATCGGCGCTACCGCTGCCGCAGGCGGCCTGGCAGGCGCCGGCGCACTGGTGTCGATGCAAGCCTTGGCACAGGACAAGGCGAAGGTCAATATGCAACTTGGCTGGATCGCGGGCGGCAACCAGATTGCCGAAGTGGCCGCCAAACGCCTGGGCTACTACGAGCAGGAAGGCATTGAATTTGCGATCCAGCCCGGCGGCCCGAGCATCGACGGCGTGGCGATTGTCGCGTCCGGTCGTTGGGAGGTAGGCCAGGTATCCAGCAGCCCGTCGAGCATGCTGGCGGTGTCGCAGGACCTGCCGATCAAGGTATTCGCCACCGGCTTGCAACAACACCCGTACACCTTCTTCTCGCTCAAGAAAAACCCGATTCGCACGCCGCAGGACATGGTCGGCAAGAAGATCGGCATCCAGTCCACCGGCATGGTGTTGTTGCGCGCCTTGCTGGCGAAGAACAAGATCGACGAAAAGTCGCTGACCATCATCCCGATCGGTTCCGACATGACGCCGCTGCTTACCGGGCAGGTGGACACTGTCACCGGCTGGCAGACCAACACCTCGGCCCTGAAACCACTCGGCGCGGACCGGGTCGACTTGCGCCTGTGGGACGCCGGTGTGCACCTCTACGCCTTGCCCTACTACGCGACGACGCAAATGCTGCAGACCCGGCCCGACGTGCTGCAGCGTTTCATGCGCGCCACCGCGCGCGGCTGGGCCTTCGCTAACAAGAACCGCGACGCGGCGACCGACTTGCTGATCAAGGAATACCCTAACCTGGATCGCGCGGATGAGCGTGCCGCGGCCGACTCGCTGATGAGTTACGCCTACAACGCGCAGACGCAGGCCAACGGCTGGGGTGCGATGGACCGCGCTGTCTGGCAGGACCAGATCACTCAGTATGCGGAACTGGGCCAGTTCACCAAACGTGTTCCCAAGGTCGACGAGGTGATGACACTGGACATCCTCAACGCGACACGCGAATACCGTCTGAAGAACATGTAGCCGGCCGCGCCACAGCCCGCACCATGTCAGTTACCGAAACGATTGCGCCGCCGGCGCAATGGCGTGCCACGCCCGGCGCGAACGCGTCCACGAACAGCCATGCCGGCACGGCGGTCAGTTGCCGCGATGTGTCGGTCCGATTCTTTACCGATACGCGCAGCGTGACGGCGTTGAAGGACGTCAGTCTGGACATACAGACCGGTGAATTCCTGAGCCTGCTGGGACCATCGGGCTGCGGCAAATCGACTTTCCTGCGCGTTGTCGCGGACCTGATTCCTCCCAGCGGCGGATCGCTAAAGGTGATGGGCGTGAGCCCTGAAGCCGCACGGCTGCGGCGCGACATCGGCTTTGTGTTCCAGGACGCGGCCCTACTGCCATGGCGCACCGCGATCCAGAACGTCGAGTTGCCGCTGGAAGTGGCGCGCGGCAAAACCCAGGCCACCAAAGCGGCACGTGCGACGCCGCGTGAGTTGCTTGAGCTGGTCGGCCTGAAAGGCAACGAAAACGCTTATCCGCACGAACTCTCGGGCGGCATGCGCCAACGCGTGTCGATTGCGCGCGCACTGGTCAGCGACCCGCGCATCCTGCTGATGGATGAGCCATTTGGCGCGTTGGATGAAATCACGCGTGACCGCCTGAATGAGGAGTTGCTGCGGGTCTGGCGCGAACTGGGCATGACGGTGCTGTTCGTTACCCACAGCATCTACGAAGCCGCTTTCCTCGGTCAGCGGGTGTTGATGTTGGCCGCCAATCCGGGGCGGGTGCAGGAAATCATAACGGTGACCCTGCCGGCCGACCGCACGCTGGCCATCCGCGAAACACCCGAGTTTGTGCGCCTCACCGCCATGCTGCGGCGTGTACTGGCAATCTGCTGAGTGAACAACCATGAACACCTCCACCCTGAACGTGCCCCTTGCAGCGATCGAACAGGATGCCGGCGCGCTGGCCCATCGGGCACTGCGCCGGCGCCAGCTCTGGCGCTCGCGCTGCATGCCGGCACTGGGGGTTTTTGTCCTGTTGTTTGCCTGGTGGGCGATTGTGGTGGGTTTCAACGTCAAACCGTTTATCGCCCCGTCACCGTTCCTGGTGCTGGAGACGCTGTACGCCAAACGCGCGGTATTGCTGGACAACCTGATTCCAACCGCGCTAGAAGCGGCCGGCGGTTTCCTGATTGGCAACCTGGTGGCAATACTGCTCGCGACGGTTTTTGTTCACAACAAGACCATACAAGAGATATTTTTTCCGGTGGCGCTGATGTTCAATGCAATTCCGGTGGTTGCCAAGGCGCCGGTGCTGGTGCTGATGATGGGCAATGGGGTGGAGCCCAAGATCGCGATTGCCGCCCTGGTGTGTTTTTTCCCGACCCTGGTCAACATGGTGCGCGGGCTGGATGCAGCCAACCCGCAGGCGATCGAGTTGATGCGGGTGTTGTCGGCCAGCAAGACCGAAGTGTTCTTCAAACTGCGCCTGTTCAGCTCGCTGCCCTACCTGTTTTCGGCCTTGCGTATCGCGGCCTCGATGTCGGTGATTGGCGCGGTGGTGGGCGAGTGGATCGGCTCCACCCGCGGCATCGGCGCGCTGATCATCCAGGCCACCTACAACTTCGACTCCGCATTGTTGTATTCGGCCATCGTGATGAGCGCCTGCCTGTCGGGCTCGTTTTTCCTGATCGTTGCCCTGCTGGAACGCTGGATCGTCAAATGGCAACCGCAGCAGAGCCACTAAGCGGCTAATCTCCCGAGGTAAAAATGAACAACACGATTGGTACGATCCGTCAACCCGAGCGCAATGTGAAGATCGCCGCGCGCGCCGATGTAGTAGTGGTCGGTGGCGGGCCAGCCGGCTTTTCCGCCGCGCTGGCGGCCGCGCGCAATGGCGCAAAAGTCACGCTGCTGGAGCGTTACAACCACCTCGGTGGACTCGCGTCTGGGGGCATGGTGCTGGTGCTGGACGACATGTGGGACAACCACCTGAACGAAATCTCGGTGCGCGGCACCTGTCAGACCATGATCGAGCGCCTGGCGGCGCTGAAACTGGCGGTCTACCCGCGCCAAAATGAGTGGGGTTACGACCCGGCTTCGCAGCGCCGTTGGGTGCGCTGGGGAACCTTCGATTTCCACACCCATGAGACGCCGCACCCGATCTGTTTTGCCGCCGCGTTCGACCCGGACGGGTGGAAACGGGTGGCGCTGGAAATGGTGCAGGAAGCCGGCATCGAGCTGCGCCTGCATTCCTGGTTCTCGCACGCGCTGGTGGAGGACGGCAAGGTGACCGGCGTGGTCTGCGAAAGCAAGAGTGGCCCGCAGGCAATCCTGGGCCAGGTAGTGATCGACGCCAGCGGGGACCTGGACGTGGCGGCTTCGGCCGGCGCACCACATACCGGCGGCAACTACATCATGACCACGGTGTTCCGACTCGGCGGTGTGGACACCGATGCCGCCGAACAATTCGCGCGCCAGGAGCCCGAAACCTATTCGGCGCTGGATCGCCAGATCAAGAAGCTGCTGGGCGGGTCATGGGGCCTGTGGTGGCTAAAGACTCCGCTACCGGGCGTGGTGTGGTGCA
>JANNGR010000239.1:0-28717 GCA_031403955.1 Betaproteobacteria bacterium
ACGGCATTGTTCCGGGCGTGATCCAGGTGCCGAACGGCGGCCAACCGATCATCCAGATGCGCGACGCGCAACCCTCGGGCGGTTACCCGAAGATTGGCACCGTGATTGAGGCCGACCTCTGGCGCCTGGGCCAGGCGCCGGCAGGCTCGCGGATTCGCTTCGTGCCGACCACCTACGAAGACGCGCTGGCGGCGCTGGTTGCGGTGGAGGCCTACCTCGACAAGGTGCGCCGGCTGGTCAGCCTGTATTTGCACATGAGCGCCTGACGTTGCCACGACCATGAGCAAGCCTATGGAAACACACGAGTGGCGACAGATTGCCGGGTGGCTTCAGGCGGCCGATATTGATTGCATCGAGTTCGACACACCCGGCCAGAGTGTTCGCATGCTGCGTGGACCAGCCGGTTACGAGGTCGAGGATGCGGCGATCGAGCGGGTAGATGACTTGTCAGAGCCAACGCCCGGCGCCACCCGTGGACATACTTCTGTTGCTGTTGCTGTTGCTGACTGCGCGGGTATTTTCCTGGCTGGGCATCCAATGCGCCCATTGCCGCTCGTGTGTGCCGGCAGCGTGGTACGGCAAGGCGATCTGGTTGGCCTGCTGCAGATCGGCCATCTGCTGGCACCGGTTGTTGCACCTGTCAGCGGCACGGTCACCCGCACACTGGTGACGAGCAAGAGCCTGGTGGGATACGGGACCGGGCTGGTGGAGATTCAAGCCGGAGAAACATGATGAAAATCGACCTGAATTCGGATCTGGGTGAAGGCTTCGGGCCCTGGCGCATGGGTGATGACCTGGCATTGATGGATGTCATAACGTCGGCCAACGTCGCCTGCGGCTACCACGCAGGCGACCCGGTCATCATGGACCGGACGGCTCGTCTGGCGCTCGCGCGAGGCATCGATCTGGGCGCCCACGTCGGCTTTCCAGACCTGATGGGTTTTGGCCGGCGCCAGATCCAGGCCGACCCATTGGAGCTGGCGAAGTACGTGTTGTACCAACTCGGGGCCCTGGCCGGCATTGCCAAGGCGGCTGGCCACCAGATGACACACATGAGTTTTCACGGCGCCTTGGGCAACATGGCGGCAGCAGACCTTGCACTGGCCGAGCCGCTGGTGCGCGCCGTGGCGGACTTTGACCACCGGCTGATCGTCAGTGTGTCCACTGACACGGCAATCGAACGGGCGGCAGACCGTATTGGGCTGCGCGTGGCGACCAGTTTCCTGGCCGACCGCGCCTACGACGACGCCGGTGCGCTGGTGTCGCGCAAATTGACCGGCGCGGTGATACATGACACGCAGGCAGTTCTGCAGCGCGTGATGCAGGTACTGCAAGACGGCTGCATCACCAGCATCGGTGGCAAGAAGCTGCCGATGAAAGTGCATTCCATCCTGCTGCATGGTGACACGCCCGGCTCGGTGGAACTGGCGCGTACCGTGCGCCGGGCGATTGAAAGCGCGGGCGGCCAAGTGGTTCCGCTCTCCAGACTCGCACCATGAACCCAGCTTGCGCGCGCATGCATAAGCGGGCCTTATCGCCACAAGCGCAATCCGTCTTGGCGCTGTCGGGGCGCTCTCGTTACAGTCGGCGTGACGTTGGCGGCAGGCACGGGCTGCCGCCAGCCTGAGGATCACAAATGCCATTTTCAGACTACAAGACCGCACTGGTCACCGGCGCCTCTTCCGGCATGGGTGCCGCAATCGTCGAGCGGTTTCGCCGCGAGGGGCTGGAGGTGCATGCACTCGCACGCGGCGCGGCTGCGTTGCGGGAACTGGCGGCACGTACCGGATGCATCGCGCAAGTAATGGACGTGTCGGATCTGGCGTCCGTGACACGACTGACCCAGGAGATTCAGTTCGACATCCTGGTCAATAATGCGGGGGTCAACCAGCCTGGTTCGATCCTGACCGCCAGCGCCAGTGACATCGACCTGCAAATGAACGTGAACCTGCAGGCCGCGCTGCATCTGGTGCGACTGATCATGCCCGGCATGGTGACGCGTGATTGCGGCCATATCGTCAACGTGAGTTCGATCGCCGCGATCTACAACTTTGGTGGCAACACCACCTACCACGTCACCAAAGCCGGGCTGCATGCCTTGTCCCGGCAACTTCGCGTGGACGCGATCGGCAAACGCGTGCGCGTGACCGAAATCTGCCCGGGGCGAGTTGCCACGGACATCTTTGGCCATGTGTCTGGCGACGTGCAGGCTGCGCGCAAAGAGTTCATTGACGGTTTCGAGCTGCCTCAGGCCAGCGATATCGCCAACGCAATTGCATTTGCGATTGCCGCGCCGCTGGCGGTGAATATCTCGAACATGGAAATCCTGCCGACGCTGCAGGTTCCCGGCGGCCTGACCACGATAAAACGCAGCGACGCGCCGCCGCGCTGATCCGCCCCCAACCACCCACAGGAAACAAACCATGCAATTCACAGGCGCACGGCGGAACCCTTCGGCCGCACAAGCCGACCCCGCCATTCTGGAAACCCTGCGCGGCATTGCGGTCGCGCTGTTGAGCGACAACCTGCACCGCGGCGTGGGCAGTGTCGGTCTACAACCCTACCACCGCCCGAAATCGATGGCCGGCACGGCTGTCACGGTGCGCACGCGCGGCGGCGACAACCTGACGATACTGCGCGCCTTCGAATACTGCCGCAGCGGCGACGTGATGGTGATCGACTGCGGCGGCGATGTCGCGAACGCAGTGGTGGGCGGCATTCTGACCTTCTACGGCGCCACGATCAAATTGTCCGGCATGGTGATCGACGGGGCCGTCCGTGACGTGGCCGAGATCCGCGAACGCGATTTCCCGGTTTATGCCCGCGCAGTCAGTCACCGCGGTCCCTACAAAGATGGTCCGGGCGAGATCAACGTTCCGGTGTCGATTGGCGGCATGGTGGTCAACCCGGGCGACATCATCGTCGGCGACCAGGATGGGCTGCTGGCCTTCGCGCCGGCCGAGGCCGCGCTCGTGATCGAGAAGGCGCAGGCCCAGTTCAGGAAGGAAGCAGAGACCATGCTGGCCATGAAGGAAGGCCGCTGGGACCGCTCCTTCATAGCGGCGCTGGAAGCGCGCTGCGCCAACTAGTACCTATTCTCGAAACTTATCCAACCAGACAAAAAGCCTCTTTGCCGGTTGCCCGGCATACGCGTACGATTTTTCTCGGGACATCTTCAACCCAATTTCAGGAGCTCGTAATCATGACCATTACCCGCCGCCAATTTGTCGCCACCAGTTGTGTTGTCGCCTCCATGGCCACGCCGCTGCGCACGGCGTTTGCCGCCATGCAACTCAACCTTGCCGACGTTCTGCCGGATGGCAACTTCATGGTGCAAAACGCGCGCAAGTATGCCGAAGCGGTAGAGAAGGCGACTGCCGGCGAAGTGGTGATCAACCTGCGGCCAGGCGGCTCGCTTGGCTTCAAGGGGCCGGAGCAGATGCGGGCGGTGCGGGACGGACTGGTACCGATGGCCGACATCCTGACCAGCCAGCAGATCGGTGACGAGCCGATGTTTGGCACCGAAGGCATTCCGTTCCTGGTTAGCTCCCAAGCCGAGTTGCGCAGCCTGCACAAGTTCCTGCGGCCCGAATTCGACAAACTGGCCGCCAAGTTCAACCAGAAGATCCTGTACATGGTGCCCTCACCGGCACAGTACATGTTTCTCAAGATCAAGACCGCATCGGCCGACGGCCTCAAGGGCATAAAGATACGCGGCGCCGACAAGAACACGGTGGACATTACCAATGCGGTCGGCATGGCCGGCGTCCTGATTCCGTTTGGCGAACTGATTCCCGCGTTGGCCTCCGGGCGGGTGGACGGCGTCGCAACATCCGCCACCACCGGTGTGGACGCCAAATTCTGGGAATTCCTGAAATACATCTACCCGACCAACCATACCTGGTCATGCAACATGGTCAACATCAACCTGGATGTGTGGAAGCGCATCCCCGCCGCGCAGCAAAAGGTGATGGAAGAGTTGGCGAGCAAGATGGAACCCGACTTCTGGGAAGTGTCGGCTCAGGCAGACCGGGACAGCATCAAGAAACTGACCGAAAACGGCATGGAACTGGTGCCGGTGTCGCCGGCCATGATGAGCGACATCCGCAAACGTGCGGTATCGCTGCAAGAAGCCTATCTGCAACGCGTTCCGGCAGCCACGCCGTTTGTCAAGCAATACCTCAGCAGCCAGGGCCGGGGCTGACATGGTCGCGTTGCCAGCCGCCAACAAGAAGCCGGTTGGCGTTGGGCCGATCGCGGGGTTTCAGCGTTTCGCGGACTGGCTGTCGCTGGCTTGCGCCTATATCGCGGCGGCCTGCCTGATCGCGATGGTGTTGCTGGTACTGGCGGAGATAACCACCGCCTTGCTTTCGCGCTTCATACCGGCCATGCCCAGCGGCATCGGCTTCGCCTGGGAGTACAGCGCCTACCTGATGGGCGCAGGCTTCATGTTCGGTGGTGCGCTCACATTGCGCTCGGGAATGCAGATCCGGGTCGAGTTGCTGCTGCGCGCCGGCAACGGGCGCTTCGAGCGGCCGCTTGAACTGTTTTCCTCGCTGATCGGCGCGCTGTTTCTGGGCGTTCTGGCCTGGAGCCTGACGGCCTTTGCCTGGCAGTCCTGGGTTTCGGTCCAGGTTTCGGGCGATACGCTGACCCCGCTCTGGATTCCGCAGGGCGCGCTAGCCCTGGCCACCGCAGTCTTCGCGCTGCAGGCCCTGGCGCGCCTGCTTTCATGCGTGGCTCGCCTTCCGCTAGAAAACGAAGCGTTCAAAGTGGCGTCGGCCACCGAATAACACAATTGGACCGCTGCGATGACTGCTGTTTTTACCAGCCTGTTCGGACTGCTGTTCGCCATCCTGGCCTCTGGCGTGGGAATCGGCATCGCGCTGGCCGTAACGGCGATGTTGCTGGCTACGATCTTCAGCGACATTCCCATCACCCGGCTGTTGGCACAACACAGCTTCAACATCCTGACAACGTCGGACCTGGTCGCGTTGCCGCTGTTCGTGATGATGGGCGAGTTCCTGTTTCGCTCCAAACTGTCGCGAACCCTGTTCAACGGGCTGGCTCCTTGGGCCGGCCTTTTGCCCGGGCGCCTGTTGCACGTCAACGTAATTGCGTGCACGATTTTCGCGTCGATCTCGGGCTCATCGGCCGCCACCACGCAGGTAGTGGGAAAGATGACACTGACCGAGCTACTGCGCCGTGGTTATGGCCCCAGCGTCGCCATTGGCAGCCTGGCCGGAGCCGGCACGCTGGGTTTCCTGATACCACCCAGCACGGTGATGATCATTTATGGCGTGTTGGCCGAGGAATCGGTGCTGCGGCTGTTCACGGCCGGATGGATCCCCGGCATTTTGCTGGCAGCCTGTTTCATGGGCTGGATCATGATCGACACCAAGTTGCACCCCGAGCTGATCCCTGAATCCGAACGCGCCCTCAAACATGTGGCGTTTCGGGTCCGGCTCGCCGCGCTCAAGGAGTTGGGCCCTGCGCTGTTCCTGATCGTGTGTGTCATCGGTTCCATGTACGCCGGCATCGCCACCCCCACCGAAGCCGCCGCGCTGGGCGTGTTGGGCGCCTTCCTGGTGTCCTCGATCCAGACCGGACTTAGCTGGGCCACCTTGCGTGACGTGGCCATTGGCACCGTGCAAAGCTCCAGCATGATGGGCCTGATCATTCTGGGCGCGTCGATCCTGGGCAACGTCACCGCCGCACTGGGCGTGCCGGACGCAGTAGCAAAGGCGGTGTCCGCATGGCAACTTTCGCCGCTGATGCTGATTGTGGCGTTGATGTTGCTATACCTGATCCTGGGCACGGTACTGGAAGGATTCTCGATGATTGCCACCACGCTGCCGGTGGTGTTGCCGCTGGTCACGGCAGCGGGATTCGACAAGGTATGGTTCGGTATCTTCATGGTGCTGGTGGTCGAGATGGCACAGATCACCCCGCCGGTGGCATTCAACCTGTCGGTGTTGCAGAACATTACCGGCAAGAGCATGAGTTACCTGACCCGGGTCACGATGCCCTACCTGTTCATCATGATGGGTTTTGTGATCGTGATCGCCATATTCCCGGGCATCGTGTTGTGGTTCCCCAATTTGATACTGGGCAAGTGACAACTATTCTTGCGCGGGTCGGATGGCAACCGGAAAACCCGAGGCGTCGCTTGCGGCACGCCGTCATTCGATAATCAGCGGCGATGCATTCCGTCAACAACGTCCTGAAGATTTTCGACCTCTCAGGTCGCATGGCTTTGGTCACCGGATCGAGCGCGGGCATAGGCTACGCATTGGCGCGCGGTCTGGCTCAAGCCGGTGCGACCGTGGTACTCAATGCGCGCAACCCTGACAAGCTCGACCGGGCCGCACAACAACTGCAGCAGGAAGGCGCGGCAGTACACACCGCGGCATTCGATGTGACCGCGGGGGATGCGGTGGCGGCGGCGATCGACGGCATTGAAAAAGACATCGGTGCGATCGACATCCTGGTCAACAACGCCGGCATGCAGCACCGCGCTCCGCTGGAGCAATTCCCGCACGAACAGTGGCACGAGCTGATGCGCACCAACGTGGACAGCGTGTTCCTGGTGGGACAGGCCGTGGCACGCTGCATGATTAGGCGCGGTCGCGGCAAGATCATCAATATCTGTTCGGTGCAAAGTGAATTGGGGCGCCCAAATATTGCTCCCTACAGCGCCAGCAAGGGCGCGGTGAAGATGCTTACCAAGGGCATGGCGATCGACTGGGGCCAATACGGCATCCAGGTCAACGGACTGGGGCCGGGTTATTTCAAGACCGAGCTGACCGACGCGCTGGTCAAGAACCAGGAGTTCAGCAGCTGGCTGATTGGTCGCACACCCTCTCGGCGTTGGGGCGATGTGCAAGACCTGGTCGGTTCCGCGATTTTCCTGGCCAGCGCCGCCTCCGACTTTGTCAACGGCCACATCCTGTATGTTGACGGCGGCGTCACGGCAACTTTGTAGACTTCCCACACCACCCCGGTGCGGAGTTCACCCAGGGCAATTGCGCGTGCGGGTACGAATGGGCGGTATCTGCGGGTCGGATTTGCACCACTTCAACCATGGCGGTTTCGGCACCGTGCGCATCAAGGAACCAATGGTGCTGGGACATGAGATAGCCGGCGCGTGGTCGAAAAAGTAGCACCGGGGGTGTCGCACTTCCAACGCGCTAACCGCGTTGCGATCAGCCCCAGCCGAGTTTGCGCACACCCGGCCTGACCTGAGCGACGCAGTCCAGCGGCGCAGCCGGGCGACCAATCCCCGCTCGCTTTTCTTTGCCTGCTTTCTTTGAAAGCAAGGAAAGCAGGTAGCGTTATCGCGCGCACATCCCGAATTTGAAAGCATAGAATCAATTTTTCAACCGAGTCAGGGAACCTTGCGGGACATACCGCAGCCGCGCAGCGACAAGCCCTGTCCCTAACTGATCAAATTGAGGAGGCTCCCATGTCCGACCAGAAATACCGGCTTGTCACACGCAGCGACTTTGACGGACTTGCTTGCGCTATCTTGCTGAATGAAATGAACCTGATCGACGAGATCAAGTTTGTGCATCCCAAAGACATGCAGGACGGCAAGATCGCGATTACCGATCGGGACATCACAACCAATTTGCCTTATGTTCCCGGTGCCCATCTGTCGTTTGACCACCACGCTTCAGAAACCGTCCGAAACACCGGCGATAAGCCGAAGAACTACATAATTTACCCAGGCGCCCCCTCGGCTGCCCGCGTGGTGTACGAGTGTTATGGCGGCAAGGACCGGTTCCCGCCCGACTTCGACGACATGATGATCGCGGTAGACAAAGGCGATGCGGCGGAGTTCTCGCGTGAGGAAATTCTTGAGCCAAAAGGCTGGGTGCTGCTCAACTACCTGATGGACTCGCGCACCGGCCTGGGCCGTTTTCGCGAGTTCCGGGTCAGCAACTACCAGTTGATGATGGACTTGATCCAGTACCTGCGTGACCATGATATCGATCAAGTGCTGGCCCTGCCGGACATGCAGGAGCGTGTGACGCTCTATTTCGACCATGCCGAAAAGGCCAGGGAGCAAATCCAGCGCTGCACCACCGTGCACGCCAACCTTGCGGTGCTGGACCTGCGTCAGGAAGAGACGATTTATGCGGTGAACCGCTTCATGATTTACGCGCTGTTTCCCCAGGCCAATATATCCATTCATGCCATGTGGGGGGTGCAAAAGCAGAACACGGTATTTGCGACCGGAAAATCAATCACCAACCGCTCCTCCAAAACCAATATCGGCGAGTTGATGCTGCAATACAAAGGTGGCGGCCACGAAAATGCCGGCACCTGCCAGATTGCCAACGACAAGGCCGAGTTGGTGCTCAAGGAATTGATCGCCAGGATCAACGCCGACGGCTGATCCGCGAGCGGGCCTGCCTGAGATGCGGGATAACGCCGCGCACCAAGCCGCCAATGGGCGCAACGCCTAAAATGCTGGCGTGACATCCATTCTCAACGCCGATCTGCATTGCCATTCCGTTGTCTCCGACGGCACCCTGACACCCGAAGCCCTGGCCGAACGCGCGGCCCGAAACGGCGTGCAATTGTGGTCACTGACCGACCACGACGAGATCGGCGGCCAGGCGCGCGCGGCGGCCGCGGCCCGCGCGCAAGGCATCAAGTACCTGACAGGTACTGAAATTTCCGTCACCTTCATTGGTACAACGGTGCATATCGTGGGCCTTGGTTTCGACCCCGACGATACGCGCCTCAAACTCGGCCTGCTGCGGACCCGCGGCGGGCGCGGCCAGCGCGCGCAAGAGATGTCAGACGACCTGGCCCGGGTAGGCATCCAGGGTGCCTATGAGGGCGCGCTCAAATATGCCGGCAACCACGAACTGATCTCGCGCACCCACTTCGCCCGCTTCCTGGTCGAGACTGGCGTGTGCCCTGACACCAACTCGGTGTTTCGCAAATTCCTGACCGAAGGCAAGCCTGGCTTTGTAGAGCACCGCTGGGCGACACTCAAGGACGCCGTGACATGGATCACCCAGGCCGGAGGCGCGGCGGTGATTGCGCACCCGGCGCGCTACAAATTCAGCGCCAACGAAGAGTACGCGCTGTTTACCGAATTCAAGAACCACGGCGGGAGAGGTGTCGAAGTGGTCACCGGCAGCCACAGCGCCGCGGAATACCTGACCTATGCCGACAGCGCGCGCGAATTCGGGCTGGCGGCCTCGCGCGGCAGTGATTTTCACAGCCCGGACGAGTCGCACACCGACCTGGGCACCTTGCCGCCATTGCCGTCTGGGCTGACTCCGGTTTGGGAACTGCTGGAGTCTCGCATCCAGTGAAGGAGTCTGCGTCCGCTTTGCAGCCTGCCGCGCTGCAATTGCGTCTGGTACACAACAAGCGCGGTCACTGGCAAGCTGTGGGTTATCTGGCATTGACCAGCGCCTGTTTTGCGGCGCTCGATACGCTCTCCAAATACACTGCCGGCTTTGCGCCCGTCACCCAAACCCTGTGGGTGCGATACGCGGTGCAGGCGGTATTGATGACGCTGTGGTGGGCGATCTGGCTGCGGCCAAGCCTGGGCCGCTCGTTTTTTCGCACCAACCACGCGAAGTTTCACCTGACCAGGGCCCTGCTGCTGATCACTTGCTCCGCGATCTGTATTGTTGGCCTCAGATACATGCCGGTAGGCGAATTCACGGCGGTTAGTTTCCTGAGTCCGATGATGGCAATGATGCTCAGCGGATGGCTGCTAAAGGAACATGTGGCGCGCGCGCAGTGGTGGTTTGCCGCAATCGCCTTTACCGGCGCGCTGATTGTGATCCGCCCCGGTTATGACGTTTTTGGCTGGGCGGTACTGTTCCCGATTTCGATGGCGCTGATCAACGCCTTGTTCCAGCTACTGACCCGGCGCCTGGCGAGTGCCGACGAACACCCGGTGTTCTCGCAATGGGTCGTGGGTTGGGTTGGAGCGCTGGTGCTGGCGGTTCCGCTGTTATGGCCTGGCACATGGGCGATTGATCTGAATGGTTGGCAATGGAGCGTATTGCTCGTGATGGGATTATTTGGGACCCTGGGGCATTTTTTTCTCATGAAGGCCTTTGCGTTGGACACCGCTCCCGCGCTGGCTCCCTACACCTATGTGCAAATTGTGTTTGCCATGGTTGGTGGCTGGATGGTGTTCGCCCACACGCCGGATGGCTGGGCGTTTACCGGCATGCTGGTAATTGGCCTGAGCGGCTTTGCCTCCGGCATGTTGCGGGCGCAACGTTCCGCCGCCACAGCCAGCCGGGCCTGACATGGCGCAGTTCTTCGACGTTCACCCCGATAACCCACAACCGCGACTACTCAGACAAGCTGTGATGATGCTGGAGAAGGGCGGCATTCTGGCGCTGCCGACCGATTCCAGTTACGCCTTGGTCTGCCACCTGGACGACAAGGCCGCCGCCGACCGGTTGCGCCGCATCCGCGGCGTCGATGACAAACACCACCTGACCCTGCTGTGCCGCGACCTGAGTGAACTGGCCAACTATGCGCGGGTAGACAACAAACAGTACCGGCTGATCAAGTCCGCCACGCCCGGCCCGTACACCTTTATCCTGGAGGCCAGCAAGGAAGTGCCGCGGCGTGTCAGCCACCCGCAGCGCAAGACCATAGGCCTGCGCGTGCCGCGGCACAAGGCATTGCAGGATCTGCTGGCGCTACACAACGGCCCGTTGCTGGCAACCACCCTGATAGCGCCGGGAGACACCGAGCCAATGAATGACGCGCACGAGATTCGCGCGCGCTTCGAACACCAGATTGAAGCCGTTATCGACGCCGGGGCCTGTGCGCATGCGCCCACTACGGTGGTAGATCTGACCGGCGTCGAGCCGGTTGTGCTGCGCCAGGGGCGTGGTGACGCGGCCGCACTCGGCCTGTGATTTCTGGCCCATTTACTCTGAGACAATCGCGCCGTGGATATTGCACAACTGATTCAAACCGTCGTAATTTACGCACTTCCCGTGTTATTCGCGATTACCGTGCACGAAGCCGCCCACGGTTACGCGGCGCGGCATTTTGGCGACAACACGGCTTACGTGCTGGGGCGCATCACCCTGAACCCACTCAAGCACATCGACCCGATCGGCACCATCCTGATGCCGCTGATGTTGTATTTCGCGACTTCGGGCGCCTTCCTGTTTGGTTATGCCAAGCCGGTGCCGGTGCGTTTTGGCCATCTGCGCAACCCCAAACGCGACATGATCTGGGTCGCTCTGGCCGGGCCGGGCGCCAACCTGTTGCAGGCCTTTTTGTGGGGCGCGTTGATGCTGGTGCTGCAAGGTCTGGGCGTCACCGAACCGTTCTTCCTGAAAATGTGCCAGGGTGGCGTGCTGGTCAACGTGGTGATGTTTGTGTTCAACCTGTTCCCGCTGCCGCCACTCGACGGTGGGCGCATCCTGGTTGGCCTGCTGCCGCACCGCCAGGCCGAACTGGTATCGCGCGTCGAGCCCTGGGGGTTTTTCATTGTGATGGGACTGGTTGTAGCCGGCGTAGTGACCACGTTGTGGATGCAGCCCTTGATGGCGCTGACTTTCGGCCTGCTTCGCCTGCTGCTGATGCCTTTCTCGCTGCTGTTTGGCTAGTCGCTTTCCCGCGCTTTTTCACAATGCAATCCACACGTTTCCTGACCGGCATCACGACTTCAGGAACACCCCATCTGGGCAATTACGTCGGCTCCATCCGCCCCTCGGTGCGCGCCAGTCTGCGCACCGACGTCGAGAGTTTTTATTTTCTGGCCGACTACCACGCATTGATCAAGGTCGAGGAGCCGTCGCGCATCCAGCGCTCGACATTGGAAATTGCCGCCAGTTGGCTGGCGGCCGGCCTGGACCCACAACGCGTGACGTTTTACCGCCAATCCGACATACCAGAGATACCCGAGCTAACCTGGTTACTGACCTGCGTTACCGGCAAGGGCGTGCTGAATCGTGCCCATGCCTACAAGGCCGCGGTGGATAAGAACACCGCCGCTGGCGCCGACAGCGACGCCGACATCACCGCCGGATTGTTCATGTACCCGGTATTGATGGGCGCCGACATATTGATGTTCAACGCGCACAAGGTGCCAGTCGGACGCGACCAGGTGCAGCACCTGGAGATGGCGCGCGACATGGCCAACAGTTTCAACCACCGTTATGGCAAGCATTTTGTACTGCCTGAAGTGGTGATCGAAGAGTCGGTCGCAACCTTGCCGGGTGTGGACGGGCGCAAGATGAGCAAGAGCTACGACAACCACATAGCGCTGTTTGCGCCACGCGCGCAACTGAAGAAATTGATTGGCGGCATTGTCACCAACTCAGTCGCGCCCGGTGAGCCCAAGGAAGTTGCTGGCTCGGCGTTGTTCCAGATTTACCAGGCGTTTGCAACCGACGAGGAAACGTCCACCTTGCGCCAGGCCTACGCCGATGGCATCGGCTGGTCGGATGCGAAACAGCTTGTGTTCGAGCGTGTCGACCGCGAGATCGCGCCCATGCGCGAGCGCTACGAAACGCTGTTGCGCGACCCCGGCAGGATTGAAGACACTCTGCTCGCCGGCGCGGCAAAAGCGCGCAAACTGTCGGCCCCATTCATGGCCGAGTTGCGCCACGCGGTGGGCTTGCGCCACCTGCGCAATGAGACCAACACCACGGCCGGGAAAACCGCCAAAGCCGCGCTGCCGGTATTCAAGCAGTACCGCGAGCCTGATGGCAAGTTCCACTTCAAGCTGGTCGACGCACACGGCCGCTTGTTGCTGCAAAGCCAGGGATTCGATTCGCCCAAAGACGCGGGTCTGGTCATCAAGCGGCTACAGGAGCAAGGCGCTGCGGCGCTGCCCGATTTGGCGGGGCGCGTAGCCGCCCCCGAAGGCACCGAACCGGCTGCGGTCGAGGCTGCATTGCAGCAACTCGCCAACGCCGCGTAGACCCGGCTCCAGCAAACCCGGCTGCTACAATTCCAGCCGGTCGACACCGGAGAGATGGCAGAGTGGTCGAATGCGCCGGACTCGAAATCCGGTATACGGTCAAACGTATCCAGGGTTCGAATCCCTGTCTCTCCGCCAGGAGCTGGTTTCATAACCGAGTCCAGCGTGCCACTTGATCAAGTGCTGCACCAGCGCCCTGGGCCAACGGCTGATCACTTCACGGGGTTGATGCCGCCCCCGCAGCGCCGCCATGTGCCGAGCATCAGCCCTTACAATACTTTCCCTCAGGTGCCGCCATGCCTACGTCCCATCTATCCGAATCGCCTTCCAAGCCCGCGAAACGACCTGTCGCTGGCCGCCCCACGAGCGTCCGAAAGATGATCCGCTTCGAAATGGGCGCGCAAGACCCAACGGTGATCAGGACCGGCGGCACAAAGGCAGACGTTTCGGCCGCGTTGACCTGGTTTGGCAAACACGCCCGGCGCCTTGCCAAGAACCCGCCAACTGAATCCGGCGGACAACTGATTCGCAAACTGCGCAACGGCACACTGAAAGCGTGAACGTCGTTATCGACGCCAGCATCGCGCTGGATCTGTTCACCACACCCAGCCAGAGCCCCGCCCAACTCAGGGCAATCGCGCTTTTCGAGGCCATCGCCGACGGCTCGGTCATCGCTTCCGTGCCGGACCATTTCAGCATCGAGGTGGCCAATGCCGCGCTGAAGTACCAGCGCCGGCACGGCGTACTGGTGAAGCCCCGCCAGGCAATAGAGTTCCTCGGTCACCTGGAGGCGTTCCCAATTGACTATGTCGGCTACGTCCTCAGCCCCAAACGGGTGGGCGAATGCGCCGCGGCGATGAACTGCTCCGCCTTCGATGCCGTTTACGTCCACCTGGCGCGCGAACTGGATGCCAGCCTGGCCACGTCCGACAAGGGGCAGAAGGCCGCAGCCGCCGGACACATCCTTCGATGCCGAGTCAATTCGTGCCGCCAAAGTAAGGCAGCAACGGCGCAAGCAGTTCGAGGTCGGGCGCTTGCCCTGCGGATTCGCACAGTTGAAGATAATTGCGCCGCACGGCTCCCATTAACCCTGCGTGCGCACTCTGGTGGCGCAGAAATTCAGGGCTCAATGTCGCGACAGCATCGTGCGCAAACGGTAGCGCGTCCGCAGCGCTTCTGACATCACGGGTGCAACGTGCCAGCACGATTAGCGACGTGGCCAGATCGGGCCGGAACACGTCGGGCCGCTGTGCGGCAAGTTCGCGGCGGATATCGACCGCCTCCTGTGCCGCCAGCAAGGCCGGCTCGCGCTGGCCCAGCTCGCCGAGCCTGCCGGCCAGGTTGTTCAGCGACATGGCCAGATCGGGCCGGAACACGTCGGGCCGCTGCGCGGCAAGTTCGCGACGGATATCGACCGCCTCCTGCGCGGCCAGCAAGGCCGGCTCGCGCTGGCCCAGTTCGCTGAGCCTGTTGGCCAGGTTGTTGAGCGACCCCGCCAGATCGGGCCGGAACACGTCGCGCCGCTGCGCGGCAAGTTCGCGGAAGAGATCGACCGCCTCCTGCGCGGCCACCAAGGCCGGGTGGCGCTGGCCCAGGTTGCTGAGCCTGCCGGCCAGGTTGTTGAGCGACATGGCCAGATCGGGCCGGAACACGTCAGGCCGCTGCGCGGCAAGTTCGCGACGGATATCGATCGCCTCCTGCGCGGCCAGCAAGGCCGACTCGCGCTGGCCCAGCTCGCCGAGCCTGTTGGCCAGGTTGTTGAGCGACATGGCCAAGTTGGGCCGGAACACGTCGGGCCGCTGCGCGGCAAGTTCGCGGCAAAGATCGACCGCCTCCTGCGCGGCCAGCAAGGCCGGCTCGCGCTGGCCCAGCTCGCTGAGCCTGCCGGCCAGGTTGTCGAGCGACGTGGCCAGTTTGGGCCGGAACACGTCGGGCCCCAGCACGGCAAGTTCTCGACGGATATCGACCGCCTCCTGCGCCGCCAGCCAGGCCGGCTCGCGCTGGCCCAGCCCGCCTAGCCTGTTGGCAAGGTTGTTGAGCGACCCGGCCAGATAAGGCCGGAACACGTCGGGCCGCTGCGCGGCAAGTTCGCGGAAGAGATCGACCGCCTCCTGCGCGGCCAGTAAGGCCGGCTCGCGCTGGCCCAGTTCGCCGAGCATGGTGGCCAGGTTGTTGAGCGACCTGGCCAAGTTGGGCCGGAACACGTCGGGCCGCTGCGCGGCAAGTTCGCGGTAGAGATCGACCGCCTGCTGCGCCGTGCGCAGTGCCGCCTCCCGGTGGCCGGCCATCGCCTGCGCGATGGCCAGACCGTGTAGCGCCGATGCCCGCAGTTCCGGTGACGCGTCTTCGCGTGCAGCACGCAAGGTTTGCAGTTGCTGAGCTACCTTCAGGTTCAAGTCTCTGAGCACGACGCTTTCCATCGGCAGACTCGCAGCCAGCGCCGCCAGTGCGTTCTCGTCATTCCCGAGCGCTTGCGCGATACCTTCGAGCCAGCGCAGCGGTGTTGACGAGTGCTGGGCAAAGTCCTGCGCGCAGCGAATGACCGATTCGGCCACTGCCCGGCCGATGGTGGCGTGGCAACGCAACACGGCCGCTGTACCGGCGTCTTGTTGCATCGTGCGCAAGATCAGCGCTTCGCCGATCAGGTCGGGCAGCACTGGCGCAATGCCGTTGGGGCGTGACAGGGCTTGCTGCAACAAGTCCGCCAGCACCGCGGCGTCGCCGCCGCTGGGACGGTTGATGGCGACCTTCTCGCTCGCTGCATAACGCTCGAATTCCTCCCGGCTCATGCCCTGCGCCAGTGTGACGCAGGCCGCCAGGTGTTGCACCAGCACCGGGTCCAGCGAGCCGGCCCGAGCCAGTTGCCGCAGCCGATCGCCTTCGCGCTGGGCCAGTTCGTCAGCCAGGTCGGTGCGGCCCAGCGTGAGTGCCTTGGTATGGCCGACTCGAACCATCGCGAGCGCGGCCATCATCAGGAACAGCGGGTCACCGCCCCAGGCGAGTTGCATCAGCTTGGCGCGAAACGCAGCGTCGTCCAGCGGCACGCTGAGCGGACCGCCAGAACTGGCCTGCTCTAACATCGCCCTGAGCAGCGCCAGGCGCTCGTCGGCGTGCGCGAGTGCGCGTATCGGCACCGGCTCGGCTGGATCGAGCAGCGCGCGCTTGCTCGCCGCACCCCAGCCTCCGGAGGCGAACACCGTGGTCCACCAGCCGGTGTCGGTGCTGGCGCTTCGCTCGAGCAGCAGCATCCGCAGCGGCTGAACCGGCGGCGCTGCCCGGTCGACCAGTTCATCGAGCCATTGGCCCAACAGTTGCGCGTGTTCGGCGGCGTAGTCCACCACGATCAGCGTGGGCTTGCGCCACCCCCAGGCACTGAGGTTCTGTTGGTCAAAGAACCGGCGTAACTCGGTGCGTGTGATGAACCCGGTGTCCCAGCCGGTCGCGCTGGCCTGCTCGCACAATTCGAGCGCGAGCCGCGTCTTGCCGCTGCCACCACCACCGATAAGCACGCGGGCCAGAAGCGGCCGAGGGTCGCTCAGGTACACATGCAGACTGGCAAGTTCCGCCGCGCGACCGAGCAGTGGTGTGGAGCGCGTATACGGCGAGAGTCGGTCCAGGTCCTGTCGGATCTGTCGCCGAGCCACGTACCGCGTGAGCCTGAGATGAGGATGGCCGGCAGTAACGATGTTGCCGTCGCCCACGATCTGTACGATCGTGTTGCCTTCGCCGACGTTGCTCGCCTCCTGTGGCATCGCGGTACCCCGGTAGCACCAGTGAGACTCAGCTCACGCTGTTACCGGAGCCAACGATCTGAGTCGTCTTGTTGTTGTCGCCGTAGGTGTTGGCAGTTTGCGTAATGCCGACCTTCGATTCGGATTCGGCGACCCATTGCTTCAAAAACGCTGCCAACTCAGGATCGGCCTCCAGCGCCTTGCGCAGTTGCATGTTCAATGCCCCCTGAGCAGCCGTATCGCTGGGCTGCTTGGCCAAGTCGTCCAGCGCCTCTTTGGCTCCCGCGTGGCCTAGGCGCTGCTTCAGCGTGTTGAAGAGCGCCCCGGCAGAGGATTTGCCAAATTCCTCGGCCCCCTTTTCGACGGCCTTCTGGATCAGCGGCGTAAGCACTGCCACGGCGGATGTAGCGAGGGCAGTCAAAGTTGCAATGTCCAGCATGATTCACTCCTTGTTGGCAAAGTAGACATTGAACAGCAAGGATGTGTCAATACCGGAACTATTCTCCGAGACGATCCCCCGCTCGCCCTCGCCGAGGATAGGTGGTTCAAACGCCCTTTTCCAGGCCCGTGGGGTGGCCACAGACCCTGCACTCGACGCTCTGATCGCGGCCGGGGAGGGTCGACAGTGGCCCGTTGAGCGCCGTTGAACCCCGCCGCCGCAGTCGACGGGTTGGGGCGTGGTCAGGCCGCGTGGAGCGGCGGCGCGTGGGCCTGCCGACCCAGGTGCGTGAGCATACGTTTCTCCTTGGACGTAATAGGCCACTCGATCGCACCAGTTGGCGCCTGGTCGTCCACACGCTTGCCGCCTTCAGGCTGAACTACCTGGTGATCATCCACTGCCCGCCATAGCCGCAGTCTTGCCAGGCATCTCGATTAGCATGGCCTGATCGTCGGTTTGGCAAAGGTGCGCGGCTTACACACGCGGCTAGCAGCCCAAGCCCCGGTTGCGCAACTTAGAATAGGCCGACTCTGACAGTTCGCGTCTGGCGCGATTCTTCATGGACTACCCCGGAAATTTGTTTGTGGTTGCGGCACCCAGTGGAGCCGGCAAGTCGAGCCTGGTCAAGGCATTGCTGGAACTGGATTCACATGTCAAGCCTTCTATCTCCCACACTACGCGCCCGCCGCGTGGACAGGAAAAAAGCGGCCGCGAGTATTTCTTCGTGTCGGGGCCGGAATTCGACACCATGGTGCAGTCCGACGCATTCGTGGAATGGGCCGAGGTACACGGCCACCGGTACGGCACTTCCAGGCAGGCGATATCCGAGCGTATGCAGCAGGGCTCCGACGTGGTGCTGGAAATCGACTTTCAGGGGGCTAACGCGATCAAACGCGTTTTTGCCAATGCGGTGTCGATTTTCATACTGCCGCCGAGTTGGGACGAGTTGCGCTCCCGGCTAGAGCGGCGCGGAGAAGATTCCGCCGCGATGATAGAACTGCGACTCAAGAATGCCGCGCTCGAAGTCGCACAGGTGCATCTATTCGACTTCGTTATACTCAACGACTCGTTTGACCGCGCGCTGTTTGACCTGAAGGCCATCGTGCATGCACAGCGGCTCAAGTTTGCGGTGCAGCGCCGCGCTCGCGCCGAGACCTTCGGTGCACTTAACATTCCCTAGCGTTTTTGTTTTAGTCAGTTGGGCACAGAGCTTGCGGCCTTGCCGCTGCGGTCTGTCCCGCAAATATCAGGAGTAACCATGGCCCGTATCACCGTCGAAGATTGCCTCGCCCAGATTCCCAACCGCTTCCAACTGGTGCTGGCGGCCACCTACCGGGCGCGCATGCTGAGTCAGGGGCACGCGCCCAAGATCGAAAGCAAAAACAAGCCGGGTGTGACCGCCCTGCGTGAAATCGCGGCCGGCAAGATTGGCCTGGAAATGCTGAAGAAAGTCCCGCTCTGAAGCCCTGAGCCCTTCCGATAATGGCACCCACCGCGGTGCCATTGTTTTTTGCCTGCCGGCTACCAGCCATGCAGGCTATATTCGAGGGATGAGCTACCTGAATCTTCCCGCCGCGCCGGTCAAGCGGCCCCGCAAGGGCAGTAGCAGCAGCACGCTCAGTCCGGCGGCTGTCAACGCGGCAGCAGCCAGCTTTGCCGCTCTCACGTCCAAACTCGACTACCTGCCGGCTGGCGACATTGAAAAGGTTCGGCTCGCTTACAGATTTGCCGACGAGGCCCATCTGGGGCAGATCCGCAACAGCGGCGAGCCCTACATTACCCATCCGATTGCCGTAGCCGCCCAGTGTGCCGACTGGAAGCTAGACGCGCAGGCCTTGATGGCGGCACTGTTGCACGACGCGCTGGAAGATTGCGGTGTCACCAAGACCGAATTGATCCAGCGTTTTGGGTCTCCAGTTGCTGAACTCGTGGACGGTCTGACCAAACTGGACAGACTGCACTTCACCACCAGGGAAGAAAACCAGGCTGAGTCGTTCCGCAAGATGTTGCTGGCGATGGCCCGCGACGTGCGCGTCATTTTGATCAAGCTGGCCGACCGTTCGCACAACATGCGCACGCTCTCCAACGTGACGCGCGACAAGTGGGCGCGCATTTCGACCGAGACGCTTGACATTTATGCTCCGATTGCGCACCGCCTTGGGCTGAACCAGATTTATCGCGAACTGCAGGATCTGGCCTTTGTCTATTTGTACCCATGGCGTAGCGCGATTTTGTCCAGAGCCGTCGAAAAGGCGCGCAGCCGCCGGCGCGACCTGATTCAAAAAGTGCAGCAAGCGCTCGAAGCCGCCTTTTCCGCCACCGGTATGGGCCTGCGAATTGCCGGCCGGGAAAAGTCGGTTTTTTCGATCTACCGCAAGATGCGGCAAAAACATCTTAGTTTCGCGCAGGTGACCGACATCTACGGGTTTCGACTGATCGTTGCGACCTTGACCGATTGTTATACCGCGCTTGGCACCCTGCACCAGCTTTACAAACCGGTACCGGGGCGGTTCAAGGACCATATTGCCATCGCCAAGCTGAACGGTTACCAGTCGCTACACACCACGTTGGTAGGACCATCGGGCGTAAACATCGAGTTCCAGCTACGCACGGAAGCCATGCACCTGGTGGCTGAGTCCGGCGTGGCGGCACACTGGCTCTACAAAGCCAAGAACCCCGACGCGGTGGCGACCGACCGGCTGGGTAACCAGTGGCTCCAGTCGTTGCTCGATATTCAGCGCGAGACCGGCGACGCGGCCGAGTTCTGGGACCACGTCAAGGTGGACCTGTTCCCCGATGCGGTTTATGTCTTCACCCCCAAGAGCCGCATCCTGTCGTTGCCGCGCGGGGCCACGGTGGTCGACTTTGCTTACGCCATCCATAGCAATGTGGGCGACCGCACCATGGCCGCCCGGATTAATGGGGAACAAGTACCCCTGCGCACCGAACTGAAAAACGGCGATGTGGTTGAAGTCGTCACCGCGCCAATGTCGAGCCCGAACCCCGCCTGGCTGAGTTTTGTCAGAACCGGCCGCGCGCGGTCCAAGATTCGGCATCATCTCAAGACGCTGGCACATGCCGAGTCGGAATCTTTTGGCAAAAAGCTGCTGGCCCAGGCGCTGCGCGCGGAAGGCATCGAGAAGTTTCCAGAAGACGACCTGGCCTACCAGAGTGTCTGGGAACGTTTGCTGCGATTCACCGGCAACCGTAGCCGCTCCGAACTCTTGACGGATATCGGTCTGGGCAAGCGCATCGGCACGATGGTTGCGAAACGTCTTGTCACCTTGCTGGCTGAGGAAAAAGGCGAAAGGCCAGATGCGCTGCTGCTGACGCGCGAGCGATTCACCGCCCACGAGTCAATCACACAAGGTACCGTGACCCTGGACGGCAGCGAAAACGCCTCGGTGCACTATCCCGCTTGTTGCCGCCCGATTCCCGGTGATCCCATTGTTGGTTACCTCGGACGCGGTGAAGGCCTGGTGGTGCATACCGTTGCATGCCCGGTCGCCAGCAAACTGCAACACAAGGACAGCGAAAGGTTCATCGCGGTGGACTGGGCCGACGATCCGGTGCGCGCATTTGAAACCGAGATAGTGGTGGCGGTGGTCAACGGTACGGGCGTGCTGGCGCGCGTGGCGGGCGCGCTGGCGGACGCGGAAACCGACATCACCCATATCGACATGGGCCAGGAACCGGCACACGACGCCACCGACCTGCGTTTCGTCGTCGCTGTTCGCGACCGGGCACATCTGGAGGTCGCGTTGCGAAACCTGCGCAGAACGCCATCGGTATTACGCGCCCAAAGGACCTGACAGCGGTTCAAGGCATGATGCCGGCATCCGGCGCCGGGTAATCGACACGTATTACCTCTATCTCGTCCACGCCGGATGGGGTCACCAGGTTCAGCACATCTCCCAAGCGCGCCTTGAGCAAGGTCCGCGCGACCGGCGAAATCCAGCTCACCTGACCGTGGGTGCTTTCGGCCTCGTCCATGCCCAGGATCGTGACCACCCGTTCCTTGCCGGACCGATCGACATAGGCGACCGTTGCGCCGAAAAATATCTGGTCGCTTCCATGGTGCACGCTGGGATCGGTCACCTCGGCAATCTCCATGCGCTTGGTGAGGAAGCGGATGCGCCGGTCAATTTCGCGCAACCGTTTCTTGCCGTAAATATAGTCGCCGTTTTCCGAGCGGTCACCATTGCTGGCGGCCCAATGCACTACCTCGACCACCTTGGGTCGCTCAGTGTCCATCAGGTTCACCAACTCGGATCGCAAGCGGGCGTAACCGCGCGCCGTAATATAGTTTTTGCCGGCCTGATGCAATCCGGGCGACGCAACGTCGTCGTCTTCGTCGCCAGCATCGTCCGACTCCTTCGTGAATGCCTTGCTCATGGTGAACTATGCGCCAAACCCCGAGTCCAGGGAAGTGGGTACTCGGCGCGCCGGGCAAAACTCGCAACGTCAACGTGCCTTCGCGCTCAGACGCTGGCGACGATAGAACCGTTCACGACTGAAATTTATCTATAGCATAACGACCATCGATCACGCCCGAAACCGGGTCAAGGACATATGCACATGAGCCAGACCGAACCCAAACGGCAGCGGCGCGGTGGCCGCGAGCGGCGCGATCCGAATGCCAAACAGACCGGCCCGGCTTACATCAAGCGTGGCATTCCGACCTACGACATCATGGGCGAGGAAAACCTGCTGAAAATTGAAGCCTCCGCCGACCGTATGCTGGCCGAGGTGGGCCTGGACATCCGTGACGACGACGAATGCCTCGCCCTGTTCCGCAAAGCCGGCGCAAAGATTGACGGCATGCGGGTACGCTTCGAGCCCGGGCATTTGCGCCAGATCCTGAAGACCGCACCCAAGGAGTTCATCCAGCACGCGCGCAACCCGGCGCGCTCGGTGCTAATCGGTGCCGACAGCGTGGTGTTTGCGCCGGCCTATGGCTCTCCGTTTGTGATGGACCTGGATCAGGGGCGGCGTTACGGCACGCTCCAAGACTTCCAGAATTTCGTCAAGCTCGCCTATGCCAGCCCCTGGCTGCACCACTCAGGCGGCACGGTGTGTGAACCCACCGACATACCGGTCAACAAGCGCCACCTGGACATGGTGTATGCGCATATCCGGTATTCCGACAAGGCTTTCATGGGTTCCATCACTTCCGAGCAACGGGCCGAGGATTCGATCGAGATGAGCCGGTTGTTGTTCGGGGCCGATTTCGTGGACAAAAACTGCGTGATCCTGGGCAACGTCAACGTCAACTCACCGCTGTTGTGGGACGGCACCATGACCAAGGCAACACGCGCCTACGCTCGCGCCAACCAGGCGGCGGTGATCGTGCCGTTCATCCTGGGCGGCGCGATGGGTCCGGTCACCAATGCCGGCGCGATTGCGCAATCATTGGCCGAGACCATGGTCGGCTGCGCCATCACACAGTTGGAGCGGCCCGGCGCACCAGTGATTTTTGGCAACTTTTTGTCCAGCATGTCGCTGCGTTCCGGCTCGCCGACCTTTGGCACGCCCGAGCCGGCAATTGGCTCCATGGTGGTCGGGCAACTGGCGCGCCGGCTCGGGCTGCCGCTGCGTTGCGCCGGCTCTTTCACCACCTCCAAAGTGCCGGACGGCCAGGCAATGCAGGAAAGTGTGATGTCGATGTTGTCGGCGGTGCATTGCGGCGCCAATTTCATCCTGCATTCAGCTGGTTTTCTGGACGGGTTGCTGTCGATGAGTTACGAGAAGTTCATGATGGACGCCGACTTCTGTGGCGCGCTGCACAGCTACCTGGCCGGCGTGAGGGTGGACGACAACACACTCGCATTCGACGCCTTCAAGGAGGTCGGCCCGGGCAGCCATTTTCTGGGCTGCGCCCACACCCTGGCCAACTACACCACGGCGTTCTTCGACTCGCATATTTCTGACGACACGCCGTTCGAAACCTGGCTGGAGGCCGGCAAGACCGACAGCGCGATGCGGGCCAACAAACGCTGGAAAGCGGCACTCGCCGATTACCAGGCGCCGCCGATCGACCCAGCCGTTGACGAATCGATTGTCGACTACGTCAAGCGCAAGAAGGCATCCATGACTGACCAGTGGTATTGAAGCCGTGAACACCAACGACCCGCTGCTGCAGCCCTACCAGCTCAAACACCTGAGGCTGAAGAATCGCGTCATGACCACGTCGCATGAACCGGCCTACTCCGAAGACGGGCTGCCCAAGGACCGCTACCGGCTCTACCATGTGGAGCGCGCCAAGGGTGGCGTGGCCCTGACCATGACGGCCGGCTCGGCGATTGTGTCGAGTGACTCCCCGGCCGCCTTTGGCAATCTGCACGCCTACCGCGACGAGATCGTTCCCTGGCTGAAACGCCTGACCGACGAGTGCCACGAACATGGCGCGGCGGTGATGATTCAGATATCCCACCTGGGCCGGCGCACCCAATGGAATCAGGCCGACTGGCTGCCGGTGTTGGCGCCCTCCCCGATTCGCGAGCCAGCGCACCGCACATTCCCCAAGACCGCCGAAGACTGGGACATGGACCGCATCGTTGGCGACTACGCCGCGGCGGCGCAGCGTATGCAGGCGGCTGGCCTGGACGGCATTGAGCTCGAGGCCTACGGACACCTGATGGACGGCTTCTGGTCGCCCGCCACCAACCAGCGGACGGACGATTACGGTGGGTCACTGGACAACCGCCTGCGTTTCACGCACCGCGTACTCGACGCGATTCGCGCCGCCTGCGGACGCGAATTCATAGTCGGCATACGCATGGTCGCCGACGAAGACTGGGACAAGGGCCTGAGCCGCGTGGAAGGCCTGGAGATTGCCAAACGGCTGGCCGACGGCGGACAGATCGATTTCCTGAACCTGATCCGTGGCCATATCGATACCGACGCGGCGTTGTCCAGGGTCATCCCGATCCACGGCACGCCGGCCGCGCCCCATCTGGACTTTGCCGGCGAAGTACGTGCCGCCACCCGGTTCCCGGTTTTTCATGCGGCGCGCATCAACGACGTCGCGACTGCGCGCCACGCAATTGCGGCGGGCAAACTCGACATGGTCGGCATGACACGCGCCCATATTGCCGACCCACATATCGTGATCAAGATAATGCAGGGGCGCGAGCACGAGATTCGCCCCTGCGTCGGTGCCACCTACTGCCTGGACCGGATCTACGAAGGTGGCGATGCGCTGTGTATCCATAACGCTGCCACCGGGCGCGAAGCGTTGATGCCGCAGGTGATCACACCCACTACGGGTCACAAGTTGCGCGTGGTGATTGTCGGGGCCGGGCCCGCCGGTCTGGAAGCAGCGCGGGTCTGCGCGGAACGTGGCCACCAGGTGGTGCTGTTCGAGGCGGCGGACCAACCCGGTGGCCAGGTGCGCCTGGCGGCCCGCTCGCAACGCCGCGCCGAGTTGATTGGCATCGTCGACTGGCGCGTGGCGCGCTGCGACGCCCTGGGCGTGATGTTGCGCTGCAATCTAGTCGCCGAGAGCGACGACGTGCTGGCCGAGAACCCGGACATGGTCATCATCGCCACCGGTGGCCTGCCGAATACCGAAGTTCTGGAGACCGGCAACGAGTTGGTGGTGTCGAGCTGGGACATCACATCCGGCGCGGTCAAACCGGCAGCGCGCGTGCTGCTGTTTGACGACAACGGCGGCCACCCGGGCATGCAGGCGGCCGAGTTGATTGCGCTTGGCGGCAGTCAACTGGAAATCGTTTCTCCGGAACGCTTTTTTGCGCCCGAGATAGGGGGTGTGAACCATGTCGCGTATGCGCAGATTTTCCAGAAACATGGCGTGGTGATCACCATCAACCGCCGCCTCGTCGCGGTGCGGCGAGAAGCCGGGCAACTGGCAGCGGTGATCGGCAGCGATTACGGCGACGTACGCGAACGGCGCCTGGTCGACCAGGTGGTGGTGGAGCATGGCACCTTGCCTCTCGACGCGTTGTACTTCGCGTTGAAGCAGGAATCGATCAATCGCGGCGAGGTCGATTACCTCGCTCTGATTGCCGGCGCCCAGCAAACCGTCACACGCAACCCGCGTGGGCGCTACCGATTACTGCGTATCGGCGACGCGGTGCAGTCGCGCAATGTGCACGCCGCGATCTACGACGCTCTGCGCCTGTGTATGAACCTTTGAGAACCAACCATGACCCTAGCTTCGCTTTCTTCCGTGCAAGTGGCTGATGGCCAGCCGGTGTCGCTCACTTTCTCCGAGGGCACGCGTGCCGAGTACAACCTGTTCTGGTTGCGCGACAACTGCCCGAGCAGCTTTCACCCCCAAACTGGTGAACGCAAATTCGACTTGTTGTCGATGCCGGACGCACCCACCATTCTCTCGGCCCAGATTTACCGGGCCTACCGCGCCTTGGTGCGTTTGACCCGTTATGTCGACCGGGGCGAGTTCGACAGCCGCCTGCGCATGCTGGCGCGCTGACACCAAGGTCCGGATGGATTTTCCAACCCTGTTGCTGCTGTTTCTCGGAGGCTTAGTTGGCGGCGGTGTGACCGCGGTGGCAGGTGGCGCCAGCTTTCTGACCTTTCCGATGTTGATCGCCGCCGGCTTGCCGCCACTGGTCGCCAACATTACCAACTGGGTGGCGCTGATGCCCGGTAACTTCATGGCACTGGCGGCCTACCGCTCCGAGTTGGCCGACATGCGCAAGGAGCTGCGCGCGCATCTGCTGGTGTCGCTTGCCGGCGGCGCCGTCGGTGGGCTGCTGCTGTTGTGGACCGGTGAGGCACGCTTCGAGAAAGCAGTGCCATGGTTGATGCTGACCGCCACGCTGTTTTTCGCGCTTGGTGAATGGATCAAGGCGCGCTTGGACATGCTGCGCAGCCCGGCGCACCGGCCGTCGCGGAGCTGGCTGCTGGTGTTCGAGTTTGTGCTGATGATTTACGGAGGCTATTTCGGCGCCGGCCTGGGTATCGTATTGCTGGCCGCGCTGGCCATCGCCGGCCAGCAGTCGATCCACCGGGCCAACGCGCAGAAAAACCTGATGGTGGTGGCACTCAGCGCCGCCGGCCTGGCCGTATTCCTGCCATCGGGCCACATAGCCTGGTTGTACGCGTTGCCGCTGTTTGTCGGCGCCAGCCTGGGCGGCTACAGCTCGGTGCGTTTCATCCGGCGCATTCCGGAGCGCGCGGTGCGCAAGGCCGTGCTGGTGTGGGCCGTTTTGCTCACCGCATTCTCGTTCTGGAGGTATGGCTGATAGGGCGTCTATCGGTTAAGACGACGCCGCTCCGGGGCATCTATCTATGAGTGCGGGGGCGACTGCTTCGCTTACGGGAACCCCAGGTTTTCTTCTGGAAACCAGCGTGATTTCGGCATTGACACCTGGCCGCGAAGCGCATCTGCCGTCGTCCTTCGTCGATTGGCTGCACCTGAACAACACGCGGCTTCATACCGTGTATCGCGGTCGGGGAGCGGTGCGCGCGCTATTCCGGCTGTATGCCAGCGGCCTTGATCTTGTCGCGCCAGGCAATCAGTTGCTGGCCCATGTAAACCTGGAGTTCAGCCGCCGTGCCGGGCGCGACATCCGCTCCCATGGATGTGAGCTTGTCAGCAACTTCCTTGCGCGCCAGGATGCGGTTTATTGAGGCACTGAGCTTGCCGGTGATGTCGCTGGGCAGCGCCGCCGGCCCTACGACGCCGACCCAGGCCGCCAGGTCAAAACCGGGCAAATTGGCGCTCGACGCAAGTGTCGGCAAATCCGGCGCCAGCGCACTTCTGCTTTCAGTCGTGATTGCCAATGCCCGCAAACGGCCGGCCTTCAGCAGCGCCTGGCTCGACGCCATATCGACGAACAGAAAAGTCACCTCTCCACCCACCAACGCGGCCAGCGCCTGCGGCGTGCTTTTGTAAGGAACGGCCAGCGCGTTCAGGCCCGACAGGGTGTTGAAGGCCGCACCCGCAATTTGCCCGGTACTGTTGCCGTAGGCAAAGCTGACCTTGCCCGGATTGGCCCTGGCATACGACACCAAGTCAGCGACCGACTTGTGCGGTTGCTCAGCCGAGACCGCCAGAACAAACAGGAAGTTGCACACCCTGGCTATCGGCGTAAAGTCCTTCAGTGCGTCGTAGGGTAACTTCTTGAATAGATGCGGATTGCCGGAGTTCACCGTGTTGGTGGTAAGGAAAAGCGTGTAGCCGTCCGGCGCCGACTTGGCAACGAATTCGCCGGCGATGATTCCGGACGCGCCGGGCTTGTTTTCCACCACGAAGGCCTGGCCATACTCGGCCTGCAATTCCTGGGCCAGCAACCTCGCAACAATATCGCTGGCGCTTCCAGCCGCGAACGCGGTGACAATTTTCACCGGCTTGGCCGGCCAGGCCTGCGCGAAGGCGCTCGCGCCGGTGATTGCCATCAGGCCCAGCAGGCAACAACGCAATAGCTGCATCAAGCGCGTGTTCATTTTTTTCTCCGGTTCGTAAGGTACTGTACTTTACCGGGCAGGATGCCTGCGATTTCACGCCGGCTGATGCCCTTCAATGAGAGCCTACCGCGGCCGCAGGGGGCGGAAGAACTCAACGATCTCGCGCGCCAGGGCCTCGGGCTGCTCCATGGCGGCGAAATGCCCCCCCTTCGGCATCGCAGTCCAGCGACGGATGTCCGTATAAAACTTCTCGGCCACCGAGCGCGGCGGGCGCAACATCTCACGCGGGAACGCGGCGTAACCCATGGGAACCTTCACCCCACCTTCGGGAATCGGCCACGGTCCATGCATGCGGGCGTAGTAAGGCCAGAACGATGAACCGATGGCGCCGGTGAACCAGTACAGGCTGATGTTGGCGAGCAGGTGATCCTTCGTGAATACGCTTTCCACATCGCCCCCGCAATCGGACCAGGCGCGGAACTTCTCGACAATCCACGCCGCAAGGCCGGCCGGGGAATCGGTCAAGCCAAACGCGAGCGTCTGCGGCCGCGTGCCCTGGATCCACTGGTAGCCCACCCCCTCCTTGATCCAGGTTTCAAGTTCTCCGAGGAACTCCTGCTCCTGCGGCGACGGGTTCGGCAGCATCGACGGCTCGCGTCGCACCGCAAGAAGGTTCAGATGGATGCCGATCAGCTTGTCGGCGTGGACCGCGCCCAGGCGCGAGGTGACAAACGCGCCCCAGTCGCCGCCCTGTGCCGCAAAACGCGGGTAGCCAAGAACACCAGTCATTAGATCGGAAAAGCAATCGGCGATCATCTCCAGGCTGAAGCGCTGTTGTCCGGGTGTGAACGACAGGCCGTAGCCAGGCAGGGACGGAGCGATCACGGTGAAGGCGTCGGCCGGATCGCCACCGAAGCGCGCTGGATCGGTGAGGCGCGGGATGATGTCGAGGAACTCGAACACCGATCCCGGCCAACCGTGCGACAGCAGCAGCGGATACGGCTTTGGTCCCTGGCCCACGACGTGAAGAAAATGCAAGTCGATGCCATGCAACGGCACCATGAACTGCGGCAAAACATTCAACCGCTCTTCCTGGGCGCGCCAATCGAAGCGGCTGCGCCAATGCTCCACGAGTTGTTTCAGGTAGGCGACGTCCGCGCCGTACGCCCAGGGCTCGCCGGGCGCCTGATCCGGAAACCGGGTGCGCGCCAGGCG
>JANNGR010000240.1:0-3413 GCA_031403955.1 Betaproteobacteria bacterium
ACGCCGTCATTCGCCGCCGCGGCGCGAGTGCAAAATGATCGGGCTCGATACCAACGTGCTGGTGCGCACCATCATGCGGGACGACCACCGGCAGTCGCCACTGGCAACCCGGCTGGTTGAGTCGCTGTCGTCCGACGCGCCTGGGTTTGTGCCGCTGGGGTCGATCATTGAACTGGTCTGGGTGTTGGGTTCGGCCTACCCTGATTCCCAACAATTTTCCAATACGATCATCGTGGCTGCTCACCCCGGGCCCTCAAAAGCACGTCGGCCTTGTCGACTGCCAAACTCTGGAGGCTGCGGCTGAACGCCGCGTCGGGGGCATCGGACAGGCGCGGCCCCCAGCATGAAGCTGCGCCGGTGGCGCGTATTGCCCTTCAAGCGCCCAGCATTTCGCCCACCGGCTTGAGGTTGTCCACGCGGTCGCAAATGGCCTTGATGATCACCAGAATCGGTACGCCGAGCAGCAGTCCCCAGGCGCCCCAGAGCCAGCCCCAGGCAAGCACGCCGACGAATACCGCAACCGGGTTCATCCGGTTGGCGCGGCTGGTCAGCCAGGGTGTCAACAGGAACCCTTCGATGCTGTTGATTACAAAGGAAATGCCAGCCACCAGCAGCGCCATTTCCAAGGTGCCGAACTGCAGGAAACCAACCAGGGCGGAGCCTCCCGTGACGAGCAGATTGCCGATGTACGGGACCAGGTTGAGTATGCCCGCGGCTATGCCCCAGACCGCGGCTTGCTGCAGACCGATCGCCAGCAAGCACAACCAGGTGGCCAGGCCAACCAGGGTGCTGGTGAAGAGTTGCACCAGCATGTAGCGCTGAATCTGGTCGTGGATCTCATTTATCGCCTGTAGCGTGATCCTCTTGCGGCTCAACGTCGGGCCGGCCAGCTTGACCAGTTTGCGCCGGAAGGTATCTCCTGAGGCCAACAGAAAAAATGCAATCAGCGCCACCATCGCGATCTGCCCCAAAGTGCTAAGCAGCCCCAGGGTGCCGCTCCATAGATGGTCCTTTATGTCGAACTTCGGTTTTTCTACCTGCACCCGCTGCACACCACGACCCACGGGTGCGGCACGGGTGGTTTCTTCGGCGGCCTGCTCAAGCTGGGTCGCGGCCTTTTGCACCGATGCCAGTGTGCTGTCCGGCTTGCCGCGCAGCGCGCGGGTCGCGTCGCGCAGCTTTTGCGCCGCCACCGGCAACGATTCGATCAGATTGTTCGCATCGTCACTGAGCGAAAGCATGGTGGCTCCAGCGCCGGTCAAGATACCCACGATCAGCGCCGCGGCGCTCAAGACGCGTGGAATCCGCAGCGACTGTAACCAGTCCACCACCGGCGACAGCGCGTAACTGAACAGCAGCCCAACCATCACGGGAATAAAAACGGCGCTGGCCCAGCGCAACATGAACACACAGGCCAGCGCGGCCAGCACCACCAGCGATACGCTGCGCACATCGACCGGCATCTGCAGCGACACACGTTGCGGCTCGGCCGGCTCGGGCATCGCGGGCGCCGGGTCTGTGCCAGCGTTGTCGCGCGGTGTCAATGTTGGATCTGTCACTGCCGTCTCCTGAAGACCCCGCAGTGTGCCCTAACTGAAGGACCGTGGCCCGCAGCCTTACTCAAAGCTTCTGAGTTCGCGCTTCAGTGAATCGGCATGAGGGTTTTTCCGGGTACGGTTGGCCCATCCGGGTGACTACCATCACGCATGCTCCAAACGCGCCAGCAAACTCACGTGAACCCGGCGCGGCGATGGCCGAGGCGGTGACCGGCGACCCATCGGCGCTGCTCAGTGTGCGCGATGTGACAGTGAAGTTTGGCGGCATTGTTGCGCTGGATGCGGTGGGTTTCGACGTATCGCGCGGCAGCATCTGCGGCTTGATCGGCCCTAACGGTGCCGGCAAGACGACGCTCTTCAACTGCATCAGCCGGCTCTACAACTACCAGCGCGGCGACATCCTGTTTGAAGGCAAGTCCATCACCAGTGTGCCGACCCACCGCGTCGCGGGTCTGGGGCTTGGCCGCACATTCCAGAATCTGGCCATGTTCCGAAGCATGCCAGTGCGCGATAACGTGATGGTCGGGGCACACTCGCGTTCCTCGTCCGGCTTTGTGTCCAACGCGCTGCGGCTGCCGCGGGTGCGGATTGAAGAGCGCCGGTTGCAGGATCGTGCCGCCGGGTTGATGGACTTTCTGGGCCTGTCCGCGTTTCGCGATCGCGCGGTGGGCGATTTGCCGTTTGCCACGCAAAAACGCGTCGAGCTTGCCCGCGCCCTGGCCGCCGAGCCCAAGTTGTTGATGCTCGATGAACCGGCCGCCGGACTTACCCACGAGGAACTCGATAACCTGGCGCGGCTGATTCGCGACATTCGCGACCGGCTGAAGATCACGGTGTTGCTGGTCGAACACCATATGAGCCTGGTGATGGGCGTGTCCGACCATATTGTTGCGTTGAATTTTGGCCGCAAGATCGCGGAAGGCGGGCCGGCCGCGATCCAACGCAATGCCGATGTGATCGAAGCTTATCTGGGCACCCCGGCGCATGGCCAAGCTGCTTGAAGTCGCCAAGCTGGGTGCGGCCTACGGCGCCACCAGGGTGTTGCACGAGGTCGATTTTTCGCTCGAGGCGGGACACATCACCGCCATCCTCGGCGCCAACGGCGCGGGCAAGACCACCACGCTGCGTTCCCTGTGCCAAACCGTGCGTACCACCGGCAGCATAATTTTTGACGGGCAACAACTGGTCGGCAAAGCGACCGAAAACGTGGTGCGTATGGGGGTGGCCCATGTGCCGGACGGCCGCGGCACGTTCACGGCGCTGTCGGTGGAGGAAAACCTGCGCCTGGGCGCTTATGTGCGGGCCGACAAGGCGGCACTGGCGCTCGACCTGGAAAAGGCTTTCACCCGTTTCCCGATCCTGAAGCTTCGGCGCCACCAGCAGGCGGGAACTTTGTCGGGTGGTGAGCAGCAGATGCTGGCCATCAGCCGGGCGCTGATGTTGCGGCCCAAATTGCTGTTGCTCGACGAACCCTCGTTCGGGCTGGCACCGCTGATCGTGGCCGAGATATTCAGCATCATGCGAACCATCAACCAGGAGGACCAGGTCAGCATGTTGCTGGTGGAGCAAAACGCCAGCCTGGCGCTGGATCTGGCCGATCATGCGTATCTGCTGGAGACCGGCCGCGTTGCGCTGTCGGGCCCCAGCGCGCAGATCAAGAATGATGAGTCGGTGCGCCGCGCTTATCTGGGTTATTGAAGTCAAGCACACAAAACCCATGGAAGCCCTGCTGCACCAAATCTTCTCCGGCCTGGCTAATGGCTGCATTTATGGCTCGGTCGCGCTGGCGCTGGTGATGATCTACCAGGCCACCCACCACATCAATTTCGCCCAAGGCGAGATGGCGACCTTCAGCAC
>JANNGR010000241.1:0-2118 GCA_031403955.1 Betaproteobacteria bacterium
GTTGCAACTTCAAACAACCTGGGCGATCGCGCGCCCAAGGTCCGAGGTACTCGCCGAGCCGCCAATATCGGGTGTTCGCGGCGCGCCGCTGTGTGGATCAAGCACCTGTTCGATTGCCGACAACACGGCGTCGTGGGCAGCTTTGTAACCGAGAAACTCCAGCATCATCGCGCCGCACCAAATCTGTCCAATCGGATTCGCGACGCCCAAGCCGGCGATGTCCGGCGCTGAACCATGTACCGGCTCGAACAGCGATGGGAACAGCCGCCGCGGATTGAGATTGGCGCTCGGTGCAATGCCGATCGTGCCGGTGCACGCGGGCCCCAGATCACTGAGTATGTCGCCGAACAGGTTGCTCGCCACGACCACGTCGAAGTAGTCCGGCCGTTGCACGAAATGCGCGCTCAATATATCGATGTGAAACTTGTCCACTCTCACGTCCGGATAGGTCTTCGCCATTTCGGCCACGCGTTCGTCCCAGTAAGGCATCGTGATCGCGATGCCATTGGACTTGGTAGCGCTGGTCAAATGCCGGTTCGGGCGCGACCGCGCCAACTCAAACGCGAACTTCAGCACACGGTCGACCCCTATACGCGACATCACCGTCTCCTGCATCACGATCTCGCGCTCGGTGCCCTCGTACATGCGCCCGCCGATGCTGGAGTATTCGCCCTCGGTATTCTCCCGCACGATCAACATGTCGATTTCGCCCGGCTCGCGCCGGCTGCCGTCACGGCGCACCACTGGCGCGATGATGCCCGGCATCAGGCGCGCTGGACGCAGGTTGACGTATTGGTCGAACTCGCGCCGAAACAGCAGCAACGAACCCCACAACGACACATGGTCGGGTATCTTCTCGGGCCAGCCTACCGCGCCAAAGTAGATCGCGTCGTGCCCGCCGATCTGGTCTTTCCAGTCGTCAGGCAGCATCTTGCCGTGGCGCTCGCAATAGTCCCAACTCGAAAAATCAAAATGGTCAAACTGAAGGTCAATGTCGAACCTGCGCGCGGCCGCGTCCAACACCCGGATACCTTCCGGCATGACTTCCTTGCCGATGCCGTCACCGGCGATTACGGCGATGCGTTTCTTGCTCATGGCTTACTCCTGTTTTGGTGTCAGCATTGAAACACTGGCTTTATTGTCAACCAGCGGCTCTAAGGTTTGCGCGCCGAACGCACCACCAGGCTGACGCCAAAAGCGCTAAGCGCCGTACCGAGCACCGTGGTAGCGGTAATCGGCTCCGCGAAGAGCAACCAGGCCATCAAGGCGGTAGTTGGTGGCACCAGGTAAAACAGGCTGGTCACGACCGTGGCGGCACCGCGCTGGATCAGCAGGTAGAGCAACGAACTGCCACCCAGGGTCAAGCCAAGTACGGACCAGGCCATGGCGCCGGCCAACTCGATGTTCCAGCGCATCGATTCGCCTTCGAGAAGCGCCAGCGGCAACGTCACCAGCAGCGCTGCACCAAGCTGTACCAGGTTGGCAGTGCGCACGTCGCACGGCGCCACATAACGCTTCTGGTAGAGCGTACCGACGGTGATCGCCAGCAGCGCAGCCAGCGCGAGCGACAGGTTGGTCAGGTCTACCTGGTCGCCGGAACCACCCTGCGCGAACTTGCGCGACACCACCAGCGCGAGCCCTACAAAACCCAACGTCAGTCCCAGCCACTGCCGCCGGCTCACGCGCGAGCCGGTAGACGACAACCAGACCGCCGTCAGCACCGGTTGCAGGGACACGATCAGCGCCGATACGCCGGACCCCATGCCGGCTTTGACGGCCGCCCAGACGCCACCCAGGTAAGCCGCATGCATCAACACGCCGGTGACGGCCAGATGCCGCCACTGCGCGCCGCCGGCTGGCCACTTTACGCGGGCCAGCCAGATCCACGGCAGGAAACACGCCATCGACAAGGCATAACGCAGCGCCAGGAACTTGAATGGCGGCGCATGTGGCATGCCGTAGCGCGCGACGATGAACCCAGTGCTCCAGATCAACACAAAAACGATCGGCATCGCGCGCGCGATTGCATCGTCACGCGAGGCCGGAGTCATTTCACCCGGGCGCGTATCTCCGGCACCGCCTTCTGCAGGTAATAAACCATCGACCACACAGTCAAAA
>JANNGR010000242.1:0-6361 GCA_031403955.1 Betaproteobacteria bacterium
CAACCGGGTCGCGCCCGGCCAACACGCATGCAGTGTCGGTTGTGACCAGGTTAACGCGACGCGGGACATAGCCGATCGGCTGTATCGAAGCGGGCATCGGCACTTTGCCTTCATCGCCGGCAATGTTGGGGCACCGGTTTCAATTCAGCGCCAGCTCGGATTTGTGGGGCGTTTGCAGGAACTTGGCATCCGAGATGTGGCCATATCGATTGGCGATTTCGGCTACGAATCCGGCCATGCGTGTTTGGTGTCGCTGGTCAAACGCGGCCTGCCGCTGAGTGCGGTGGTTTGCGCCAACGACGGCATGGCATTGGGCGCCATGGACGCGGCGCGCTTCGACTGTGGGCTGCACGTTCCGCAAGACATTTCCATCATCGGTTTCGACGACGTGAGCAGCGCCCGGCGTCCACCCTACCAGCTCACAACGGTGCGCCAACCGACCGAAGACCTGGCACGCCATGTCGTGGAGTTGCTGGTTGAACGCCTGGAACGACCCGAGCTCGCGCCGCAGGTGCTGCTGCTTCCTGGGCAGTTGATGGTTCGCGCGTCGGCGCGCATGGAACCGGTCTGAGTGTGTTGATTGACAAATTACGCCTGATAAATTACATTTGAAATGAATATTCTTTTCATTTGAGGTGTCATCATGGTTGCTTCCGTGAAGCCGTCCAGCACCGATGTTCGTTTGCTGGCCAAGTCATTTACCGAGTGGATCTCCAGGTCTGTCGCCACCGGTTACCACACTGGGGCCGAGAGCCCGGTTTTCTCGGTCAATGAAGCCTCGGCCACCATGGACACGACTCGCGCATCGAACCTGATTCGCATCGGCTTGCGCGCCGGCAGTGTTGGTGAGTTGGTGCTTCTTTTCGGCCTGGAAAAAAAAGAGGACTTGAGCCATGCCCTGAACGCCAACAGCACCAGTTTGTGGCGTTGGGCGCGCGACGACAAGCCGTTGCCCGGTTCAACGGTCGAGCAGATCCTGCGCGCCATGCAGTTGCAGCTTTTCGCCGCCGAGGTGTTCGGCGGCGTGGTCGCCGCGCGCAAGTGGCTGCACAAGCCACACCCCTCGCTGGACGGCATGACACCGAGCGACTATGCCGACAACGAGTTTGGCGCGCAAAAGGTACGCGGCATGCTCGCCGGACTGAAATACGGCGGTGTTGCTTGAACCTGGTTGTCGTTTGGCGCATCTGCTACAACGGCGACTTGAGCCTGCCCGGCCTGCAGCATGGCTCCACACTCGGCCCAGGCCGCTGGCATCTGCCGCCGCCCGCAGGCATGCCGGTTGTTTATGCGGCCTCAAGCCGCTCGTTGGCGCAACTCGAAAAGCGCGTCCACGCCAACGGTGTTGCACCGGCCCTGCAGGCGCTGATTCGGCTAGAGCTTCCAGCCGGCGCCAAACTTGAAGACGCCTTCACTGACCTGGCATTGAAGTCGCCTCAGTGGCGCTCGGATGAGGGTTATACGCAAAGCCTTGGGGTGAAATGGCTGATATCAGCGGCAAGCCTCGGATTGTGGGTGCCTTCGTTAGTCGAGCCGCGCGAGCGCAACCTGCTGCTTAATCCAGCGCACGCCCAATATAGTGCCGTCACCGTTGTAACCGAGGTGACGGACTTCATGTTCGACCCGCGGCTGTTTTAGTTACAAGGTAACTTGTAACTTGAGTAAAAGTTAGTCCTCACTGTCAAATTGAAGGCAACAAATGGGCGCTGGCAACAAAACCCGATGCATCCAGGCACAAGTCGTGCTCCAGGGCAGCCGCCACGACCGCTGGATGCCAATCGACCAATTTGCGGCCGTCACCGCCAAGCATTACCACGATCAATCCCTGGGTCGACCCGACATTGCGCAGGCTACGCCAGGCGTTGACCGGGATGGACACCACCTCCCAGGGCTTGAGCCGCGTGCGAATCTCGGAGCCGGTTTGGTTCAGGACCAGATCCCACTCACCGTCCTTGACGATCAAGACTTGCGGGCAGTCCAGGCGGTGCAGCAACATGCCAGCGCCGGGAGCGGCGCGCAGCCACTCGATGCTGAGTGAATGCGGGCTAGCAACCACCGGCTCCTGATTGCGGTCCTGCGTCATGCCCCAGCCCAATACTGCGGCCAGTTCCGCGCCTGCGCCGGCAAGGCAGTAGTCCAGCAAGGCTTTGGCCGACCACTGCAATTGGCCCGGTTGCACATGACGCTGGCGCATCTGTTCGGGCGTGTAACGGCGTAATTGCGCCATTTCCGCGGCCGTCATGGGAGCGATCAACTCTACGTCGTCCGGAATCCTCCCCGCGGTGGGAAGGGAGTCAAACAACAGGTTCTCCCGCGTCAGGTGCAAACCGGTTCGCGCCGCGGCTTCAATCACGCTCGGCGCCCAGACAATGCCCCCGGTGTTGTCCTGGCCCAGCGCGGTAAACAGGAAGCCGTCGTCGGCGCCGACGTTGCAAAAGCCGCGAAAAATCCAGGTTGGCACCGAGACTATGTCGCCCTCACGCATGGTGATTTCGCCGTCCAATCCGCCGCTGCCCCAGCGCACCGCCCACTCGCCGCGGAAACACATGAAGACTTCGGCGCTGAAATGCAAATGCAGGTTGTTCACTACCCCATGCGGCATAGCGGCAGCACCCAGGTTAAAGCCGTGTCGGCCCTGGATGTTGATCACCTGCTCGGAGTTCTGGGCCACGCCCATGCCCACCAGCGCGTAGTTGACCTTCCCCTGTGAGCCGGCGATGCGGCAGTCCAGGAACGCCTCGCCGCAGGCGACCCAGTCTTGCCGTTGCACATGGCGCGCACGCGCCTCTTGCGGCGTGACGACTACGTTATTTTGCATGGGAATCCCCGATTTGACTTCGAATGCAAATTCTAGCGGCAATACTAATCGACAGTCATAACCAAGGGTTGAACATCGTTAACCCCAGGCCCTCAAAGTCGCGCGTGTTGCGTGTCATCAGGGTGGCGACATGGGCCAGGCAGCAGGCGGCGATCATCGCGTCCTGCGCCTGCATCGGCTTGTCGGCCCGGTCACGCAGAGCCATGATGTCAGCGTAGTAGACACTCGCCGCGCTGTCGAAAGCAATGATGCGCCCGGCAAAGTCTTGCGACAGCAGGGCAAGCAGCGCCAGATTCAGGCGCGCCTTCTTGCGCCCAGCGGGTAACAAGGCTAGGCCATAACGCAGCTCGGCCTCAGTGATCGAGGTGATGTGCCACGCGCTGTCGTCAAGCGCGGTAAGCCGCCCGAGCAATGCAGGGTCGGGCCGCTCGCGCATCAACTCGGATACGACGTTGGTGTCCAGTATGTAAATGGTTGCCACGCGTGGTCAGCATTGCTTCTCGGTTGCGCACGGAGCTGGCGGCAGCATTGCCATGGTATGTCCTGCAAGTCTTCAAAACTTGACTGGCGGCCGTGCCGGTGTGCGCGGTACAGCAGGCAAATCGACGCCCCCAACAGCCGCGAATCGTGCATGGATGCGGTTCGCCAGATGGTTATGCCGAGAAGCACCCGGCGGCTTTTCGGGTTCGGCCAATAACGCGGCGCGCAGTATTCGTCTGGCCTGCTCCTCCATGGAGCAACCCTGGCGCGCTGCTTCCAGGCGCAGGCGGTTCTTGAGCGCGCTGTCAATTTGACGTATCACAATGCTGTGCATCGGTCCATCTTCCGACGTATTCAAGAAGGCCAAGCGCTGCGATTTCGTCATCGGGGCCTCCTAGGCGCCCGCATCTCTGGCAAGAGCATCAGCCCGAGCGCCAGCGCACCGAACATGGCATAACCCACCACCACCGGTCGCGTGGTCATGTCGAAGCCCAACCCGATCCAGGCCGCAATGACGAGGCTCAGCGCCGTGTTAAGCGAAGCCACCACCGCCGAGGCGAGGCCCGCGACATGGCTGAGGTCGCGCAGCGCAATGGCGTTGAAGTTGCCGAAGGTTAGCCCGAGCAGAAACAGCACGGGGCAGTTGAAGGCCATCCAAGCCCACAGAGGTGGCGGGCTGCCCAAAGTGGGCAGCGCGGCCAGAAACAGCAGCGACCACGTAACCATCGCCGCCACCGCGACGACGCAGACCCGCTCCATCGCCACGTTTCGAACGAGCCGCGAGTTCGTGAGCGCGGCCGCAGAAATGAAGGCGGCCGAGGCCCCGAAGATCACGGCGTAGAGGTCGCCCACCCGGTAGAGGTCCTGGAACAACTGCTGGGACGAGTTGATGTAGCCCATCAGCGCACCATAGCAGCATCCTCCCGCTAGCGTATAAGCCATGGGCCGCGGGCCCCGAAGCACCTCGACCAGGGCCGCCAGGAGCACCCGGGGCCGCAGAGAGCGCCGCGCCGCTAGCGTCTCCGGCTGGCGTAGTAGCAGCCACAGCCCCCCCCCGAGGCACACGGCCGCGAGCACCCCGAACAGTCCTCGCCAGGGCATGAGGAACAGCAGTCCCTGGCCGACCACCGGCGCGAGCACCGGCACCATGATGAAGAGGCCCATGATGAGCGACATGATGCGCGCCATCTCGGTGCCGGCGAAGCGGTCGCGGATAAGGGCCACGGTGACGATCCGCGGCCCGGCGGCCCCGAAGCCCTGCACCACCCGGCCTAGCATCATTGCCTCGAATGAGGTGGCCAGCGCGCAGAGGATGCTGCCCGCCACGAACACGCCGATGCCCAAGGTGATAGCGGGCCTGCGGCCGATGCCGTCCGACAGGGGGCCGAAGAGGACCTGGCCTATTGTCAGCCCCGCAAAGAGAGTCGTGATGATCCACTGGCGCTGGTTGCTGTCCTCAATGCCCAAGTCGCCCGCCATGTCCCCCAAAGCGGGCAGCATGATGTCGATGGACAACGCCACCGTCGCCATCAGTATGGAGCAGATGGCAACGAACTCAGCCCGGCCAGGCGCTTCGGATGTAGTCATATTGCCGCCGATGCCGCGGCCGTCCCAGATCTGGCGCGCAATGCCGTATATGAACCCCGGCACGGCGAGCTAGCCGCCGGAACTGGTGGTCGCCATCGAAGTCTGGATACGTTCCAAAGCTCAGCCCTTCACCGCCCCTTGCGTCAAGCCACCCACGATCTGCTTCTGGAAGATGATGACCAGAATGATCAGCGGAATCGTGATGCTGACCGCGCCGGCCACCCCTTGCATCAGCAGGGCTTCGCTCTCGGCCGTGATCGAGTTGGCAATCGCCGCCGGCATGGTCATTTTCTCGGCGTTGGTCAGGGCCGAGCTGAGCAGAAAGTCGTTGTAGGCAAGCAGAAAACTGAACAGACCAGTGGTCACGACGCCTGGCCACATGACCGGAATTATCACGCGCCGAAAGGCCTGGAACCGGGTGCAGCCATCGACCAGCGCCGCCTCATCGAGTTCGTTTGGAATGTTGACAAAAAACGAACGCAGCATCCAGATCGTGAACGGCTGGTTGATCGCCACCAGCACGAAAATCAGCGTGAAATAGGTGTTGCGAATACCCAGGGCGTCAAAAATCGTGAAGAACGAAGGCAGCAGGCTCGAATGCGGAATGGCGCGAAACATCAAGGCCACCATAAGCAACCAGAATCCGAGCGAGCCACGGTAACGCGACAACGCGTAACCCGCCAGGCATCCGACGGTGAGGGAGATCGTCACCGTGAACACGGTTACCAACGCGGTGTTGAGGAAGTTGCGGTAGAACTCCTTGTCGATCCAGAGCCGGGAGTAGTTCTCCATGGTGAAGGGCGCAACCCATTTGAGCGGCGACGAGAACGCATCGATGTATTGGCGGAACGAGATGATCGCTGTCCAGACAATGGGCAACGAAGCGATGACCAGCCAGAACGCCAAACCCCCATACAGCAGGAATGAAAGCGGGAGGCTACGCTTGTTCGCGATAGATGTCATATCAGACTCCCTGCTTTTGTTCGCGCCAGGTCTTTACCAGCAACGGGATCAGCAAAAACACAATACCAATCAGTGTCAACACCGCTGCCGCGCTCGCCTTGAACGGATTGTTCTGCTCCAGCAGGATGTGGTAGGTGAGGTACTGCACACTGGTGGTGAATGCGCCTTGCGTGAGCACAATCACCGGCTCGAACACCCGGTAGGCGTCCATCATGTGGATCAGCGTGATAAACACAATTAGTGGGGCCAGGTGCGGCAGGGTGACGTAGCGCAGCTTCTGCCAGCGCGACGCCCCGTCGATGGTGGCGGCCTCCAGCGCGTCTTGCGGCACGCCCTGCAAACCGGCGTACAACACGATAAAGGCGAACGGCACCACGTGCCAGATGCCATACACAATGATCAGCATACGCGCCGACCAGGCCTGCGCCATCCAGAACACCTGGATACCAAAATGCGACAGCAGGTAAGGCACCAGACCGTTGTCGCGGAACAGCCATTTGATCGAGAGCGCCG
>JANNGR010000243.1:0-12350 GCA_031403955.1 Betaproteobacteria bacterium
CGAACCACGAACTGGCTTCAAAACCCTTCAGTTGGCCGGCCTCTTCAATGGTTGGCAACTCCGGTATGGCACCCGAGCGTTGGGCGCTGGTGACCGCAAAGGCCTTCAGTTTTCCGCCCTTGATCTGCGGCAACGCGGACGGCAGGTTGTCAAACATGACATCCACCTGGCCCGACACCATGCCCAGCATGGCCGGGCCAGAGCCGGTGTAAGGTATATGGGTCATGAAAACCCCGGTCATGGACTTGAACAACTCACCGGCCAGGTGGATCGAAGTGCCGTTGCCGCTGGAAGCCATGTTCAATTGCCCAGGATGCGCCTTGGCGTACCGGATGAATTCGGGCACGGTGTTGATGCCCAGCGTCTTTGCCCGCTCGGCGTTCATGACCATCACATTGGGCACACCGGCCACCAGCGTGATCGGGGCAAAGTCTTTTTGCGGGTCGTACGGCATCTTGCTGTAGAGCGACTTGTTGATGCCGTGGGTACCGACCGTGCCCATCAAAATCGTGTAGCCGTCAGGCGCTGACTTGGCGACGATGTCGGCGCCCACGTTGCCGCCGGCACCGGCCCGGTTGTCCACCACAAACGGCTGGCCAAAGGCGCGCGTGAGTTCCGGCGCGACCGCACGGGCCAGTATGTCGGTGGTGCCGCCCGGCGCGAATGGCACCACGATGCGCACCGGCTTGGTGGGCCATGCCGGTTGGGCACTGACCGTGTTTGCCGCCGAAAAAATTGCGGCTGCCACCACAGCAACAAGAGCCAGCTGCCGAAATGAGGACAAGCGTGTGTTCATGGCGGGTTCCGGAAAAGTTGTAAGGCCTGTTGGCAGGATTGGCCGGTCGTCACCCCTGCAGCGCCGGCCAGCGCGTTCAGGTGGCTGATGATGCCATCGTTGAATGTGCTTTGGGCGTCGCCAATGCGGGCACTGGTATGCGCCACCGTACAGGCCGCCAGGCCGTGACGCTGCAAAACGTCCAGTGCGGCGAGACCTGCCTGGTCCTTGCCGACGCCGGCATCGTTGAAAATGCTCAGCAGCGGTCGGGCCACCACGGCGTAACGGGCCGAACTGATGCCGCCATGCGAACCACTGACCGCGACACACCCGCCGTCCTGCGGTCCCAGTTCGGTGATGGAATCCACCACACGCAAGCAGGGCATGGAGGGTTTCACGCCATCACGATCCCACAGTCAGCACCAGCGCCGCGTTGTTGGCCAGCGCAATCATGTCGCCCTTGCCGGCGGCGTAGGCGGCAGTCCGCCGGCCGACCTGGTGACGATGCAGCTACGGGTAACCAACTCAGTCGGCGAACTGCTTGGCGGCCTCAATGACCGGCTTGAGCTTGGCGATCTCGGCGGCGACAAATGCCTTGTGCGCCGCTGGCTCGACCCGGTTATCGGTCACCACAATCGCGCCCAGGGCGTCCTGTTTCTTGATGAAGTCAGCGTCTTTCAATGCCAGCTTGAGCCCGTCATTGAGTTGCTTTAGCACCGCCGGTGGCGTGCCCTTGGGGGCGTACAGGCCATTCCAGATCGTCAGCTCGAAACCCTTTAGGCCCATCTCCTGCAGGGTCGGATAGTCCTTCAGCAGTTTGTGTTTGGACAGTGGTTTGGCGGTCGTGACCGCAAACGCCTTGACCCGACCGGACTCGATCTGCTGCGTGGTGTTGGTGGTCTGGTCGCACATCAGGTCCACCTGCCCGCCGAGCAACGCGTTCATGGCTGGTGCCGTGCCACTATAGGGAATGGTGGTCATGGCTTCGTTGGCCTTCACGGCTGACTGCCACATCAGGCTGCACAGATGCGACGCCGAGCCCAGACCGGCGTGCGCCATATTCAGCTTGCCGGCGTTGGCCTTGATATAGGCCTCGAAGTCACGGTAGGTATTGGCCGGCAGTTGCGGCTTGCCGATCAAGGTCATCGGAACTTCATTGATCAGGCCCAGGAACTCGAAATCTTCCAGCGGTTTGTACTGGATTTTCTTGTACAGGGCTGGAGTCGCGGCCATGCCGATATGGAACAACAACAAGGTGTGGCCGTCCGGCGCGGCCCGCGCGACCTTGGTGGCGCCAATCGTACCGCCCGCACCGACGCTGTTTTCGACCAGGAAGTTGGCGCCTCCACCCATGGACTTGCGCATTGTCTCCGCCAGTTGGCGTGCCACCAGGTCGGTTGGCCCACCGGCGGCGAAAGGCACCACAATCGAGATCGGCTTGGATCCGGGAAAACCCTGCGCGTTGGCAAATAACGCAGTAGCGGCAGCGGCAATCACAAACAGTCGTTTCATTTCAATCGCTCCTGAGAATCTGAAACCGGCAGTCTACGGCGCGGCAGCCGGCGGCGCATCGTGGAAACTACGTAGGCAACAGCCGCCAGCGGGCCGGAGTTTGATCTGGCGCAACTATTTATAGCTGCGCGCGTCTTCAATTACCTTGCCGTCGTTGGGCAGACTACCTGGCAGCAATAACTCAACCTCTGCCCGCAGCTTGGTCACCTCGCGAACAGCGTCGCTGATTTTCGCCGCCAGTCCGTCCGGGCCACCGCAGGCAGTCTCGACCCGCAAGGTCATCGCGTCGTTGGCCATTTCGCCCGTCACTACCAGCCGCGCCTTGACCACTTCGGGAAAACGTTTGGTTATTTCGCTGATCTGCCCCGGATGCACAAACATGCCACGAACCTTGGTGGTCTGGTCGGCGCGCCCCATCCAGCCCTTGATGCGTGTGTTGGTGCGGCCGGTCGGGCAGGTGCCGGCCAATACCGCGCTCAGGTCGCCGGTGCCAAAACGGACCAGCGGATAGACCGGGTTCAGGCTGGTCACCACCAATTCACCCACCTCGCCCTCGGGCACCGGATCGCCGGTGCCGGGGCGCACGATTTCCACGATAACGCCCTCGTCCAGCACCAGGCCTTCGCGCGCCGTGGTTTCGTAAGCAATCAGGCCCAGGTCGGCGGTGGCGAGAGACTGGTAGGCATGAATCCCACGCTCAACAAACCAGTCGCGCAAGCTGGGCGGGAACGCCTCGCCGCCAAACATCGCCTTGCGCACGCTGGGCAGCGCCACGCCCAAATCGGCGGCTTTCTCGACAATGATTTTCAGAAAGCTGGGCGTTCCGATGTAACCGGACGGCTTGAGTTCCGCCATCGCCTGGACCTGCTGCTCGGTCTGGCCGGTGCCACCCGCAAACACGCTACAGCCCAGCGCATGGGCACCGGTTTCCATCATCGAGCCGGCCGGTACAAAGTGGTAACTGAAGCAGTTATGGATCAGCTCACCGGGCCGAAAACCGGCCGCGAACATAGCGCGCGCCATGCGCCAGTAATCCTTCTGTGTGCCTTCGGGCTCGTAGATCGGGCCCGGGCTGGCAAAAACGCGCGGCATCCGCGCGCCGTAACCGATGGTTGAAAAGCCGCCAAATACGTCGCCACCAGCGGCACGCTGCGCCTTCTGCCGCTGGTGCAAGTCGCTCTTGCGTGTTACCGCCAGGCGGGCCAGCGCGGCGCGGTCGCGCACCTGGTCGGGGTCAACGTCCTTGAGCAACTCGGCAAACGCGGCGCTGGCCTCTCGGGCGTGGCGAACTTGCGCCGGAAGAAGTGCAAACTGGGCCGTTTCGCGCTCCGCGGCGCCGCGGGCCTCCAGGCTGTCGTAGTAATCCGTCATCAGGCGAGCCACCGTTTTCTGCGCTTGTAACTCTTGCCGTCCTTGAACGATTTGCGCTCGCCGCCGCCAACCCCAAGGTAAAACTCTTTTACGTCTTCGTTATTCGCCAGGTCGGACGCCAGGCCATCCATGACAACGCGGCCGGACTCCATGATGTAGCCGTAGTCGGCATACCGCAGCGCCATGTTGGTGTTCTGCTCGGCCAGCAGGAACGTGACCTTTTCTTTTTGATTCAGGTCTTTCACGATCTCGAACACTTCCTCGACGATCTGCGGCGCCAGGCCCATCGAAGGTTCGTCCAGCAACATCACGCTGGGGTTGGTCATCAATGCCCGGCCGATCGCGCACATCTGCTGCTCGCCGCCGGAGGTGTAGGCGGCCTGCGAACCGCGGCGGGTTTTCAGGCGCGGAAAGTAGTTGTAGACCTTCTCCAGGTTGCGCGCCACCTCGCCCTTGTCCTTGCGGGTATAGCCGCCGGTCAACAGGTTCTCCTCGATCGTCAGGTGGGCAAAACAGTGGCGCCCTTCCATTACCTGCACCACGCCGCGTTGCACCAGGTCGGCCGGCGTCAGGTTTTCGATCCGGTCACCGCGCAGCTCGATCGAGCCTTTGGTCACCTCGCCGCGCTCGCCCTTTAGCAGGTTGGAGATGGCGCGCAGCGTGGTGGTCTTGCCGGCGCCATTGCCGCCCAGCACCGCCGCTATTTTGCCCTCGGGCACGTTTAGCGATACTCCCTTTAGCACCAGGATCACATGGTTGTAGATGACCTCGATGCCATTGACGTTTAGAACGATGTTTGCAGGGCTCTTGGGAAGTCCGATAAAACCAATGGAACGGGCCGGTTTGCCGACCTTTCCATTGGCGGCTCGCAAGAGCCGCCAGCGCTTGCCGGGGCGCAGGCCCCGACAAGGGTGTGGTCAGTTCAGGCGGGCAAAACCCACCTGATGTGCCAAGGACGAATCAGGATTGGCAATCTTGTCCGGTGCGACGGACCAGTTTCTTCTCAGCCGCATACTTGTCGGCCGCGGCCTTGACCATCGGCTTGATGATGGAATCATCGGCCTGTAACCAGTCCGAGGTGAAGTTCCACTTGGCGCCGTCCCAGGTATGGATACGGGCCCACGAGGCGCCCATGTGATCCTGGCAAGAAGTCGAAACCGGCCTCATCACGCCTTTGAAGCCCAGGGCGTCGAGTTTGGCCTGGGTCAGATTCAGGTTTTCGTAACCCCAGCGCGCTTGTTCACCCGTCATGACCTTGCCTTTGCCGAAACGCTCTTGCGCGGCACGCACGCCTTCAACCGCCAACATGGCAGCCGACAGCCCACGCATGTACAACACTTCACCGACCTCCGATTTCGGGCCCGTGCCCTGGCCCTTGCCATGCACCAGCGCCAGAACGTCCTGCGTGACCTTGGCGTTGGGTTCGGCACCATGCTGCAACGCCAGCGCGTTGTAGCCTTTGGCGCCGTCGCCGATGTCCTTCACGTCAGGCTCCGCACCGGCCCACCACACGCCATATATCTTGTCGCGCGGGTAACCGGTGGCTTGCGCTTCCTTGATGGCGGTGGAGTTCATCACGCCCCAACCCCAGTTCAGCACATAGTCCGGCCGGTTCTGGCGAATCTGCAGCCAGGTCGCCTTCTGCTCCACGCCCGGGTGCGTCACTGGCAGCAGGCTCAAGATGAAACCATGCGCCGCCGCACGCTCCTGCAACAGCGGAATCGGCTCCTTGCCAAACGGGCTGTCGTGGTAGATCAGCGTGATCTTCTTGCCCTTGAGTTTGTCGAAGCCGCCCTCTTTCTTGGCGATATGCTGGATCAGGATGTCGGCTGCCACCCAATAGGTGCCGACCAGCGGGAAGTTCCACTTGAACACGCCGCCGTCAGCCGATTCGCTGCGCCCATAACCGGAGGTGATCAATGGGATCTTGTCGCCAGGGGCTTTTTCGGTCAGGGCAAAGGTGATGCCGGTGGACAACGGCTGGAACACCGTCGCGCCGCCGTTTTTGTCTTTGAGGCGTTCGTAACACTCGACGCCGCGGTCAGTGGCATAACCGGTTTCACATTCCTCAAACGACACCTTGACGCCGTTGATGCCGCCATTGGCGTTCACCATCTTCAAATAATCCGCCATGCCATTGGCAAACGGCACGCCGTTGGGCGCATAGGCGCCGGTGCGGTAAACCAGCAACGGAAAGAACTGTTCCTTGGCTTGCGCGAAAGCCGTGCAGCCGACCGCTGCCAGCAGGGCCGCCAGAGCGAGTTTGCGAATCTTCATATAGGTCTCCTAGGGTTGAAGCACGGGTGTGCTTTTGGTTAACGAACGAAAAAAGAATCCAGCCTTGGTGTTTACCCGCACCAGGTTCAATGCGGGAACGGCCACAGGCGCAGCTTCTGCTTGGAAATGCTCCACAGCCTGGCCAGGCCGTGTGGTTCCACTATCAGGAACCACACTATCAGTGCTCCAAAAATCATGAACTCGGCGTGTGACACCGCCGCGGTTGAAATTTCGACTCCAATCAGCGCGCCGAGCGCGGGCAGGAACTGATTCAGAAAAATTGGTAGCACCACGATGAAGGCGGCGCCAAAAAAGCTGCCCATGATCGAACCCATGCCGCCGATGATGACCATGAACAACAACTGGAATGATCGGTCGATCGAAAACGCCGCCGGCTCCCACGAGCCAAGGTGCACAAACCCCCACAGGCCGCCTGCCACGCCGACGATGAACGAGCTAACCGCGAAGGCACTCAACTTGGCATACATGGGCCGTATCCCGATCACGGAAGCCGCCACATCCATGTCACGAATCGCCATCCATTCGCGGCCAATCGCGCCACGCACCAGGTTCTTGGCCAGCAGGGCAAACACGACCAGGAAAGCCAGGCAGAACAGGTATTTTTCCACCGGGGTTTGAATCGCGATACCAAACACCTGCAGGTTGGAAACCGACACCGAACCGGATGCGGTGTTGAGCGTGAACCATTTGATGCGCAAGAATGCCCAGTCACAGAAGAACTGCGCCGCCAGCGTCGCAACCGCCAGATATAGCCCCTTGACACGCAAACTGGGAATGCCAAACACAATGCCGACCAGCGTTGCAAAAAATCCACCACACAACAATGCGAGGATCAGCGGCATGCCTTCAATTCGCGCAAAGGTGTTGTAGGCCGCATAGGCACCCACCGCCATGAATGCGCCCGAACCAAGTGAAATCTGGCCGCAATAGCCAACCAGGATATTCACGCCGACAGCGGCCAGGGCCAGGATCAGGAACGGAATCAGGATGGCGCGAAACAGGTACTCGTCAGCCAGCAGGGGCACGCCAACGATGGCAAACGCCAGCAGCCCCAGAATCACCCAACGATCCTGCGTGATCGGGAAGATTTGCTGGTCGGTTTTGTAGGAGGTCTTGAACTGACCGTTTTCTCTGTAGAACATATTGGTTATCTAGTCAGTTGGGGACAGAGCTGGCCCACTGCGTGTGGCTGCGGTGTGTGCCGCAAGGTGGACATCCGACATCCGACGAAGTGTTGAGGACAGAGCTGGCCCACTGCGTGTGGCTGCGGTCTGTCCCGCAAGGTCTCAGGTTTTCAAACTCGGTCAATGATTTTCTCCCCGAACAAACCCTGGGGGCGGAACATCAGGAACACCAATGCAAGCACATAGGCGAACCAGATTTCGATGCCGCCTCCGACATACGGGCCCAGAAATACTTCCGACAATTTCTCCCCCACGCCAATAATCAGCCCGCCAATAATGGCGCCCGGCACGGACGTCAGCCCGCCAAGGATGATCACCGGCAGCGCGCGCAGCGCGACGGTGGTAAGTGAAAATTGCACGCCGAGTTTCGAGCCCCAGATCATGCCGGCCACCAGCGCGGTAATGCCGGCCACGCACCACACGATGACCCAGATGCGATTGAGTGGAATGCCGATGGATTGCGCCGCCTGGTGGTCATCGGCGACGGCACGCAAGGCGCGGCCAGTGGCGGTCTTCTGGAAGAACACGCTGAGCAGGGTTACCAGCACGGCCGCAATCAGCGCCGTGTAAAGGTCTTCCTTGTTGATCAGGATGCCGCCCGCGAATACGCCTTCCAGCGCCATGATGGGTTCCTTCGGCATGCCAATATCGATCTTGTAAATGTCGCTGCCAAATATGGTCTGGCCGGCGCCGTCCAGAAAATAGCTGATGCCCAAAGTGGCCATCAGCAAGGTGGTGCCCTCCTGGTTCACCAGATGGCGCAACACCAGCCGTTCAATCAACCAGGCCACCACGAACATGATGGCGGCCGCGATCAGGAACGCCACCAGGTTGGCCAGCAAGTGGCTCTCGATGCCGGTCCAGCGCGGAAACCATTCGGCGAAACGCGCCATCGCCAGCGCGGCAAACAGCACCATCGCGCCCTGGGCAAAATTGAACACGCCGGAGGCCTTGAATATCAGCACGAAGCCGAGCGCCACGAGCGAATACAACATGCCGGCCATCAGGCCACCGAGCAGGGTTTCAAGAAAAAATGCCATGTCTATCCTAATGCGTGGTGCCAAGATAGGCGCTGATCACGTCCGGGTTGTTGCGTACTTCTTGCGGCGTGCCGTCGCCGATCTTCTTGCCGTAGTCCAGCACCACGACCCGGTCCGAGATGTCCATCACCACGCCCATGTCGTGTTCGATCAGCACCACCGTGGTGCCGAATTCATCGTTGATGTCGAGCACAAAACGGCTCATGTCCTGCTTTTCCTCGACGTTCATGCCGGCCATTGGTTCATCGAGCAGCAGCACCTGCGGCTCCATCGCCAGCGCACGACCGAGGTCGACGCGTTTCTGCAATCCGTACGGCAACTGGCCGACCGCGGTCTTGCGGAACGCCTGGATCTCCAGGAAGTCGATGATGTGTTCGACAAACTCGCGGTGTTTGATCTCTTCACGCTGCGCCGGACCGATGCGCAGCGCCTGCAGGAAAATATTGCTCTTGATGCGCAGATTGCGTCCGGTCATCAGGTTGTCGATCACACTCATGCCCTTGAACAGGGCCAGGTTCTGGAACGTGCGCGCAATGCCCATGCTCGCCACCTGGTGGCTGTCCATGTGGCTGAAGGTCTGCCCCTTGAAACTGATGGTTCCCTGCTGCGGCGTGTAAACCCCGTTGATGCAATTGAGCATGGAACTCTTGCCCGCGCCATTCGGGCCGATGATGGCGCGAATTTCGTGTTCACGAACGTTGAACGAAATGTCCGTCAACGCCTTCACGCCACCGAATGACAGGCTGATGTTCTTGACGTCGAGTATGACGTCGCCGATCTTTTTGCTCATATCAGGCCGCCGCCTTCACCGGCGCAAATGTCTTGGCGTCCGAAATTTTCAAGGTGGCGCTGACGCTGCCGGTTCGGCCGTCTTCGAATTTGACGACGGTCTCGATGTACTGCTCGCTCTTGCCGCTGTACAGGGCATCCACCAGGGGCTGGTATTTTTCGGCAATGAAACCGCGGCGCACCTTGTTGGTCCGCGTCAATTCGCCGTCGTCGGCGTCGAGTTCCTTGTGCAGCACCAGGAAGCGGCTCACCTGGCTGCCAGCCAGCAAGCTGTCCTGGCTCAGGTCGGCGTTTACTTTTTCGACGCATTCCTTGATCAACTGGTACACCTCGGGCTTTTGCGCCAGGTCGGTGTAACCCGCATACGGCAGGTTGCGCCGTTCGGCCCAGTTGCCAACCGCGTCAACGTCGATATTGACCATTACGCAGACTTTTTCGCGGCCGTCGCCATACGCCACCACTTCCTTGATGTGCGGGAAAAACTTGAGTTTGTTCTCCACGTATTTGGGCGCAAACATCGCGCCGTCATTGGCGCCGCCCTTGATCCGGCCGACGTCCTTGACCCGGTCAATGATTTTCAGGTGGCCATGCGCATCCAGGAAACCCGCGTCGCTGGTGTGGTACCAGCCGTCAGCCGTGAGCACCTCGGCGGTAGCGGCTGGATTCTTGTAGTAGCCTTTTAGCAGCCCGGGCGACTTGACCAGTATCTCGCCGTTGTCGGCCACCTTTATCTCCACGCCCGCGATCGGAACGCCGACCGTATCGGCACGCGCTTCATGGTCAGGTTGCAGGCATACGAACACCGCCGTCTCGGTGGAACCGTACAGTTGTTTCAGGTTGATGCCAATTGAACGGTAGAAGGTAAACAGGTCCGGGCCGATCGCCTCACCGGCCGTATAGGCCACACGCACCCGGCTCATGCCCAGGTTGTTACGCAGCGGGCCATACACCAGCCAGTTGCCCAGCAGGTACATCAGACGATCACCCAGGGCGAGCTGTTTGCCGTCCATTTTTGCCGGGCCCACTTTTTGCGCCAGCGCCAGAAAGTAGTGGAACATCTTGCGTTTGATGGCGCCCGCATCTTCCATGCGGATCATCACGCTGGTAAGCAGGCCTTCAAATACCCGCGGTGGCGCAAAGTAGTAGGTCGGTCCGACTTCTTTCAGGTCGATGGTCACGGTGGCAGCCGACTCGGGGCAGTTCACCACATAACCACAGGCCAGCCACTGGGCGTAACTGAAAATGTTCTGTCCGATCCAGGCCGGCGGCAGGTAGGCCAGCACCTCTTCAGCGCTGGTCAAGCGGTCAAAATCCGCCCCGGCCTTGGCGCGGTCAAGCAGGCTGTTGTGGGTGTGTACGACGCCTTTTGGATTGCCGGTGGTGCCCGAAGTAAAAAACATGGCGGCCACGTCGGCCGGTTGGGTTTTTTCTATTTCGGCGCGCACAAAGCCGGTATGCGTGCCGGCAAATACCTTGCCGCTGGCCAGCAGTTCGTCCAGTGACGCCAGTCCCGGCTCGTCGTACTTGCGCAAGCCGCGCGGGTCGTCAAAGTAGATGTGTGACAGTTGCGGGCAGCGGTCGCGGATTTCCATCAGTTTGTCGACCTGTTCCTGATCTTCGGCAAACGCGAAACGCACCTCCGCGTTGTTGATCGGGAACACGCATTCCGCCGCCGCCGCGTCCTGGTACAGCGGAATCGGCACCGCCCCCAGTGATTGCACCGCCAGCATGGTTGCATACAGGCGCGGCCGGTTCGCACCGACCACCACCATATGTTCGTCGCGGCGCAAACCGGCCTGGTGCAAGCCACAGGCGATTTGTTCCACCATCAATGCCAGATCGGCCCACGACAGGGTTTGCCAAATGCCGTATTCCTTTTCGCGCATGGCAGCCGCGGTGGGACGCTCGGCGGCATGTTTCAGCAAAAGTCTCGGGAACGTCGTTTGCACTTGGGATCCTTGATTGGCTTGGCGCACCTGGCCGGCAACTGAAGCGAACTTGCGGCGCCAGCCACGCAATGAACAGACGCGAATATAAAACTTATTTGACGCTGGGATGTCGGTTCGACGACAATTGAAGGCCAATTGCACTAGGGATTTCCCTAGGTTCACTGTGTTGTCGCGTTTCCATTGATCCATGTCAACTGACCTATCCCTGCACCACCGGCGCCGCGCTCCATTGGCGTCGGAATTGGCGGCCATACCATGGCTGGCAGTACTCGACGCCGATCAGCATGATCGGGTGGTACCGGAGATCAAAGTCGGCGATGCGCTGCCGGGCGACTTTGTGTGTCGCACCGGTCGGCCGGTGACCTACTGGTTTGGCGTCATCGACGGCCTGCTGAAAATGAGCACCGACAACGTCGACGGCCAGACCATGACCTTCACCGGACTTCCCCCTGGCGGCTGGTTTGGCGAAGGCACGGCGCTTAAACGCGAACCCTACCGCTACAACATTCAGGCGCTGCGCAAAAGCATCGTCGCCGGCCTGCCGGTGGATACCTTCCACTGGCTGCTGGACCACTCGATCGGGTTCAACCGTTTTGTGATGAACCAGATCAATGAACGGCTGGGCCAATTCATTGCCGCGCGCGAAATCGACCGCATGAACAACCCGGACGCACGCGTGGCGCGCAGCCTGGCTGCTCTGTTCAACCCGGTGTTGTACCCCGGTGTGGGCGAGATCTTGCGCATTACCCAGCAGGAACTGGCCTACCTGGTCGGTCTGTCGCGCCAGCGGGTAAATGAAGCCCTTAACGCACTGCAAGCGCAGGGTGTGATCCGGGTTGAATACGGGGGCTTGAGGGTGCTGAGCCTGGAGGCATTACGTTCGAGCATATTTTTAAGGCAGGTATGAGCAACCCTTCCCCGCACGACGCCATCACCACACGGCTGAACAAACGGATGGCTGAACTCGGCATGGCTTCACGCCGTGAGGCCGACGACTGGATCGCGCGCGGATGGGTCAAGGTCAACGGGCAAATCGCCGACATGGGCATGCAGGTCTCTGCCGACGCGCTTATCGAGGTGGCGAAACAGGCGCAGAGCCAGCAGGCCAACCAGGTGACGATATTGCTCAACAAACCGATCGGTATTGTGAGTGGCCAGGCCGAAGACGGACACCTGCCGGCCATCACGTTGATCCAGCCGCAAAACCGTTGGGCGCAGGACAATACGCGCTTCTTCTTTCATCCCAAACAGTTGCAAAGCCTGGTACCCGCCGGGCGCCTGGACATCGACTCGATCGGCCTGCTGGTGCTGACCCAGGACGGCCGCGTGGCGCGCCAGTTGATCGGCGAAACCGCCATGATGGAAAAAGAATACTTGGTGCGCGTGTGCTTCACTGGCCAAAACGAGCGCGGTGGCGGCGATTACCCACTCA
>JANNGR010000244.1:0-4814 GCA_031403955.1 Betaproteobacteria bacterium
GCCCGAGCAGCGCGCCAAAACGCACCTGATCTAGGCGCAAAGCGCAGCCATAGCTCGGGCTATGGCGAGCATTTGCAACGACGAGCAGGGGTGTTTTGGCGTGATGAGCGGGCATGAGCGAAAGACTCTCAGGCTCTCAGGCCCTGAACTTTTCCTTGGCCCTACGCGAGAAGTCGTTGGTAAAGGTTCTGACCAGATCGACCTTTTCGGTCTTGATCGATGTGTCGATGCGGCTGATCGCCCGCAACGCGGTCCGAACGCCGTCGTCGGGTATCAATCCATCCACGGCGATCGCTTCACGAACCTTTCCAAAAGCCGCCAGGTACATACCCCGGTCACCCAGCAAGTAAGCCTCCGGAACCACTTTGATCAGGTCACTCGGTCCCGCCGTCTGGAGCCATTTGAGCGCATGCACTACTGCATTGGCCAAGGCCTGGACGGTATTCGGGTTCTTCTGCACATAGTCGGTGGTTGCGAACAGGCAAGCTCCCGGCATTGGGCCGCCGAACACTTCCTGGTTACCCTTGAGCGACCGTGTGTCGGAAATTATCCGTACCTCACCTTTGTGCTCCAGCATGCTCATGCCCGGCTCCGTGTTGCAGATCGCGTCCACCTGGCCTGAGCGCACTGCCGTCAAGGCCGCCGCGACTGATCCGGCTTCGACAAAACGGACCTCATGCGGCATCACGCCACCACGCGACAAAACCAGTCTGGCAACCATGCCGGCCGAAGACCCGGGCATGGCGATACCGATTCTGCGGCCTTTCAGGTCGGCAATGGTCTTGTAGCCGGGCATGGTCCTGGTCGATACGCCGATGGCGACCTGGGGCGTGCGTCCCATCAGTACAAACGCCGTGAAAAAATGGTTTCGCGCCTGCAAACTGATGATGTGCTCAAATGCGCCGCCCATTATGTCGCCCGACCCTTCATGAACTGCCTGCAGCGCCCGCAGCCCGCCACCATAATCGCCAATTTCAACTTCCAGACCTTCGGCAGTGAAATAACCCAGACTGTCAGCGATGGTCAGCGGCAAGCAATGGAAGGATGTTTTGGCGCCAACGGCAATCATCACCTTTGTTTTTTCGGGTCTGGCCTGGGCACGAACTGACGGCGCCCCCAAGCCCGCGATCGCCAGAGCGGCAACCGCTACGAACGATCGACGGTCCGAGCACGAGTATGTCATCCAGAACCCCTCCTTTGCAGATGCTTTTGTCCGAGGCTAACAAAGGCTGGACGGCTTTGCATCGGGAACATCCCGAGCGGGTTTTTACCTAGGAGGTGTGGACGATCCGACGCAGCATCCGGCGCCGCAGCAGCTACTCAACGGTAGCCGACAAAAAGTATGGAGATGTTGACGAAGAACGCGAGTGTCCAGGCCAGGCTACGCGCCGTTGACTGGCCGGCCAGGTACAACAGGATGTAGATCAAGCGCAAACCAACGAACAAAAACGCCAGCAGGTCCAGCCAGGCCTGCGATGCTCCCAACTGATGCGCGATGACCACCGCACCAATGAAAAACGGCAGCGCTTCGAAGCTGTTGGCCTGCGCCGCGTTGGCACGCTCGCGCCAACCGGTCTGGCGCGCAAGCCAGGCGCGCGGAACCTGGTTGTCATATCCTCCCTCGCGCCTGGGCTTGGCGAACATGCCGGACTTGGCGATTCCGGCACACAGGATGGGAAGGAGGGCTGCGATCAGGACGCACCAATATGCCAGCGTGAAGTGGGTCATGGCAATGAAAGTCGAATCGAATATCGCCCGATCAACGCCGGTCGACCAACGCGTGCGCGATCGTGCCGAGGTCGACGTATTCAAGTTCACTACCCACCGGGACACCGCGCGCCAAGCGGGTGATTTGCAGGCCACGCTCGCGCAATACTTCACTGATGACATGCGCCGTAGCCTCACCCTCCGCCGTGAAGTTGGTGGCCAATATGACTTCAACCACGCTGCCGTCACAAGCCCGCTCGAAAAGATTCTTCAGCCCAATGTCCTTGGGGCCAATGCCGTCCAGCGGACTGAGTTTGCCCATCAGCACGAAATACAGCCCGTTGTAGGCGCCGGTGCGCTCGACCGCCGACTGGTCCGCCGGAGTCTCGACCACGCACAACCTGGATGCGTCGCGGCGTGAGTCCAGACACGTTCTGCACACCTCGGCCTCGGTAAAGGTATGGCAGCGCATGCAGTGTTTCACCGAACTGGCGGCTTGCGCGAGCGCCTGGGACAGAACCCGCGCGCCTTCACGGTCATGTTGCAGCAGATGAAATGCCATGCGCGATGCCGACTTGACGCCGACCCCTGGCAAGCGACGCAGAGCCTGAATCAAGTCCTCGAGTGAATTGGCGCCGCCCATCGTATGGCCGATTTGAGCGCGCGAACCAGGTCCGCGTGCCAACCATTAAAACGGGAACTTCATACCGCCCGGCAGGCCGGGCATGCCCGCGGTGAGTTTTCCCATTTTTTCGTTAGAAGTTTCCTCAGCCTTGCGGATCGCCGCGTTAAAGGCGGCTGCCACCAGATCCTCGAGCATGTCCTTGTCGTCCGCCAGCAGGCTGGGGTCGATCGTGACACGACGCACATCGTGTTTGCAGGTCATGACCACCTTGACCAGCCCGGCGCCGGATTCCCCGCTGACCTCAATGTCCGCAAGCTCGTCCTGCGCTTTTTTCATGTTGTCCTGCATCGCCTGGGCCTGCTTCATGAGTCCGGCGAGTTGTCCCTTATTGAACATGGTTTTCCCTTTGAAAATATTTGGCGTTGCGATCCGATAACGAAACGTGATGCATGGAACGCGACCTCAGGCTGGTTTGATGCTGCCGGGCACGATTTTCGCCCCAAAATCGCGCATCATTGACTGCACGAAAGGGTCTTCAAAAATAATCCGCTCCGCCGCCAGTTGTCTTTCGGCTGCCGCTGCCATGTTGCGACGCGCCGGGCTGTCGGTGACGCGCCCGATTTCAACCGCCAGTTCGACCTTATGCCCGATCGCCTGCAGCGCATTCGCCAGGCGTTCCCTGCTGTTAGGCTGGTTAAGCGACTCGCGCTCGACGCGCAGAATCCATTGGTCGGTGTCACGCGCCACCAACTGCGATTGCAACGCCAGTTCGCGCACCAACGCATGGACCGAGTCTGACGCTACCAACCGCTGCACAGTGGGGTGCCAAAAATCGCCCTCCTCGGTTGGTATTAGAGCCGCCTGTGCAGACTGATTCGATGCCGCCGCCTCGCTGCGCGAATCAGCCTGCACCCGCACCGGCACCGCCACTACGCGCGCGGCCGCCAAAGGTTCGGGTTCACCGCCGTGCGCATCCACAGGATCAGCATTTCCAGAGGCGGGATGTGCCGGCATTGCGGTGCCCACCACTTGCAACACCTGCCCGGGCGGCAATGGCGCGCGCTCAGACACCGAATCGCGGCGCGCAGCGGATGGAATCGATGGCCGCGGCGCGGGTACCGGTGCTGGTGGATTGGACTCAGTCAGAGTCTTTTTTTCCAGCTTTTCCGCGGCCGGTACTACCGGCTTGAACGCCAGCAGGCGCAGCAGCACCATGGTCAGGCCGGCAAATTCGTCTGCCGCCAACCCCAATTCAGCACGACCGAACAAACACATGCTGTAGAGCAACTGCGTCTCATCAGCGGGCAGCATCTTGGCCAGGCGCCCGATATCAGCCGCATCCGGGTCCGCGTCATCGGCGGCGGTCGGCACCGCCTGCAACACCGCCATGCGCTGCAACACCAGACTCATCTCCTCCAGCGTGGACGCCGCGCTCAAGCCGCGGATACGCAAATCTTCCGTCGTCTCGACGACCGCTTTTCCATCGCCGAGGGCCAGCGCTTCGATCAGGCGGAAAACATAACCCCGGTCCACACTGCCCAACATCTGGGCCACATTGGCCTCAACCAACTGCCCTGCGCCAAAGGCAATCGCCTGATCGGTCAGCGACAGCGCGTCGCGCATCGACCCGCGCGCGGCGCGCGAGAGCAGGCGCAGCGACTGGCCATCGGCCGGCACACCCTCGTCACGCAGGACATGCGTCAGGTATTCGCGGATGGTTTCAGGTGCCATCGGCCGCAAATTGAATTGCAGGCAGCGCGACAACACAGTCACCGGAACCTTTTGCGGATCGGTGGTGGCCAGCACGAATTTCAGGTACTCCGGCGGCTCTTCCAGAGTCTTTAACATGGCATTGAACGCGGGCCCGGTCAACATATGAACCTCGTCAATCATGAAGACCTTGAAGCGCCCCTGCACCGGCTTGTAAACGGCTTGCTCCAGCAAGGTTTGCACGTCATCTATGCCGCGGTTGGAAGCCGCGTCTAGCTCGGTATAGTCGATGAATCGGCCGGCGTCGATGTCCTTACATGCCTGGCACGCGCCGCACGGCGCTGAGGTGATGCCACCGCTGCCATCTTCGCCCAGGCAGTTAAGTGATTTGGCCAGAATTCGCGCCACCGTCGTTTTGCCCACGCCGCGCGTGCCGGTGAACAAATAGGCGTGGTGCAGCCGTTGCGAGTCCAATGCATTGGTCAAGGCGCGCACTACGTGTTCCTGCCCGACCATCTGCGTGAAGTTCTTTGGACGGTACTTGCGCGCCAGCACGAGGTAGGACATGCGCTGATTCTAGGAGCCTGTCGGACTTGGGGCGTCGATAGCGTTCACGAAGTGCGGCGTAGCCAAAATCGGCCCCAGCGAGGACAGTTTTTGCCGGATTTGCAGGCCCATAGCCCCGCTATGGGTCAAAAAGACGGTGTTCACGAAGTGCGGCGAAGCCAAAAATGGACCGCTGCGGTCGATTTGCAGCCGACGATTCCCAAGT
>JANNGR010000245.1:0-5098 GCA_031403955.1 Betaproteobacteria bacterium
TATTCATAAACAATAAGCGCCTGACCCTGACCGGCAAGTTCACGCCAGTGGGCCAGCGCCGCATCGCTGGGGAAGAAACGCCGGTCGTCGGCCAGTTGCAACTCGGCGCTGGCGGCACCGGTCTGGCCGGCGCGGGTTACCAGCAGACGCACACCCAATCCGCGCACCAGTTCCCCTTGCTCGGTGATTTCTTTCCGGGGCGGGTACTGCTGGAGCAAACGCGCCACATCCGGCACTTGGCCGTTGACGGACAGGCGCAGGAACTTGCCGAAGCGGCAGCGGGCCTGGTCCAGATCCCAGATTTGGTTGACCGTCAATTGCATGCCACCGGCAAATCGGTCCGGTTGCAATCGACCCGTCAGGATGATCAGCTGGTCATCGCGCAGCAGATGGCGGTGTGTCTGGATCAGCGCGTCGTCGGCCCGGGCCTCGATCACACCCGACTTGTCGTCCAGTTTGAATAACGCGAGTTTGCCGCGCTGGCCATTGATTACCCGAAAATCGCTCACGATGCCAGCCAGAAGTTGCGGCTCGCGGGTGTCGATCAAGTCTGCAATCCGGCGTTTGACAAAGCGGCGAACTTCCAGCGCCACCTCGTCAAACAAATGGCCTGAGAGGTAAAAACCGAGCGCCGATTTTTCCAGCGTCAACTGTTCCTTGACGCCCCAGGGCGCCACATCGGCCAGATCGGGCGGTTGCGAGCTCGATCCATGTTCATCCTCGCCCGCTAGGTCGAACAAGCCAGTCTGGTTCGCATTGGCCTGGGTTGCATTGGCGAAATCAAAGGCCCGGTCAACCGATGCGGCCAGCGCCGCGCGATTGCGATGCAGCATATCGAACGCACCGGCCTTGATCAGCGCTTCCAGGCATCGTTTGTTCAGGCGCGTTCGGTCGATCCGAACACAAAAATCAAACAGGCTGGTAAAAGCCCCTCCCTGCGCACGCGCAGCAACCAGCGCCTCGATTGCCTGCTGGCCGGTGCCTTTGATCGCGCCCAGGCCATAACGGATCAGCTGGTCGGAAACCGGCTCGAAGCGGTGTACGCCTCGGTTCACGTCCGGCGGCTCGAACACCATGCCCATCTTGCAGGCGTCTTCAAACAACACCCTGAGCTTGTCGGTGTCATCCATTTCCACCGTCATGTTGGCGCAAAAGAACTCCGCCGTGTAGTGCACCTTGAGCCAGGCGGTGTGGTAGGCCAGCAGCGAGTAGGCGGCGGCGTGAGACTTGTTGAAGCCATATCCGGCAAACTTCTCCATCAGATCGAACACTTCATCGGCCTTGGGCTGGTCGATGTTGTTCCGGGCCGCGCCATCACGAAATATCTGGCGTTGCTCGGCCATCTCCTCGGGTTTTTTCTTGCCCATCGCGCGGCGCAACATATCGGCGCCACCGAGCGAATACCCACCCAGAATCTGGGCCGTCTGCATCACCTGCTCCTGGTAGACCATGATGCCGTAGGTCTCGGACAACACCGATGCCACCATCGGATGCGGGTACTCAACCGGCTCCCGGCCGTTCTTGCGCGCCACAAAAGTTGGAATCAGATCCATCGGGCCAGGCCGGTACAAGGCGTTGAGCGCAATCAGGTCTTCGAGGCGGGTCGGGCGGGCATCGCGCAACATACCCTGCATGCCGCGCGACTCGAACTGGAACACCGCTTCGGTCAGGCCGTCGGCAAACAGCCTGTACACCTTGGGATCGTCCACCGGCAAGTTTTCGAATGCGAAACCTTCCTGGCCTGGGTGGCGCCGCACGATCAGGTCTTTGGCGAGTTCCAGAATCGTCAGCGTGGCCAATCCCAGAAAGTCGAACTTGACCAGGCCGATCGACTCCACATCGTCCTTGTCGTACTGACTCACCGCCGAATCGCTGCCAGGCTGCTGGTAGAGCGGGCAAAAGTCGGTCAATTTGCCGGGCGCAATCAGGACGCCGCCGGCATGCATGCCGACATTTCGCGTCAGGCCCTCGAGTTTTTGTGCCAACGCCAGCAAGGTCTTGACGTCGTCTTCCTTGGCCAACCGCTCGGCGAGTATCGGTTCGGCCTTGATGGCGCCCGCGATCGTGATGTGCGTGCCGGGCTTGTTGGGTATCAGCTTGCTGATGCTGTCGCAAAAGGTGTAACTCATGTCTAGCACGCGCCCCACATCGCGGATCGCCGCACGCGCTGCCAAGGTGCCAAAGGTGACAATCTGGCTTACCGCCTCCTTGCCGTACTTCAGCTTCACATAGTCGATCACGCGGTCGCGGTTGGCCTGACAAAAGTCGATGTCAAAGTCGGGCATGGACACCCGCTCTGGGTTCAGGAACCGCTCGAACAGCAGGTTGTACCGCAGCGGGTCCAGATCGGTGATACCGAGCGAATAGGCGACCAGTGAACCGGCGCCGGAACCCCGGCCGGGGCCCACCGGGCAAGTATTGTTCTTGGCCCAGTTGATGAAGTCGCCAACAATCAGAAAGTAGCCCGCAAAGCCCATATTCAGTATGGTGGTGATCTCGAATTCCAGCCGCTCCACGTAGCGTGGTCGTTCCATTTCGCGTCGACCCGCATCGGGATACAGATGCTCCAGGCGCACCTGTAGCCCCTGGTGTGACGCATGGCGAAAATATTCTTCGGGAGACATTTGCTGGCCGTTTACCTCCGGGGTCGGAAAGTCCGGTAACCGCGGTTTGCCCAGGACCAGCGTCAGGTTGCAACGTTTGGCAATCTCCAGCGTGTTGGCGGTCGCTGACGGCAGATCGGAAAATAACTGTTGCATCTGCGCCGACGACTTGAAGTACTGCTCACGCGTGAACCTGCGCACACGGCGTGGATTACCGAGGATTTCACCGTCGGCGATACACACCCGCGCTTCATGCGCCTCGTAATCGTCAGGCCCGGTGAACTGGACCGGGTGCGTGGCCACAACGGCCAGCCGCATGCGCGCCGCCAGTTGCACCGCCGCGGCGACATGGCGCTCGTCGTCGACACGGCCCGCGCGCTGCAACTCGAGGTAAAAACGGCGCGGGAAAACACGCGCCAACTGCAGCGCAATGTCGTGCGCCCGCGTATTGTCACCCTGCACCAGGGCCTGCCCGAGCGCTCCGGCTTGCGCGCCGGACAACGCTATCAAACCCGCATTCAGTTCGGCGATCCAGGCCCATTGCACCACCGGCTGGGCGCGCGCCGCGTTTTGCGTGTAGGCGCGCGCCAGCAACTCAGACAAATTCAGGTAACCCTGCGTGTTTTGCACCAGCAAGACCATGCGCGACAAAGCCAACGCATCCCCGCCCAGGCCAACCAATTCGACTTCCGCCCCGATCAATGGCTTGACGCCAAGGCCGCGCGCCGCCTTGTAAAACTTGATGGCACCGAACAGGTTGTTGAAATCGGTGATGGCCAGCGCGGCTTGCCCATCGGCCGCCGCCGCGCTGACTATTTCATCAATACGATTGGTTCCGTCGACGACGGAAAACTCGGTGTGCAGACGCAGGTGGACAAACATCGGTGAATTGTAGTTTTTGCCCTGCTACCCCTGGCCAGCAATCGTGCCCCCGTCATGTGCGCGCCAAGCGGGCGATACCGCTGCTCAATTACGCCGACCCGCTGATCCTGGCCAGGCGCCGGGCCCTCCAGGCACCGAAAAATACCAGCAGCCCGGGCACAAAAATCAAGGCCCAGATTATTTTGTCCAGGTGGGTTTTCACGAACGGCAGGTTGCCGAAGAAATAACCCACGGTGACAATGCCGCCGACCCACAACACGCCGCCGGTCACGTCGTAGAAGCAGAATTTGCCACGGCTCATCTGCGCCACCCCGGCGACGAACGGCGCGAAGGTACGCAGGAACGGCATGAACCGAGCCGCCACGATCGTGATACCGCCGTAGCGCTCATAAAACTCGTGGGCCTGGTCAAAGGCGCGTTTGTTGAAGAACTTCGAGTTCTCCCACTGGAACACCTTGGCGCCAAAGAAACGGCCGATTGCGTAGTTGGACTGGTTTCCCGCTATCGCCGCCACAACCAGCAAAGCCACCGACAACGGATAACTCATCAAACCCACGCCGCACATCGCGCCAACCACAAACAGCAACGAGTCGCCGGGCAAAAACGGCATCACCACCACACCGGTTTCGACAAAAATTATCAGAAACAGCAGCGCATAAACCCAGCCGCCATAGTTTTGAACAAAGGCCTCCAGGTACTTGTCTACGTGCAGGATGAAGTCGAGGATGAAACTAACAATTTCCATGCGGCTGGATTATCCATGCCGCGCCGGGCACGGCCTAAAATGACCCGGTGAACGCCGTACTTGTACCTTTCCCCCGCCGTGTCATCCGTGAACTTTCCGACGAATTGATCAGCCAGATCGCGGCCGGCGAAGTAGTGGAACGCCCCGCGTCGGTGGTGCGCGAGTTGGTGGACAACGCGCTGGATGCGGGCGCGACTCAGATCACGGTGCGGTTGCTGGCCGGTGGTGTGCGCCTTATCTCGGTTGAAGACGACGGCATAGGCATCGTGCGCGAAGAGTTGCCAATGGCGCTCAAGCGCCACGCCACCAGCAAGATCGGCAGTCTGCAAGACCTGGAGTCGGTCGTGACTTTCGGGTTTCGCGGCGAAGCGCTGGCGGCCATCAACGCGATTGCCGACTGCCGGTTGTTGTCACGGGCCAGCGGCGCGCCCGGTGCTTTTGCGCTCGATGGGCGAACCGGTGAACTACGGCCGGTAGCGCGCGGCGCCGGCACCACGGTGGAAGTGAAGGAACTATTTTTCAGCACGCCTGCGCGGCGCAAGTTCCTGAAGACCGACGCGACCGAACTGGCCCATTGCCTCGAAGCGGTGCGGCGTCCCGCGCTGGCGCGCCCGGATGTGGGTTTTGCACTGTGGCACGAAGGCCGGCTGATGGAGCAATGGCGCAAACGCGACGCGACGCGCACCATGTCCGGCCCGATCGACAACTCCCTGGAACAACGCATGGCCGACGTGCTGGGCGCCGACTTTGTGCAGCGTTCGCTGGCCCTGGACTACCGCGTGGGCCAACCGCGCGGCCATGGGCCGCGCAGCGACGCGCAACACCCGGTACGGGTGAGCGGCCGGGTTGGAATTCCGGACGCCGCGCG
>JANNGR010000246.1:0-7982 GCA_031403955.1 Betaproteobacteria bacterium
GGCGCTGGCGGTCTTCGTGCTGGCTGGTGACAACATCGTGCACAACCGCGCGCTGCTGGTGGTGTTGCTGGTGTTCCCGGTCGTGGGCATCAATGCGGTCGTCGCGGTGTTGTCGGTCTATGGCTCAGAGCTCTACCCGACACCGGTGCGCGCCAAGGGATCGGGCCTGTGCGCAGGCGCTTGCAAGGCTGGCGGTGTGCTGATCATCGCGCTGGTGAGTTTTGGGATAACTCCGCCGTCGATTGCGGTCGTGGCGCTGATCGGTGCCGTGCCGATGGCGCTAGCCGTGCTCGCGCTCGCCTGGTTCGGCGTCGAGACCCGCCATCGCTCACTGGAGGAAATCGGCCCTGCGCAGCCGAATCCGGGTTGAGAACAATACGCGCTGACGGGTCCTCACACCGGCTGTGTTATCAGCCCGCAAGAGCCGCCTCGATTTGCGCGAAAGTCCGGGCCACCTCGAAAGTTTGAATCTCGATCCCGAGCTGGCGCCCGATCTGGGTTGCCGAGAAGACGCCGCGCACGCGTTGACCAGTCTTGCCGGGATCCATCGCCGCCACCAGCACATGTTGCTGCCCCAGGCTCTTCAGGGTGGCGACCACGTCACCTACATTGGCATGGCGCACGTCGTTGAAGTCCAGCATGTCTATCTCCGCGACGGCGTGCATCAGGTCGGCGACGGTCAATTCAAACAGATTGCCTTTGCCCTGGTGCGTCAGTTGCATCGGCCGCTCACCCAACGTGTCGCGGGTACTGACGATGCCCAGCAGGTTCTGGCTCTCTCCGACCACCAACAGAAGCCGCACGCCGCGCGCAATCATGGTTTCGTTGGCACTGAACAGCGAGGCATCCGGGGCAATGGTGATCGAGTGCATCCGCGTGAAATCGGTCATCACATCCAGCGCCGGGGAGTGGACCGTTACCGGGCGCTGCGTATCGGGTTGCTGCACCAAGACCTGCGTTTTGGGCCGGTGCGTGGTCAGGGTTTTGAAGCTGCTGGTCGACATGAATTTTTCCCTTGGTTAGTGCAATCAGGAGTGCTGGTTCGAGCTCGCCACTCGCAGTATCTACCGCGGCTGGCCGCACGTCAAACGCGCTACAGACACAATCCGCGACTGCGTAAAACTAGCCGATCACTACGTCGGCGCGCAGCAAAATTGCCTGGGGGATAGTGATTCCAATCGCCTTGGCGGTCTCCAGGTTCACGATCAGCTGGAAGTTTCGGGGCTCCTCGATCGGCATGTCGGCCGGCCGCTCGCCCTTCAGAATACGCGCGGTGTAATGACCGGCGCGGCGAAATATGTCCTCGAAGTCGGGGCCATAGACCGCCAGACCATCACGCGCGAGTTGCGGAATGTCGTGCATAAAAGCGAGCCGTTGATTTCTGGCCTCCATGGCGAGCCGGTCCGTCACGTCGTAATTGGAAGTCATCGGTGCAGTCACCATGGCCTGGGCTTTTCCCGCGACGGCGTATAACACGGTATTTTTTATGGTGGCGGCCATGTCCGCTGAGTCGCTCTTGATCGGTGCGCGCAGCAACACAATGCCGAGTTGGCGCGAGGCCTTCTCCATCAGGTCAATCTCCTGGCTGCAACTGGCCAGCAAGTCGGGATCGATAGGAATCGCAACCCGGCGCAGCCCAGGCACCATTTCGGTCAGCAACTGCAGCCGCTTGCCGATCAACTCGGCATTCGCCGTGGTGACGCCGGTAATGTGTTTGCCGGGGCGCGCCAGGGATACGGCGTATTCAACGATGACCGGATCGGTGACGGTGGCAATCACGGTCGGAATCGTGCGGCTGGCCTGCCAGGCCGCGTCGGCAAGTATCTTGGCCGGCGCGAATATTACGTCGACTCTGGCCTGCACCAGCTCTTTCGCCAGCGCGCGCAACTTGAACACATCGCCGTTTGCCGAACGCCGTTCCAGCACCAGGTTGCGGCTCTCCACATATCCGGCCTCACCCAGACCCTTGAGATAACCACGCGATGTGACGTCGGCGTACATGCCACGCGAAGTCAGGGAGAGCCACCCGACCCTGGCCGGTCGTTGCCCAAAAGCCGCCGCCGCGGCAAGCGCGGCCAACGTGGTGATCACCGCGGTTCGACGGGTCGGAAGTTCGCGCACGGCATTGCCCCCTAGAGTGGATCTCTCAACTCGAAACGACAGTATCTACCGTCGCCATTTGACCGTCAATCGAGGCGCCTACTTCAAACTGCCCGACAAGAACTGCCCCAGCCGTTCAATGCGCCGGTTCTGCCAGCAACTCCGGGTGGCGACCTACCAGCTTGAGCAAACTCTGGGCTGCGCCACTGGGCGATTTCCGGCCCTGTTCCCATTCTGGCAGTGTGTGCACCGATACCCCGGTGGCGCGGGCAAAATCTGCCTGGGACATGCCTGAGACGGCTCGCGCGGCCAGCAACTGCCACTGCGGACCCGCCAGCACATCCTGGCGCTCCAGCGTACCGTCAGCATGCATAACTTTGCGGCACACACTGCCATCTGGCAGTGCCTCAAACCCAGTTTTGCGTGCCCAGTGCCCGCCGGCCATCTCTTGCACCGCCGCCAAAAGCTCATGTCCAATCTTGCGCTTGGCGTCGCGTTAAACCCGCACCCCGCCTACTTGCCTGTGCCGGGCATCCCTTCAACAAAACAGCCATGACATAATTCATCATGGCTGATAGAAAGATCATCGATGATGTTCACCACATCACGCCCAAACGCGGGAATGGTCAACTCCGACGAGAAGTTTGGGTCGATGAACGAGGCGAAGTCACCCGCTACAACCTCGCGTACATCAATCATGCGCTGCACAGTGGCGATAACGGGCGTGTGGTCGGCTATGACAACCAGCATGGCCACCACCACCGCCACTACTTCGGCAATGTAGCGCCTGTGGATTTCGCAAATCTGGAAGATATCGAAGACAAGTTTCAGGCTGATTGGACAGCGCTCAGGAGCAAATCATGAAAACCGTCATTCTCAAGGCGAGCAGCGAACAGGACTTCTTCCGCAGGGGGAGATCATTGGCACGCCTGGCCGACGCCGGTACACCGCTGCCTGAAGAATGCACTGTCAGTTTTGAAGATCCTGCTGACCTCTTGCGCCTGTTGACAGCCAGCCGGCTTGACGTGTTCCGCAGTGTGAAAGATAAGCCGGGCTCGATCACTGTCATCGCAGCACGCTTGCATCGCGATCGAAGTGCCGTCAAACGTGATGTGGACCAGTTGGCGCAAGCCGGTCTCGTAACGATTGAAACCAAAGTTCTTGCAGGTCACGGTCACATGAAAGAGGTCAGGGCTTCAGCGGCTTGCGTTCGCCTTGAAGCGACGGTGACGTAGTCGTGTTCAGCAGGACGGTTACGCTTCACAACCGTGGCGAGCCCCACGATCCTTCGACAGGCTCAGGCCAAACGCAAAGCTACTTCAAACTGCCCGACAAGAACTGCCCCAGCCGTTCGCTCTTGGGCTGGGACAACACCTCGGCCGGCACACCCTGTTCTTCGATCAAGCCCTGGTGCAGGAAAATCAGGTGGTTGGCCACTTCGCGGGCAAAACCCATCTCGTGGGTGACCACCACCATGGTGCGGCCTTCCAGCGCCAGCGTACGCATCACCTTCAGCACTTCGGAAACCAGTTCCGGATCCAGCGCGCTGGTTGGTTCATCGAACAACATCACCTCGGGCTCCATCGCCAGCGAACGGGCAATCGCCACCCGCTGTTGCTGCCCGCCGCTCAGGTGGGCCGGGTAGCGGTCTTCCATGTTGGCCAAATCCACCAGCGCAAGGTACTTGCGCGCCCGGGCCACGGCTTCGTCATGGCCGACCTTCATAACGTGCACCGGGGCTTCGATTATGTTTTGCAGCACCGTCAGGTGCGCCCACAAATTGAAATGCTGGAACACCATGGCGAGTTTGGCGCGCATGTGTTGCAACTGCCTGGCATCGGCGGCATGCAACTCGCCGTTTTTACCGCTCACCAGCCGCAGTTCTTCCCCGGCCACCAGAATTCGGCCCTGGTTGGGCTTCTCGAGCAGGTTGATGCAGCGCAGCAAGGTGCTCTTGCCTGAGCCGGAACTGCCGATTATGCTGATGACGTCGCCCGCGTGAGCTTCCAGCGAGACGCCCTTTAGCACCTCATTGGGGCCGAAGCGTTTGTGGATGTCCAGCGCCTGGAGTTTGAGCGGCTTGTCGTTCATGGGCAGTGTCTTGCAAGGTGGGTGGGTCCGAATGGGGCGTTCAAGCACCCAACAAGTTGCCGGTGCGAAACGCCACGCTGCCGGCGATATGGGCCAGATCGTCGCTGGCCAACGCGTAACGGTCACGGGTGCGGGCGTACATCACACCCGCAACTTCGGTCTGGACGGTTTGAACGCTATTGGCGATCGGGTCTATCAGCTCCGCTACCGGGTCGCCAACTTGCAAAAGGTCGCCCGGACTGGCTTTGAAAACCAGCATGCCGGCTGCCGGTGACTTGACGGTTTGCGAGCCTGCCAATGGGGTGGCGGCACAGATCAGTGCTGGCAGCGGCGGGGCGTCGCCGGTCAGCACGCCGGCGTGTTGCAGGTAGGCGAAGATCGCCTGGGCGTCGGCGCTGGCCAGCGCGTGGCTTACGTCGGCCTCGCCACGCAACTCGACGGTTGTGCTGGCGCAGGCCTGGGGCAGCGGGCCGGGCGGCGCGGCGGCGTCGCCTGCGATTTTCGCGGCCAGTTGCCACCACAGCCCGGACAGGCATTCATCAAACGACCACCCGCCCGAATTGTTGGCCAATAACACCGCCCTGGCCCCCAGCAGCCGCGCCAGCGGCTCGATAAGCGGCCAACACGCTGTCTCGGTGTACAGATGCACCACCGCCTCGCAGCCGCAGTGCAGATCGAGCACCAGGTCGGCGTCGAAGGCCAGGCCAACCAGTGTCTTGCGCAGGCTCTGTAGCGCTGTGTTGGGTTGCCAGTCTTTCAGGTAGCGGGACACGGCGTCGCGAACCAGCGCCACGTTGATTTGCGCATCCGCTCCCAGCCGGCCATGGACGTGCGGGAACACCGCCGCGGCAAGGTCCGGGTAGTTGCGGTTGAAGTTCTCCGAGCTGCCCAACTCAAAACGCCCCATTGGTTTATGGTCCAGCCGTTGGCCCAGACCGATCGGGTTGGCAACCGGCACCAGCACCACCTCTCCCTGCATCAAGCCATTGCGCTCGGCGGCTTCGAGCAGCGCGCGTAAATGGTGTGCGGCCAGCATTCCGGGCAACTCTTCGGCGTGCAGGCTGGATTGCACATACACCTTGGGCCGCGCACCAGGCGACCCAAAATGAAAACTCGACACCGTTGTCTGGTTGCCCAGACTAAGGGCCCGTTCAGGAATGACTTGCACATTTGTCTCGTCAGCTTCGGGCGCGCTGCGTTGTTGCGAATCGCTTGTGTGGCAGAGCCACACGGCGCGCTCCGAGCCTAGCATCGCATCCCGAATCCGACGGCCAAATGCACAACGTATTCCCGAACGGGCCCTAAGGCCCTGCAGGCGGTGGTCGGCGCGTCGCATGTTTGCCGCTCAGTGTGTGCGTGGCGCCAGATGCGCCAGGAAACGGCGCTCGGCCAGTTTGAACACACCGATCAGGCAGAACGTGGCGCTGAGATAGATCGCCGCGGCAAACAGATAGGCTTCAAACGGCAGGTAGAAATCGGAGTAAATCCGGCTCGCGGCGGCGGTGACGTCCAGCATCGCAGGCACCGCGCTGGCCAGGCTGGTGCTGTGCAACATCATCACTACCTCGTTGCTGTAGGCGGGCAATGTACGCCGCATCGCGCTGGGCAACACGATACGCAGCATGAGCTGGAATCGGCTCATGCCAAACGCTTGCGCCGACTCGATTTCGCCCGCGTTGGTTTCACGGATGGCGCCGGCCAGCATTTCGGCGGTGTAGCCGGCGGTGTTCAAACTGAACGCGAGCAAGGCGCAGAAGAACGGCTCCTTGAAGTGCGTCCAGGGCCAAACCGTGTCCCAGCGCGCCTGAATCCAGTCCAGTTGCGCCAGGCCGTAATAGATCATGTAGACCTGTATCAGCAACGGTGTGCCGCGAATCACGAAGGTGTAGGCGCCGACGATGCGTTGCAGCAGTTTGCTCGGGCCGGTGAGTGCCAGCGCGAAGAAAAGCGCCAGCACGCCGCCCACGGCCAGCGACGACGCCAACAACCCAAGCGTGGTGAGAATGCCTTCGCCATACATGGCCAGGCTCTCCTGGCGGAAGATGACTTCCCAGTTCACAGTTCGCCCCGTTTAGCGCCCAGGCTGTAGCGCGTATGCAGCCGGCGCAGCACCGTCAGCGAGACCCAGGTGTAGAGCAGGAACAAGGTGGCGGTGAACAGGAAAAACGCAAACGGCGAGCGGGTTGCCGCACTTGCCTGCTTGGCCAGGTAGGTCATTTCCTGCAGGCCGATCAGGCTCACCAGCGCGGTTGCCTTGATCAGCACCAGCCAGTTGTTGGTGAAGCCGGGCAGCGCATAACGCACCATCTGGGGCGCTGTAATACGCAAGAAGATTTGCACCGGGCGCATGCCAAAAGCCGCCGCCGCCTCGAACTGCCCACGCGGTATGGCCAGGATAGCGCCGCGGAAGGTTTCCGTCATATAGGCGCCGTAGATGAAACCGAGCGTCACCACACCGGCCGTGAACGGATTGATATCCAGCGTGGCCCCGGTACCGGACAACTCCAGCAGGTTGTTTATGCCGATGCTGCCGCCGTAGAAAACCAGCAGCATCAGCACCAGTTCGGGGATACCGCGAATGATCGTGGTGTAGACCGTGGCCAGCGCCACCAGTGCCCGGCGCCCGGAAAGTTTGGCCGCCGCGCCCAGCAGCCCCAGCACTACCGCCACCACAAGCGCCCCCACGGACACTGCCACCGTCAGCAGCGCGCCGTGCAGGATGGACCAGTAGTAGGCGGACAAACGCGCGCTACATCAGGAATCTATTTTCCGTAGACGTCGATCTTGAAGTACTTGTCGTTTATCTTCTTGTAGCTGCCGCTGGCGCGGATGGCCTTGATCGCGCCATTGAGTTCGGTCTTGAGCGCGGCTTCGCCCTTGCGCAGCGCGAATCCGGCGCCGGTGCCAAAGTATTTGGGTATGAACAACTCCGGCCCGACAAAAACATAGTCCTTGCCTTCAGGCTTGCTCAAAAAGCCGCCTTGCACTTCCAGGGTATCGGCCACGGTGCCATCCAGGCGGCCGGACTTTATGTCCAGGTAGACCTGGTCCTGCGCTTCGTAGGGCGTGACAACCACACCGGCCGGCTTCAATTCGCCATTGGCGTATTTCTCTTGCGTGCTGCCCTTTAACACGCCGATCTTCTTGCCCTTGAGCGACGCCGCGTCGGTGAACTTGATATCTTTCTTGAGCACGATCTTGCTCGGCGTGTTGTAGTACTTGTCGGTGAAATCAACCACCTTGAGGCGGTCTTCGGTGATTGACATCGAGCTGATGATGACGTCGTATTTCTTCGCCTGCAGCCCCGGAATCATGCTGTCCCAGACCTGCTCGACAAACACACATTTGCGTTTGATGTGTTCACACACGGCGTTGGCAATATCGACGTCAAACCCGGTCGGTTTGCCGTCCGCGGTCTTGAAGGTAAACGGCTCGTAGGTCGGGTCGATCGCCACCTTGAGTTCCTTGCCCTGGGCCGATGCGGCAACGGCCGCGGCGCCAAGCGCGAGCGCCAAAATCAGTTCTTTCATGATGTGTCCTGGAATTGAGCCGGCCTTGACGCGAGGCTCGGGTTAAACAGAGTGGCGATTTTAAGGGGCTGTCGGTGGCCGCAAGCCCAGGAGCCTGTCGGATTTGGGGCGTCGATAGCGAAAATCGGCCCCAGCGAGGACAGTTTTTGCCGGATTTGCAGGCCCATAGCCCCGCTATGGGTCAAAAAGACGGTGTTCACGAAGTGCGGCGAAGCCAAAAATGGACCGCTGCGGTCGATTTGCAGCCGACGATTCCCAAGT